>CAZFVS010000032.1:0-6043 GCA_964522265.1 uncultured Gammaproteobacteria bacterium | reverse complement strand
CAAGCTCAAATGTCGAATGTCGAATGTCGAATGTCGGAATTTGCTGGTCTTTTTCATATAATTATTTGGCCAAAATTGTCACAATACGGGACTCATGTGCACCGGTAATATCATTCCAGGTAATCAGCGCGGTTACCCTCTTCTGTGTGGCTCCATAAACCGATTCATCGGCAACTATCACCTGCCTCTTGAAATCAGTTCCGGTTAATGATTCCGGGCTAGCTGACTGCTCCAACCAAAATACGCTGGATGGTCCGGAACAACTCATAGCCCCTAAATCCTTGAATATAAATTTGCACTCACCACTGGGGGGGCATTCTGTAATTAAATTTTTTGCCCACAATTCACTCCATTGTTTGTTTGATGATGGACCACAAACCGCCAGGTCACGCTCTTTGATGATTTTAACTTTTTCCAGGGCTTCCCGGGCCAATTTGGTAGCCTGCGCCTGGGTTTTTGAAAAATGGCTGTTCCTTAAACCTATGACTGTAGTAAGCGTCAACCCTACTACAATGACTGCTATCACCCCCAAAGCCACAACTATCTCAAGCAGCGACTGGCCTCTGTTATCCATCAGTAGATCAGTCCTCCTTCGGTTAAAAATACAACCTGGGTCTGGTTATTATTCGTGCTTTTCAATGTAACTTCAAAAGGCCAGTTCGGAGTTGCCCCGTTTGTACAAATAAAGCTGACCGTATTGGTGGTGAAGTAAATCTCGGCATCAACATCACTGCCAGCCCCACAGCTATCTGCTGATATAGAGATTGAAGAGGGGAAAATGACAGTCTGCCTTGGTTCAGGCGTAGGGCTGGTTACTGAATCATAGCACACAGCGATAGTTTGAAACTGCGCGCTTTTGACTGATACCTTCCATTTTGAGGCAGGATAGGAGGAGCACTTAATACTGGACATTGCACTTGATTGGGTAATCCTCAAGGCCTGTTTGAAATCGTCTACTGCCTGGGTCAAATCCTGGCCTTCGTTAAATTTTCTAAAGTTAGGCACTACAATTACTGCTGCAACCGCCATTAGTGTAATGACAACCAATATTTCAACAATTGTAAATCCTTTATCCATTTAATTGGGGGTTACCCTGAGGTTGTAACCTGTTGCCCCACTGCAGAGGTCACCTGAACCATTCTCGAGTTTTGCACAAAGGATATAATAAAAACATTTGGTAGTGCTGTTATCACAATTGGTACCCTGATCGGATAAAGAAGCATAGACCTTATAATAGTAAGGAGTTGTTGTCCCTGATGTGGGATCAGATGGTATACTGCTTAAGTAGGTTTTGGTAACAGAACAGGATGGAGCTGGATTTCCTATACAATTTGTTAAAGAAGTTACAGCACCCGCACCGCTTAACTTAAGCGGACTGCTTACATCATCATCAGGGAAAAAATTCTGGTCTGCATAGTACTGCTGGAGAGCGCTCTGGATAGTTCTTATGTCAGCCTGCCTTTTGGCATCCCGACCGTATTTTTGAATACCTCCTGCTGAGGTGACAATTATCCCGAATACCACAGCGATAATTGAAAGCGCGACCAAAAGCTCAATTAACGTCAGACCTCTCCCGGACAGTTTTGTCATGTTACAGTATTATTGTAGTAAACTTTTTGGTGGTTGACAATACAACAGTTAGTTTGTAACAGCTCAGTCTTGTTGACAAAACTATATCAAACTATGTAAAGTTGAGATATGCCCGGAGATTATTCTGCTCTTTCCAAAGGTGAGTTGATTACCATTATTTTTAAACAAGCCAGGGAAATTGAAACACTTAAGGAAATAATCATTGAGCTTCAGGAAAAGATGAAACAAAAGAATTCAGGAGATGATTCTTCTAAACCAGTTCCCTCTTTTGTTAAAGCTAATGTTAAAAAGAAAAAGAAGGTTGGTAAAAGAAAGCAAAGGGAGCATGGTTTCTCAAGAAAGCTAGACACTCCAACCAAAACTATTTTCCATTCATTTAATGCTTGCCCTGATTGTGGTAGTGAATCATTGGGAAAACCTTCAGTTTGTTACTCCAGACAAATTATTGATATTCCGGTGGTGCAATATGAAGTAGTAGAGCATGTAGTGTTTAAAAGGTATTGTTTTAACTGCAGGATTAGATTTTACCCACAGATTGATTTTTCCCAATATGCTTTAGGTCAAGGTAGGGTTGGTATCAATTTAATGTCAGCTATCTTTGCCATGAGAGAGGAGGAGAATTTAAGTGTCAATCAAATCAAAGCTCATTTAAAAACCTTTTATGGTTTGGAGTTATCAATAGGTGAAATAGTTGAGATACTGCACCAGGAAGCAGCTTTAAGTAGTGGTGAGTATCAGAATATTAAACAAAATCTCCTAAATTCAAAGGTCATTTATGCGGATGAGACAGGCGGAAGGGAAAATGGAATCAATGGATACCATTGGAGTTTTTCAAATCAAAAATTCCATTTACTCACTTACAGAAAAAGCAGATCAAAAACAGTAGTTAAAGAAATTTTGGGAGAAGATGGAATAGATTTTGAAGGAGTGCTGGTAACTGACTTTTACTCATCATACAATGAGTATTTAGGTCCTCATCAAAGATGTTGGGTCCATTACCTAAGGGATATTAAAAAACTCAAAGAAGACAACCCCAAAGACAGGTCATTAAAAAGATGGGGCAGGAAGATATATACCCTTTTGGAGGAGGCTAAATTTTACCCTGGACCTGATCCCAATTTACCAGTAGGTTTGAAAGAGCAGAAAAGAGTTACCAAAGAACAGTACTTCAAGCAGAAATTAAAGTTAGTTTGTGAACCATTCATTAAAACCCAAACTCCTCAAGCTAAGCTTTGTGCCAGAGCCTTAAGGTTTCTGCCTGAGATGTTTAGCTTCATCAGATTTGAGGGAGTAAGTTCTGACAACAATATGGCAGAAAGAGCAGTCAGAAGAACAGTTATCAAAAGGAAAATCTCCTTTGGTACCAGAAGCAAAAAAGGCTCAGAAACCAGATCAATACTGGGTTCTCTGTTTGGTACCTGGAGACTACAGAACTTAAACCCTTTTGAACAGATGAAACTCCTGCTTTTAAATGCTGCCTCATGTCAAAGAGTCTGAAATATTACGTTAGTTTTTAGTCATCAGGGTAGCTGTCCGCACCATCAGCTTAAAGGTTTCCAACCCGTAGTCATCATACCTATTCAGTGTTAACTGAATGATTTCATCTTTGAACCTGATGAATGCATTGATTGGTTGTCTGGCAGATTGGTCATTAATGCCGGTATTTTTATAGATAACGTATCTAGAATTATCTTTTAGTTTGCCTGATTCAATCTGTATGATTATTTGCTGGTTACTGTTAAAATACTCCGGAATAAATTTTCCGTCAGGTGTTAATGAATACAGCTTATCAAACAGGTCTATGTTGTAATACCCTGTAAAAAGTTGGTTGACTGTTTTTCTTATTGAAATTATGTTGGTACGCTGAAACTGGGCAATAGTAATTTCATTATAAATACCCCAATCAGGTGGATATTTTAAATTTAAACCTAATTCTCCATTAATGTATGTTTTCCAATTCTTGACAGGGTCTATATTTTGAGTTGGAACAGGGGTTTTATTAATTTGAATCGCTGTTGTATCAAGTCTTGTTTGAAGATTCCAAACAAAAATTAAGCCTCCGATAATCATAATTCCCAGGGTTACGTAAATTATAATTCCGGCAGAACCTTTTGTATGCATGATTCCATTATGACATTAAAAAAAATCTATTGCAAACATCGGAGTCGAAGACTTACAGCGGGGATGGATTCTATTGTGGTGTATTATTGTGCACTCAGTTTACAAGCTACTACTGCAGCTTTGGGGGGGTTAACCTCTGCTTCAAGCGAGGTGCAGATTTTCCATGCTGTACCTGCAGGAGGAATACTAAAACTAATTGCACTGTAATTAAGTGGGCAAGCTGTTGTCCATGCTGCAGGATCTGCCGGCTGAGTGTTGGCTGTTGAATTTCCGCAATACGGATAACCCTGACCATCAGTTGTTGGTATTGCTCCATTTGAAAATTGAGTTGCTACTAAAACTGCATAATTACCTCCTGTAGTTTTATTTACCTCTAATGCTTTCGCTATGGCATCTAAATCAGCTCTCCTTGAGATATTTCTTGCTTTGGCCTGAGCCCCTAAGTTTGAAAAAACAGCTAACCCAATAATAGCTAAAACTGCAAGTATTGCTATAACTATCAGAAGTTCAATCAGGGTAAAACCTTTAGGATAATTTGTTTTGGGCAGTTGTGTCTTCATGTTACTTAACTTTAACTATGTATTAATAATTTCATACATTAAAATAGTTGTCAATACCCCAATTCAGCTTCAAAGTTACATTTTATATTTTCAACTTAATATACCAGTTTAATATTTTCTCCCCCCAAAAGACGGCAATAATACTGCCCAGGGAGAGGAATGGACCTAAGGGAATGGTTTGGCCCAATTTCCTCCTGCCTGTCAAAAGAAGAGCAACACCCGCCAGGGATCCTGATAAAAAAGCAAACAGCAGTGCCAAAACTGCATCCGGAAAACCCAATGCAAGACCCATAAAAATTCCAAGCTTAAAATCTCCTCCACCCATACCTTTCCCGCGGGTTATGACAATCAAACTAAAAAAGAACAACCCCAAAACAACCCCCATTATTACCCCTCCGGTTAGCGGTTCAGCGGTAGTTAAGGCATGCCTGAAGAAATAATCACTGCGGGGGGGCAGGAGCAACTTGCCGATGACGCTTTGTGACAAAACATAGTACAGGTAATATATTTTATAAATACTGATAACAATAAGATAAACAAACCCGATTAAAATAGCCGGCAGCATAATCCGATCAGGGATTAATGTTTTTTTTAGATCTGTTAAGGTGATGATTGACAAAACAGTAACTATAAATGTTTTAAACAACAGGTTAGAGATAAAAACAACCAGTTGGTAGCTTCCTGCCAGTCCGGGAAAATCCGGGAGGGAAAGATAAAAAAGAACCCCGATTAAAACACCCAGTACAGTCTCTATAAATAAAAACTCTATACCTATCTGAATATGACAATAGCGGCATCTGCCTTTGAGTAAGATATAAGAAAAGAGGGGAATAAGATCATACCATTTCAGGGTAGCTTTACATTTTGTGCATATTGACCTACCCCAAAATGATTTTCTTGACAGACTTCTGTCAGCTAGAGCTTTACTCAAGCTCCCCAAAATAGTACCAAGTATAAACCCTACAAGTGTAAATAATATTATCATAGCCATTAAGCGCCCATCATCCAATATAACTGGTTGCAGCCGGGAAGACTGAGCGCCTAATGACTCAAAACACTAGTAAGTACAGCTTCCTGCTCCGTTTAAGCTTAGCTTGGTACCTGCTTCAAACCTTGCATCATCAGGTCCACCATCTGTTGTCATCTTACCTTTTTGCTGGTCAGATTCCAATGTTGTGAAAATTACCCAATCAGCAACAGTCCCACCAGTCCCTGTATCTGCACAATAAGTATAATGGAATGTTGCACCATTGTTCGGATCAATCGGCAGTGTCGGGACAGAAACTGCTTTCTGAGAGCTCAAATCAACCTTCACCCAACCAGTACCGTTAGAATTTCTGGTATCTACATGGCTTCTACCCTGGCAGGCGGTACCTCCACCTACACAAAGGACTTGGTCAGGAGTGCTGCTGGCTTCCTGTACAGCCACTGTAATTGCCTGCTGAAGGCTGGCAATATCAGACAGTCTGGATGCATCCCTGGCCCTTCTGGTTAGTTCAAGAGGATTTATAACTATAAAAGCTACAACAGCTAAAATTGCGATAATTGCAATTACAATTAAAAGCTCAACAAGTGTAAAACCCCGGGCAGTTTTTTTCAAAATATTTCACCTCCTAACGCTTACTAATTGTAGACATAAATTATTACCAATAGTCAAGAGGTATTTTTACTGACATTACCCCACTAAGGTAAATTACATATCTTTTAATATATGGATCAGATAAATCTTTAAGGATTTTAGAGAACTGAATAGTGAATGCATAGTTTCTGTA
>CAZFVS010000031.1:0-10567 GCA_964522265.1 uncultured Gammaproteobacteria bacterium | reverse complement strand
TAAGAAAACATAGTATCCAAAAGGCTAACAACAGGTCAGGAGTTGATATATCCATGCCAAAATACAGTAATGATGGAATAACAGTTATGAAAAAAATATGTTTGTAAGTTGAATTAAAATTTAATTTTGACAGTAGCCTATTTAAAATAATCAATATCAGTATTCCTGTCACTATTGCTAATATCTTGGTTGCTAATAAATCGGGAACTTTCATGAATACCAGCGGTACCAACAGAACCGGATACAACATGCCCCAATAACCATTTATTGCATCACCAATATCACCGTTGGCATATTTATGGGCAATACTGATATATGAAACCCCATCCATATCAATTTGATGTTGATAGAACTTTAAAAGAATCAGGCTTAAGATCAAGAAGGTTATCAAATAAAACTTAAGCATTTTTCACATCAATCCAAATTTTTTTCATTGTTTTACTAATTTTCTATAAACCTCAGCTGTTTCTTCAGCACATTTTTGCCAGGAAAATTTTTTAGCCTGAACCAAGCCCTTTTTTACCATCGATTCTCTTTTTTTATTATCTTCCATAACTACCTTCAGTTTATTTTCAATATCTATCACTGATTCTGGATTGACATATTCAGCTGCCTCCCCTCCTACTTCAGGCATTGAGGAAATGCTCGAGGTGATAACAGGAGTCCCGCTAGCCATAGCTTCCAGTATTGGTAAACCGAAACCTTCATAGAACGATGGATAAAGCAAAGCGTCTGCAGCGTTATATAACAAAGAAAGTTTATCATCTGAAATCCAGGGAAAATTCTCTCCGGTAATAATAAGGTTGTAGTTTTTAGATGCCTCTTTAACTCTTTTCAAATTTCTTCTCTCCCCTATCCCTCCAACCGCCAATACAAACTTATTAGGTAATCTCATCTCCCTTTTAAAAATTTGGACCTTGCCTGGATCTGATGGTTTAAACTGTTCCCCTACCCCCTCATAAATTATTGTAATTTTTTCTTCCGGAATTTTCGAAACTTCAAGTAAATCTTTTTTTGTTGACTGCGAGACCGCAACCACCATATCTATTTCTTTTTCTACAATCTTAAGCCTTCTTTTTTGTACAGCAACAATTTTCGGATGGGACCATTGGGGGTATTTTAAAGGAACAACGTCATGGTATGTAGTAATTTTTTTAGCTTTAGTTTTGGGTTGGGTCCAATCAGAGCTATGCAATACATCTAAAGACCCTAAAAATTTTTCTATTGGGATAAGATGAATTTTATTAAAAAGCACCTCCAAAGCAGTCGGCGGATAACGATAAGATTTTACATTCTTCAAATTTCCGCAGTAAGGCTTTCTGAGCGAGGAATAGAAATAAACCATATCAAGATCTGGATTACTGCTTAGGTTTTCGGCCAGATTTTGAGTATAATATGCAACCCCGCCCGGGTGAGCTGTCTGTGAGATGTCTAAACCTACTTTCACTACCTCATTTTAACAGATATTAAAAGTCCGGTGTAACAACTCTGGGATCAGCTTGAAATATATTAGCTAAATGCCAGGCAAACAGTAAAGATAAAAGCAAAATTAAAAAATTCCTGGTTTTTTGGGGAAGACGATTTAAAAAATACCATAAAACTATTGCCAACCCTAAGTGTATTACAGGATAAATAAAAAGCGAGAGTAAAGGATGACTCCAAATCTTATTATAATCAATACGCAGGAGGGCTGCCGCCTGGTATGCAGGAAGATCCTGGTTTACGAAACCTAAATGGAAAGGTCTCCCAAAAGCTACACCAACAAATCTCAGGTTGTCAACTGCAAATCCCAGTAGATATTGCCCGGAAATGATGGAAAATCTTAAAGCTTGAATTATCGGATCAAATGCAAAAGACAAAGGCACCAACCATAAATTTACTTTTCTCCATCTTGCCAGGATAAGGATTACCAAAAACGATAAAATAATCAAAAGAATTTGGGTTAGAGCTAAATGACCAACCGCAGAGCCAAAGAATATTTTCCATCCAAACTCATTATAAGATTTCAATACCAAACCAAAAGAGGCTACTGCAAAAAGCGTGGAAATAATAAATACTTTAAATTTTCTCCTGTAGTATGAAAATATTCCGAGTATTATGACTGCAAAAATAAACCATTTCATAAAAAAGTCGCTTTCGTTTATCATTGCTCCATCAAGCTTTCTGTTTAAAAATTTACTTTTGTCAGCTACAAAATAATCCTTAAAAGAAGTTGTCTGTTTATACGTAACAAGATCATTTAGTTTACCGTTTGACCTGAATTTGGTATTTAAATTCCATACGGAATTATCATCCTCAAGCGTTATCTCTTTAGGGAATTGGGGATAAACTTCAGCAAACTTAAAGGCAAATTCACTCATCGATACTGATTTTAAATTCTTCATGCTCCGGAGAATCAAGAGTTGTTTTTTATACTCGTCAAGATTACCAACGCTTTCAATGCCGGTCTCCAAACCGACGGTAATTTGACCAATCGGATTTTTACAATCTAAATATACATTTGTGAGCTTTTCAAAATACTGTGTATCTTGACCCAAGCTAGTATAATCATTTGCCTGAAGAGAATAATTTGAGTATTTTGGCCCATCACCATAAGCCGAAGACAGATCCCTCTGGGCCCACTGCAAAATGACAATATCCTGTTTATCTTTTAAATTATCTGCAGGGGTTAAAATATTAGCTTTTGACGGATAATAAGGATACCCCCACCACTGTCCCCAAACTCCATAACGGTCAGTACTTTTTTGGTCAGCAACAATTAATGCCGCTTTAATATCGTATTTTTCTTTAAGATAATTGATTGAGTAAGAATCAATCCACCAGGCTCCAACAGCTTTAGGATAATAGCCTAAATTTTCTCTAAAATCTTTAACAAGAGTGTCTATTAATCTTATTCTTTCCGACTGACTATAGCCTGATAGAAATATCGCTTGGGGTTCAGACCATGCTGCATCGTATTGGTAAATTACACGGGCTTTTTCAGCAAGATTGGGAGAAATTTCCAGAAATAAACCCATATCTTGAGAATCATTAAAACTCTTTATATATTCCACAAGCTCTTTGTCTTGTAATGCGTCAAACTGAACCAACCATGTTGCAGAAAAATTATATTGTGAGATCAGATTGTATTGGTCTGATATTGGTTTTAGACTTTGATCCCTCCAAAAAGCTCTCCCTCTAACAGGATTAATTAAAGTTAAATATCTGTCTCCGCAATCCTGCGTGTAGGCATATATTTTTCCAGGAAAAAAAATTATCGTGATTGTGAGAAAAATAAATAATAAAAACCAGTAAGTTTTAGATATAAAAATCATTTACTGAACACAAATGTTACTTCCATACCAAAATTTGAGAATATTTTCTTTTTAATTTTAAAACCAGCTGCATTTATGATCCTTCCTAACTCATCATGTCGAAACGGGTGAAGATGAGCTCCCTTCCAAACTCTCCCTGTGCTGTTTTCCCAAATGAACCAAACGATCCTGAAAAGCAAACTGCCTGAATCCATTGTTATTATTGCGGTACCATTTTTTTTTAAAACCCTTTTGATTTCTACCAAAACCTTCTCCGGATTTTCTACATGTTCTATTGTTTCAACATTTATTATCAAATCAAACGTTTCATTCTTAAACGGCAATTTTTCCGCGGATGCAACCTTGAAGTCTATATTATGGTATACAGTTTTGGCGTAACTGATTGCTTTATCGTAAATATCAATACCGTAAAATTTGACATGAGGATAAATTTTTGCTATTTCCGAAATAAAATAACCGCTGGCACACCCAATATCCAGAAAGTTTTTGAACTTTAAATCTCTTAATATTGAAAACGAGTTTTTTATCTTTTTCCTGTGCCAAATTTTCTGGAACAGGTTGTTCTTAGTACCTATCTGGTAATAATCCACCGGCACCTGATCCCATATGTGATACATCTTTTGCTCGCTCATAGTTTAATTAAAATAATACTTCTATAACAGGGTTTCTTATTCAAATATCTAAAAAGTGGCACTAAATACATTAACCCTTTCAGATAAAAATAATAAACTATCTTATTATCTGAGATAAAAAATTTCATAATCCAACTTCTAACATCCAAGTTTAAATATTGCCCTTCTACCTGAACCCCTTTTACCCCCGGATTATTTTTTAAATAACTTTTTATATCACTTATCTCCGGCAATCCGAATTTCAGATGATCTATAAAAAATTTATGCATCCTACCTAATTTTTTCTTTGAAAACTGCGCCAATTCTCTGTCCTGCTCAGCTGCCCTACTGCCGAATGGACCACCTATAATTACGGCTTTCATTCCAACCCTAACAGCTTCTCCCAAAGCCTTCTTTCTTTGATCCCGTGGTAAATGTTCCAGTACGTCAGATAATAATACAATATCAAATTGTTTATCATTAAAAGGAAGTTTAACTGCAGATCCTTTAATTCTTTCGAGAAGTGGGAAGTTTGGTTCATCAAAAAAAAGGTCAACTCCTGTAATTTTTTTCTTTAAGTAAGGCGCAATCCCATATGAACCTGACCCTACTTCTAGGATATTTAAATTATCCCATCGGTTTTTTTTAAGAATTTTTACTATTGGTAAATACCGCAAAGCTGCATCCGGATGCTGCCTGTAAAAAAACAGTTTTTTAATGAAGCTCCGCAGGCTAAAGCCCGCGGTTTCTCTTTCCGATAAAACACTTCTTTCCGTCGCCTTCGTCCGCGGACTGATAGCCCGCGGTTTTCGGCAGACTTCAATAAGACTTAGAATATTCATAAACCAATCCTACTCCATTAAAATTATGGACATCAATAACTACCCAATTTAATTGAGATAGTTTTTGATCAATCAATCTTTTTGGGTCTGAAATTTCAACCAAATAATCAACTAAAAATATCGTATCTGTCTTTTTAGTTAAAACATTTAAGTCTATAATATCCTCAGCTGATTTGGATGGGAAATTTTTAATTCCACCAACGGATAAAATCTTTTGCCTGTCATAATAAATAAAAGGGGCCGGTTTATTACTGTCCTCAAAAATGACTAGACTTTTATTTAAATTTTGATTGTTTAGAAAATTTACTAACCCTTGCCAATCCTCTCTTTGGAATTTAGGGGTTAAGTAATAAAACAGTACACAAATAATGCTGACCGCACATACAATTACTGCGGCGTAACGCTGCAGCGATGGTTTGAGAAAAAAGACTCCGGATGAAATTAAGATATAAAAGATGGGTAAAACAAAAATCATCCTAAAATAAGACAGTACGGGAATCATGAAGGATACTACAAAAGCCATTAAAATAGGTATTACTAATAGACAAAATAAAAACTTCGTTTCTTTTTTAAATTTTTTAAATGTTTGCCCCATCAGCCAAATATAAAAGATGCTGATCGGTAACATAATAAATGCATATAAAGTTTTATTTTCCAGTGAAACCCTACCAATAATCGATTTAACCCAAACTAAAGCTAGGTTTTTAAAATTGGCGCCTCCCACCACTTTTGCCCAACCGGGGATATTTTCAGCTGTTTGCCACCCACCTTTAAGTTGTTCCGGCAATACCAAAAACCAGGGAATACCAAGCATTAATCCACTTATTAAACTAAGAGAAAATTTTTTTAATTGACGTCTCTCCTGCCAAAATACATAAGCTATGTGTGATAAAATATAAAAATAAGCCAGGTAGTCGCTGTATAAAACCAATCCTAGTGATAAGGGATAAAAAATATAAAATATTTTTTCTCCCCTTAAAAATTTAAGTAAACAAAAACTAGCCAAAGTTGCAGCAAATGCTGAAAATGAATACATCCTTGCTTCTTGTGAATAGTAAATATGTAACGGTCCGATTGCTAAAAAAAGACTTGATAACAATCCTACTCTCCTGTTAAATAAATCCTTCCCCAAAAGATATGTTAAGAAGACAGTTAAACTGCCGAAAATAACTGATGGCATCCGCAATGCAATTTCACCAAAACCAAAAACGTGGGACCAAATCCATAATATGGCAAAGTATCCTGGTGGATGAAAATCACCAATCGGATAACTTGTGACGTATTGCCAAAAATCCAACTGTCTGGCTGCATTAGCACTAATTGCTTCATCCAACCATAAAGACTGGTTAAGGGCTATTAATCTTAAACACAAAGCAAGTAACAGGATTGGGATAATCATTTGGAAAGTTTAGTAAAAAATACCATTTCTAAAAGGCCCAAAAAATATGCAAAATCAAAAAGAATTTTAAATAAAACAAATTTTGGCTCTCTGTACCTTAGTGACTTTATCAAACCTATTAACAGGCTGACGGGCAGAGTTGATTTTAAAACCATATAAAACCATCCTATTAGACCATATTTATATGGCCTTTTGGCAACCCATTTTGCCTGGACAAACACTTCTTTCAAATTATCCGGGTTTGCGTGGTAATATAGCGCCCCGTGAATCGAATGAGGCTTGTACCCTAATTTTTGAGCCAAAGTCCAAGTATCGGTATAACCTGTGTCATCAAAACCGCCAACTCTGTTAAATTCATCTTTTAATATAGCCCTAAAATCTTTTCCTTCATCAGAAAAATTATCAGGGATCATTTTTTTTACAGGTAAATTTTTGTTTATATTCCAGCATCTTGACCAGTCATTGGTCCAGTTTGAAACATACTCCTCCTTGCTGAAGGTGCCTTTATACTTTCCCTCAATTACCGACCGTACCAACTCTTCAATAAAATCTTTTGAAAATGTCATATCAGCATCAACAAACACTAAAATTAATCCCTTAGCAAATTTAACACCTTTATTCCTCGTTTTTGCAGGTCCCTGGTGTGCCAAACCGGTCAAAAGTTGTACGGGAAACTCCTGAATAATCTTTACGCTTTTATCCGTTGAACCATCATCTATTACTATTACTTCAATATTAGGATAGGTTTGGTTGGAAATAGACCGTAAACATTTATCAATGTTTTTTTCTTCGTTATAAGCCGGTATAATAACCGAGATAAGCGGGTTATCGTTTTTCATTTTTTATCACAGTCCATTCCCCGGTTTTAAAAAATTTATATTGCAAGGTTAGCATTTTATAATAAGCTTGATCTTGTATGTCTTCGTCTATAAAGATTGCATACTTTAAACCAGCTAAACCCTCTTTTTTTAAAGTGTCTTCTTCCAAAATACCATACCTATAATTTGAGTAATAGTCCGTGAATAAACCATAAAAGGATACAAACCTACGTGAAGCTATAGAAACTTCGTTATCATAATTTTGAAGCGAGTTTAATAAACCAGCCATCTCAAAACCCTGCTTGTTCATATTTGTAGCAAGCAAGGCTTTGGCAAAATTTATTCTCTCGGTTACAAAAATAAAAAATAACGCAACAACTAGTAACAATATTACCCATTCTGTAATTTTTATTTTTTTCAGAAAAGCTATTATTTTTATAACCATTAAAGCGCCTGCTGCAGAGAGAAACGGCAGAAGATAAATATTTTGATAATCATGGATAAAGATAGCCCTTGAAAAAATTAGTGGATGGGCTATCCCTAAAATGAGTAAACAAAATAGAGTAATACCTCCCAACCCCAACTTGTTTCTAAAGTTTATCACTACATAACTTAGTGACAACATAATTAGGGTGCGGGTGAAATAGGCCTGGAGCATACTAATTTCTTTTTTTAAGTAACTTAAAGGCGTAAATTTTTGCCCTCCAAAACTTAAGTTCGATTCAGTAAGTCTGTTTTTTAAAGACCCCAACATCGCGGATTTAAAAATATCTCCCTCCGAAAGGATATAAGCATGGATAAATTGCAAAAGAACGATAAATAATAACACCAGACCCGGAATAAAAACTTTCAGTTTAAATTTTCCTATCAGAATACTGTGTAATATAAATAAAGGACCAAGATAAACAATGATCCATCCGATCAACCCACCAAAAAATAAACTTGAACAAAGAAAAAATAAATACTTATTCTTTCCTGATTCAATCCAATTAAGGTAAAAAGTAAGGTAAAGTATCATCATTGGCAAAATCAAAACATCTACATCTGCCATATTGCCAAAATAGATAAACATTGGGTTTAGGATATAAAAAAAGGAGGCAACAAAAGCAGCTTTTCCACCCCAAAGTTTTTTAACCAGTAGAAAAAAAAATAAAACCCCAAAAGTGGAAAACAATACGGGTATTATCCTGACAGACCACTCGTGCATCCCGAAAAAAGAAAATGATCCTGCTACCATAAGAGGCAAGAGAGGTAAGTAGCTGGTATAAAAGGGTTTGTTTTTATGGAAATCCCCATGAATTTTCCCCATGATTTGCCCGAATTTTAAATTCCAAACCCCCTCCTTAATATAGTTTTGGGCCATTGTGCCGTATTGGACATTGTTAAAATCATGGAAACCTACAAAAGGTTTGTTGATATTAATAAAAAGGATAAAAAAAGCAAGGATTATTGGAATACAAAAAATATATTTTTCACCAAAATTTAAAGATTTTCTAAACAATTTTCATACTCCTTTGTGATATTTTCCCAGGAAAATTTTTCCGCCTGTTCTCTTCGAATATTTCCCCACTTTTTATTTAATGCCTCCTGAATGGCAACTGCATATTTTGCGGCATCAGTAACATCAGTAAAGATTCCCGCCTCCCCTATAATCTCTCTTCTGGACGGATCATCCGGCGCAACCACAGGTACTCCGGTTGCCAATGCTTCCAGATAAACAACACCAAACGCTTCCCTGTCCCAGGAAGGCAAGGTAAAAACATCTGCAGATCTGTATATTTTTGGCATATCTTTATATTTTGCCTGGATTATTTTAAACCTTTTCCCTAGCTTTTCTCCACCCAGTTTTTCCAATCTTTGTTTATCCATACCGTCACCTACAATTATCAGTGAACCCCGGTTAAAAATGTCCATCGCATTGATCACCCTTTCGTGATATTTATACCATTCTAAAGCACCTACTGATAACACAATCGGCCTTGGTAAGTTAAAATTGATTTTTTTACCGCTGGGGCTGAATTTTTTTGTATCAACACCATCGTTGATTTTGATAACTTTCGATCCCCATGCCCACTTTTTAGCCCAATTGGCCATATAACCTGTCAATGCTATAAAAATATCGGGTTTGCAAAAAACAATATTCCAAATATCATCTCTTCCGATACCGCTGTGTCCTCCGATAACCAGTTTGTAACCACCTATCAACCTGCCAATGGAGGCTTTGAGGCTTTGCATCCTTCCGTTCATCGGCATTACAACATCATATTCACTTTTCACCATCTTTTGAAAAGAGTCGCTGTCTTGCCCGGATAAAATATCAACCTGATGATTTTCAGATAGTCTTTTTGACAACTCATAGACAACAGACTCCACAACACGGTGGCTTTTATTTTGATATCTCGAGAGAATTAATATTTTCATTTTTAGGTTTTAAAAGAAGCGGTATAGATACAATTATAATAGGAACAAACATAATTCCCCAATAGTCATTATCAGCAGTTGAAATAAGAGGCAGAAATAAGATAAATCCTAAAACTATTACCAATAAAAAAATCGCCTCCCGATTTTTGTTAAAAACAGCTCTCGCTAAACCTAACATACCCAAGAACACAAAAAGGTAATGGGTCTTCAATCCCCAAAAAACATACTCCTTCATCGAAAACGAAATCATCTTTTGTAAATCAGCCAAATGGTATGGATGAAACCTGGAGAAAAAACTAAAATCTGTAGTCCTACCCAACACCTCACGTATATTAAAAATATGGATAAAATAAATTATTCCGCTAAAAATAACCGCCAAAAAAATTATTTTAAAATTTCCCTTTTTTAGAAAACTCCATACCAAAAGCAACATGACCGGTATTATAAATAATTCCCTGATTGATACTGTTATTATAAAACATAACAGTGCTAATTTTTGGCTTTTATGAAAATATGCAGAAAGTCCAATTACAAAGAAAAGCAACCCCCACCACTCAGTAAAAAGAAATGCGGTTTTATATCTGAAAGTATCATAAAAATAAGGCAACAGCAGGAGAGGTCCTAAAATTGCATATTCAGGACTTGTCATTTTTTTTAAAATTAAATATATCGAAAAAAGCGACAGAAGGCTAAGGAATATATAAAGCTTAAAAATTTGCATCCCGCCACTGGCAAATATTTTCCAAAGGTAAAAAACAACCGGCATTCTCCAAGTAAAAATATCTTGCTGTAGATTATTGCCCGATGCCCCGTTTTCCCTCGATAATTTAAATGCCCGGTAATATCCTAAATTATGTTTCATTAAGTAAAATGTTTTTAAAAAACTCGCCTCATCGCTTGTATATGTCTCGAATTCGGGTTCACTTAGCCGGTTAATTTGGTATTTATCTATAATTTCAGGAGTAAAAAATTCTGCAAGTATAAAGAAAAAAAGCACAAAGATTAATACCACCTTAATATTTACCATGAATCAATCGAAAATATGATTAAAGGGTTTGAATTTAAAATCAACTATGTGCTGTCCTGATTTAATATTTACAGCCCGGGCCCATCCGTCATATTCAAAGATTGTATCCCTCTTTCCGTCAACCAAAACTTCCCA
>CAZFVS010000030.1:0-10671 GCA_964522265.1 uncultured Gammaproteobacteria bacterium | reverse complement strand
AATCACCAACTTTTATGATGGGTTCTTCCATGGATATATTGTAACCAAGAAAGTGTGGGTTTGTTACTCCCCTTTCGAGGCTAGCTGCTGGCGGAAGTGTAGTGTTTTAGGGCAAAATTCCAAAAACGGGTTGAAAGGTAAAAAAATAATGCTGCAAAAAGTATCTCAAAAAATATTAGCGCATAGGCATGTCTCAGAAAAATCTCAACAGGCGTAGAGATGACTAGCCCTAAAGGTAAGACGAAAGTCATAAAAAATGTAAATGTTTTTCCGTAGATATTGGTGGGAAAGGTTAAGGGATTGGTAATAATGTAATAGAGGCTTCCCAGTGAGTAAAAGTTTATTATCCAGATTGAAAGTGTTGCGATCATATAATAAATTGAATAAAAAATTATCAGGCCGCAGCTTAAATTAAAAAGCAGGACAATATATGTGAAGTAATTGTTTGTCAGCCCTAATTTAGGCAGTATGTAAGACAACAATGCTATCCCCAGCAAAATATTGACAAATTCAAACGGACGGGTTCCGCGAAAGGTGATATAAAACTGTGAATTAATCGGTTTAGTCAAAAGATAATCCAGGTTGCCCAGTCGTATATATTCCCACAAAAAAGTAATCCCCCTTTGCGCCAGCATATAAAATAGGCCAAAGGTTATCCTATAAACAGCTGCTAAAAAAAGCATCTCATTTTGGCTCCAACCGTTAACCTGTTTGGTGTAGTTAAAAACTATGGAAATAAAGATTATGATGATCGAAAATTGGATAAGTGCAGCAAGCAGTGTCCCAAAAGCATTGGCGCGGTTTTCCAGATATCTTTTAAACGAGATGTTGATCAGTGAAAATAGAATTTTAATATATCTGATCATGATCCGTGTCCCTGAAAATCTTTAGCAAATTTTTTATAAATTAATTTGTAAATTAAAAAAATTGCCCCAACCCAAAAAATTTCTATAATAAAACCCAGGACTATCTGACTGGATGAAAGCTTTCCCAGGATTATTTCAACAGGAAAAGATACGGTATATCTGAAGGGCAACAATATTGAAAAATTAAGTAGAGCAACGGGGAAAAAGATTAAAGGAATAAGCCTGCCGGCAAAAATTGTGTAAGTTAAGTCTATCCAGGTTTTTAAAAACCCGATATCGTAAAACCAAACCGCAGAAAGGCCAATGGAATATTCCAGTAAAAACATCATGATATAACCTAAGCTTAAAGAAAGTAACGTTAAAGCAATGATTAGAGGGGAAAAGTTAAACTGTCCCCAGACTGTTTGGGGGATTAAAAAATGTGCAGAAAATAAAATAATAGTAACAATGGTCATTTTAAAAATTTTATCACTGAAATTATCGATGATATAACGCATAATTGGGTGGAAAGGTTTTAATAGGTATGTAGAAAATGTACCGTCATTGACATTTTCTGCAACAAACCAGGATTGCCACATCTCTGAAGCAATACCTATATAAATTACTGCTATAAAATATGCAATCAGCTCGGTATCAGAAAAGGGTAATCTGCCGAAATTTGCAGTTGTCAGCCACAACGCCAGACCCATCATGGGGGTAAGTGAGCTGCTGAGGCTGTATATTACCATATCTCCTCTGTACTCCAGCCTGGACTGGTAGCAGCTTTTAAAATACACCCAATATTTTTTCATTTCCAATCAATCTTAACACACACTAAAATTATGGTTTTGTTGTATTATTTAAGTATGATTAAGTTGCTGCCCTTGGTGGTGCTGGTTGCTGCTGTTTTAGGGGTCTTTGTATATTTTAATTATTTTAAACAGGAAAGTCCGTCAAACCCGGCACAAAGTTTAGAAAATCAGTTTGACAAAAATTATGACCAGAGGATTAAAACACTGGAGGGGGCAGTGCTGGAGCTTGCCGGCAAAATCGGGGTGACCACCTCTGTTTCCGGCACAAATGGTGTGAAAGATGCGCAATCCTCTGCCACAAACACTGAAGCCAGGCTAAACAGCCTTGAGGTTGGTGTCTCGGATCTGCAGGGAAGGGTGAAGAAACTGGAAGGGGGATCATCCGCTAACTTAAGCAGCCCTTCACAAACCCAAACCAAACAACCCCCTGTTTATATATTATCTTTGGGGTCAGGTGATTCAACTACGGCAAGAGATTGGGTTGTAGCAAACAATATCGATATTACTGTTGACCCTGCCAGTTTTCCCGGGTCTACCAGCATGCAGCTTGAAGCGCAAATTAAAGTTTTAAGCGGCAACGGAAAAGTTTTTGCCAGGCTCTATGACTCAAGCGCAGGTACTGCGGTGCTTTCTTCCGAGGTTTCAACAGCAGCAGAGAATTTTAGCTGGGTGTCTTCCCAGACATTTACCTTGGGAAGCAGCAAGAAAACCTATAAATTCCAGATAAAATCATTGACCGGGTATGAGGCTTACATTCAGGGAGCAAGAATAAAAGTCAATTTTTAACACCAAGAAGGCTTTTGAAGACTTTTGCCAGCCTGTCTGATTGGGTAGTGGCTTGACTTTCTTTTCCGAATACCTCAGCCTGTTTTAAATTTAAAACAGAATTTATAAATCCTAAATGGGTAAAAGCCTGAGGGAAATTGCCCAGATGGCTTTTGGTGTAAGGGTCAAACTCTTCAGCGTATAACCCCAAAGGGGTAGCATCATGGATGATCCTTTCAATCCAGATTTTTGCCTCGTCAACTTTTCCCAGCAGGGATAAACAATCTATAAGCCAAAAAGTGGACAGGAAAAAAGTCCCCTCACCTTTTTGCAGCTTATTGTCGGTGTCAGACGTCCGCAGCACAAACCAGTCAACAACCAGTGTATGCATAATCTGATTGATAGTATCAAGCACTCTTCTGTCATCCGGAGGCAAAAGCCCAACAATTGGAATATTTAAAGTGCCGCTGTCCAGCGTTTTTGAGTTGTAATAGGCAGTAAAAGCATGAAGTTCCCTATTATAACCGTTTTTTAACAAATCTTTCTTAATCTTTTCCCGGGTTTTTTCCCAATATATTAAATTAATACCAGTAAATTTTAACTTTTTGGCAATCCTGATGCCGCGGTCTATTCCAGCCCAGCACATCAGTTTTGAATAAGTGTTGTGTCTTTCCCCATTTCGGGTCTCCCAAATGCCGGTATCTTTTTCCTGCCAGTGCAGTACACAAAAATTGACCAGTTTTACAACAAAATCTTTCATGGGTTCAGACAACTTGCCTTCTAAATGAACAAACAAGCTGATGGCTGTCAGTATCTCCCCGAAGATATCAAACTGTTTCTGGTTTGAAGCGCCGTTGCCGATCCTAACCGGTTTGGAGTTCATGTACCCTTTTAAATGTTTCAGGGGTTTTTCCCTAAGCTCTTTCCCACCCCTGATCGTATACATAATTTTTAGGTTGTCAGCTTCTTTCAAGCAGACTTTTTCCAGCCAGCCTATAAACCGTTTGGCCTCCTCAATATAACCTAATCCTAAAAACGCATAAACTGTAAAAGAAGCATCCCGAAGCCAGGTATAACGGTAGTCCCAATTTAAGTTTCCTCTCACCTTTTCCGGCAAAGATGTAGTTGGTGCAGCCACAACTGCACCTGTTGGGGTGTACGTGAGAAGTTTCAGGGTTAATGCAGATCTTAAAACCTGTTCAAAATAAGCACCCCTGTATTTGCAAAGGGAGGTCCACCATTCCCAAAATTCAGCTGTTTTAAAATAGAGATCCGCTAATTTTTCATTGACCTCCTGTTTGGTTAAATCCTCAACCCGGTGGTTTTTGGGGTAGAAATCCAGTGCAAAAAATTCCTGTTCTCCTTCGTTTAATCTGAAGTTGATTTTTACTACCCCGTTTGAAACCTCAGTATGATGATGTTTTTTAAAAAGAATATATTGAAAATTGTCATCTTGAATTATTACCCGCCCGTCTTTTTGGCTGATTGAGATTTTTCCCAAGGCGAAATTGGGTGTAATTTTTAACTCCAGCTCAAATTCATGTTTGCCTTGTAAGGCTTTGACCAGCCTGATTATTTTTGTACCGTACTCAGGTATATTGCCGGATGCTTCATGTTTTATATCTTTGGGCATAAAATCTGTAACATAGGCGTTGCCTTGATGGTTGAAAAAATCAGTGGTTAAGATATTGGTATTTTCTTTGTACTTTTGGTTTGTCTGATAAAAACCTAAAGGTGATATTTTAAAGTATCCTCCTTTTTCATCATCCAATATTTTTAAAAATTGGGCCGGGGAATCAAAATCAGGCAGACAGGCCCAATCTATTGAGCCTTCGTCTGAAACTAAAGCAGAGCTTCTGCAGTCGCCGATTATGCCATATTCAGAAATAGGTTTGTACATAAGTTAATATGCTGTTATTGCCACTCCAAAACTGTCTTGGGCATAAATACAACCCCAAACATATTCCCCCCCTGCTACCAGCACTTTATGCCCCAAAGTATGCTCCCAAGCATCAACGGTTTCTTTTGGTGTGGAATAACCTACAACTAAAAATTCACTGATGTTGGAAAATTTTTGGGCCATAGGGGCGATATCTGATCTTTTTAGGGTGGTTTCAAAACCTTGATGGCCGTCAAGTTTACCCAGTTCAAGCAGCTGGTTTAGCCTGATTGCAGCAATGGTGCAGAGTTCGCTTCTTTGCTGCAGCACATTTACACCATTCTCCACCCTTCTTTTATTGACAGCATCCCAAAGCTCAGGTCCGCCCCAGGTGATTTTTACAGGTGCAGGAGTTTGGTAGATGGGTTGCGGAGTGGTAATAGTTGGAGCAGTCTGTTTTTGGATACTTCGCTGTTTGCAGTCTTCTCTGGTAGTGAATACTTGTTTTCCGTTAATATAACATTCAATTGTGCCTGATTTTGGCTGTCCAAAAAAATTTGCAGCCAAAATTGCCAAAATAACAATTAAAATTAAGTAATATAATCTCATAAAAGTGCACGGGTGCAGGGAAAATACGCCCTCCGGCTTCGCCCGCCTTTGGCGTGGCTTCGCCGGAGCCGAACCCCGATGGCACGGGTGCCAGGATTCGGACCTGGAAAAGCAGTTTTGGAGACTGCTGTGATACCATTTCACCACACCCGTATGTAGGAATTATACTAGAAACAGAGCAGAGGGAAAAGTTTCAGATTTGAAGATTGGGAACTATTGATTTGATTTTGGTGAAAAATAATCTCTCCTTAATTTTTCCATTAAAATACCTATTCCCATTGCAACCAACCCTGAAATAAACAAAGTTATTGGCCAACCGACAGAGTTCTGAAAATATTCCCCACCTATATCAAAAATATAAATGACTAGAAATAAGGTTCCAATATAAAGATATGAAATAGATTTTTTTGGTATACTCCAAAAAATAAATCCTAAACTTGAAACAAGAAGAAGCGTCTCATAAACAAAATATTTTCCGCTAAGGCCTAAATTAAAAATCCCGCCCAATATAAAAAATACAGCAAAAAAATCAAAAAAAGCAGAATAATTCAAAAGGAGCTCAAGCCTGAAGGATTTCATTTTTCTAAAAATTGCAGCGAGTACTAGATATAAAATCCCAACAATCACAACCGAGAAACCTGTTTGAAAATTAACAGGATCGTGAATTTTACTGAGGCCAAGCAGGTGCATTATTTGGCCGCCGATGGCTAACTTTATACTCGTTATAAATACTGTAAAACAGCCCAAGAAATAAAAAATTTGAGCAGAAGATTTTTTAGACTCTGCTTCAAAGTAACAGCCGATAAAAAAATAGAATACAATTGGAACAATCATATACCAAGTTGCTATGTCATCAATTTTGTGAGTAAAAATCAGCAGTAATATTGATGCAACTGATGTTAAAGCTCCTAATATTGATAGATATTTACCATACTCCTGCTCTGATTTGTCCTCATTTAAATATGTTCCCAGGATAAGATATGCCAATCCTAATAAACTTGCAGTCCAAAATTGAGTGTACTTACCCAAAAAATCCCATTTAAAAATCGCATAAAGGAAACTATGGACAAATATCCCAGATACGCCGTATAAAAAAGGCCAAAGTTGGCTTTTAAATAAAAGATTTAGAACTAAAAATTGGATAAAACTTAAAACAGAAATTGTTAAACCCAATTCATTTGTTTTAGCCTGGTCAAAAATATGCAGTTCTTTAAATAAAATCATTAAAAAAAACGGGAACAATAAAGAACCAGTACATAAAAAAGCCAATGATTGTTTTTGATACTTAGAATAAAACCAGAGATAAACTCCTGTACTGTATGAAATCAACATCGGCAGGAAGATTGCTAATATCCGATAAATAGAGTTCCATTCTTTCCAGTTTAGGGTTATATAAATGATTCCCGCTATTACTGTTATTAACCCGCCTAAAAAGAGCAAGACTTTAGAAGCTGTTAAATTTTTTATTTCAATATTTACATTATTAGATAGTGCTGAAGATTTTGATTGATTTTTGAACTCCACCGCTGCTTCTAAAAGCTGATCAATTGGAAAACCCGAATCCACGCCTTTTTTAATGTATTCTAAAGACTCTTTTTCAGCCATAATCTTAATTTACTTACAACTGGTAGTTATCTTACCGCTTTCATCACTCAAAAAATCACATTGTAAAACATTCTTTGCCTCTTTAGTTTTCCGGTCAATTTTGTAGATTGTTTTAGAACCTGAAGGTCCATCACCACCCCTACACTCCAAGAATAAAGCAGATTCAGTCAGCAATAATGGTTGATCACAAGTAAAATATGCTATCCCGGGGTTTGGGATAGAACCAAATTCAATTACCCCACCTTCGGCAGCAAGCGTAGCAAGATAAGAGGTATTTTTTGACCCGCCACCACCTGCCCAATGCTCATAAACAGCGATTATATCCTTATTTTGCAGAAGACAAAACCTAACTTTGTCTATACTTTCCCCCGGCAGCATTCTACTTAATCTGTGTATATTATCTAAGGTATCTTCTTGCGTCACTGTTAGGGAAGTTGATTTTGTATTGGATCCTTCTTTTACGGTTTCAGTATATGTATAATTTCCATTTGCTTGTCTGATATAAGGGAAACCACAACCCATACTTATTAATTGATTATCACAAATATCAGTTAACTCTTTTGGGTAATCAATATTTTCGACAAACTTGGAATCGTTGCTGAATTGTTTTTTTAGCCAACCTTCCTGCGGTTCTATTGGAGAATGACAAAGAGGGGTAGGGGCTGGAAGATAAGTTGTTTCGGGTTGTCTGGAAGGGAAAAATCTATCTTTATTTATTCCTAAATAATAAGTCCCAGTTGAAACGGCCAAAATAAGCGCTAAAATACAAAAAATAACCAGAAGATTCCCCTTTTGATTGAGATACATTAATTTTAGTATTTCAAAAATCAGGAAGAAAAACAATCACTAAACTGGCGGATTGCCAAATCGATCTATGAATTCATTTAAGTTTAGAAAATTCGTTGTGGGTCTGGACTTTTCGGCATTTCCTGCAGAACTTTTTTAAACTGAGTTTTTCTTTGGTATTTAAGGTGTTTTTTTCCGTGACATAATTTCTGCTTTTACAAACAGAACACTCCAAACCAATGTCTTGCCTGTTATCTTTTTTAGCCATACTGGATACGAGTATGAATTATACTGATTACTAATTGTTTCTGCAACAATCAATACATTTGGGAGCGAGAGCTGGTACTCGGGTCGGACCAAAGGTCCTGAGCACTTCGGCTTCGCTCAGTGTAAACTTTACCGAAGGACTCCAAAACTTATTTAATGAAACTTTAGAGGAAGATAAATTACTAAAGATTATAGTACCAATTATCACAATATCCCTAAAAACACAAATTTAGGCACAAAAAACAGGCGTTCATTTTAGAAAATTACTCTCTTGAGGTTCTTGAAGAAGTTTTCTAAACAAATCGTTAGGTGTTCCAAAAGTGCTTGTTTCATCAAAACCAATTAATTGATAGCCATATCTTTGATAATATTTCCTATTTTTTGCAGCAGTTTCAAAGCGAATAGAGTGAGCGCCCATACTGCTGACAAGATCTTCATAAGTTCGGACCATACGAGTTCCCAACCCTCTTCCTTGATAAGCAGGATCAATAGCAAACCAATGGGCTGTACTTACCCCACCAAATGGTTTTCCTGCAATTAAAATCCCCATAATATCTACTTGGTTATGAGCTGCTAATAGAATATCACCTCGGTTAAACATTATATCTAACCCTTCTCTATTAATTGCCCGAGGATCAGTATAAAAAAATCGTCTCACTCTCTCAGAATATTCAGGGAAAAGCTCATTTATTAACCTACAAAAAGTTTGAAAATATACATCTAGCTGCTCTTTTTTTACCTGTTCAACTAAAATTTGTTCTTTCATAAAGTCAAAGGATGTCAAAAATAGATTTTGCATCTTCAATTGCCTGTAGATCTAAATTACTCGTAAATATAAGCTGCTTTTTCATAAAAGATGTTTTAGAGATAATTCCTTCCAAAGGAGAAACCATAAACGACTTACCCATCAGAATGTCAAAATAATCTTTTAATCTTATCGTGCCACAACAATTTGCAAATACTATATACATTCCATTTTCAATAGCTCTTGCTTCAGCTAGGATTTTCGAAACACTGTTAGCTAAGAATCTCACCTTGTATCTTGATATTTTGTCTTTATGAATTTCATAGTCGGTGCAGTTGGCTGACCAATAGGTAGGGATAAAAACGATCTCTGTACCTTTTTTTGCTAAATATTGAAAAAGGTCTGGATAATATAAATCTTTACAAATTACAGTTGTAATCTTAACTCCCTCTACTTCAATTACTTCAGGCAATTTTTGTCCAGGTGAAACAAGTTCTTTCTCCGTAAAATAAAGATTTATTTTGTCATAATGATAAATAATTCTTCCATCCTTAAAAATGTAACTTCTATTTACTACTTTCCTATCTTTCAATTTTTCATAAATTGTTCCAGCAATAATGGTAATACTGTATTTTTGAGAAAATTCTATAAACTTTTGTTTATATATTTGGGGAAGTTTTTCAACTATATAATCGATAGTTTTCGGAGAATCGACATAATAGTCTAATGCTCCTGAGATAAAATCTTCTGGGAAACAAACAAATTTAGCTTCTTCCGTTGTTGCCTGAGCAATAAAAAACTCCGCTTGTCTAAAAGCCTCTTCAAATGCATTTATTTTAGCCTCGAATTGGACAAGCGAAACGGTCGTTTTCATAAGGGTTGGAAGGTTGGGATTTTTCTGCGATGATTTTGACTATCAATTTTCGTCTTGACTCGTTGAATAAATTCTTTAGAATGTCCTAACCCTTGAGAAACTTCGTCTACTGATTTTCCATCCTGATATAACTGTTCAAGTACTAGATCTAAAACCTGGTATGTTTCTCGAGGGGTAAACCCACTTGGGATTTCTCCAAAATATGAGTCTATTTTAGAAGTTCCATAAGTCGAGTTAATTGGCTTTCTATTTAGTATTGTCTTAGGAATGCCTAAAATTTCTCCCAAATCATATACTTGACTCTTCCAAAGGTTTGCTAGGATCTTTATTGAACAACCGGATGGAATATTTATCTCTCCTAAAACCTCCTCTGTTTTATTTGTCGAATCAAGAGCTGCTGCCCATACTTTATAACCCATGCTGACAGTAGTGACATCGATCAATCCGGTTGTCGGCTCTGCTGGCCAAGATTTTGGATGTTTAGTAGTTTCTAAGATGCCTTCCGTAATCTCATCAACTCCCTTAATAACATTAGTCATATCTGCCCAATGAAAATGAATATTTAAGTCTCTATATGCGTTTCTGAGGGCTTGGTAACAGTATCGACCATATTGTTCATCTTCTAAATTCATTGCTCTAAAATTAACCATAAATAAATCAGTTTCTTGGGCTGTTTGTTGTTTTTTTGCTCTTTGCATTGTTTCTGCCGCAAGCCAGGCTGATACAGCAGAATCTATGCCTGAAACACCTATTATTGCTCTTAGATTATTTGAGTCATAATTTACCCTTCTGATGTTTTGATCTAAAAACTTGCAAATATGAGGAACTAAGTATTCAGCATTCTGAGTATCTTGCACTCTTCTTGCTGTCCAATTCACTTGGTCAAGTCTTTCTGAAAATCTATATAAACCTCTTACCAGCTCAAAAGGCACAGCAATTGGTGGTGAAAACTGTTTTATTTCTTTCATAGTTATAGGACAGATCGAGGATAGTATATACCCTTATATTTTTAATATTTTTATATATTTCTTTAGACTTTCGTGACAGTCTAATCTAGACTTGACAAGGATTATTTATATTTTTATTTGGTCAGTTTTTAGTTTTGTATTTTGCTCAACCCCAAAAATGTATAACATTTGTAACTTTTCTCCATAAAATATTGAAAAATTTATTATCAATTTAATACTTTGTATTTTTAATTTGCTCTGCAATAGTTTTGAAGGATAAAATGAATCGTTTAAAAAGCTCTCAAAATTTGACATATAGGCAGCATATAGGTATTATATAGGCATTAGGTAATGCACAACATGTTTATTCCCAGATTCATTATTACACCCAAAATAACTAAGAATCTTGAGGTCATCGGAGCAGTTTTTGGCTATTTTAGGGCTGTAAACTTACCGGAAAACTATAAAAGAGAACTTATTTCCAAGGTTACTGCTGAAACCGTCCATGCCTCTACTGCTATTGAGGGTAATACTTTA
>CAZFVS010000029.1:4841-11467 GCA_964522265.1 uncultured Gammaproteobacteria bacterium | reverse complement strand
CAAGTTGCAATTTCCCCATAAATTTACCTTCAGAATCACTCTCCAAAACCTCCTCATCTGTTGCATTAAACAGCACTACCCTGCTATTGGGTAATGTTTTACCTTTAATCAAAATATTGTCATCAATTGCCACAGTCTGACTGCTTGGGCTTTCTAAATTAAGAAAGAGTGGTTTAGGTAAAGTTTTAATAACTTGATTTTGAGGAGGGTTAACGCCTGGTTTATTAAGTACAAAAAAATAAACCGCAGCAGCTACCGCAACTACCAACCCTAATATAAGAATGGCTGCAATCCCCTTTTGTGGCTTAGGCAGATTCATATATATTTAATAACATAGCTTGTATAACAAAACAAGATAGAGTATTTAGAAACAACAGTTGTATAATTATCTTTATGTTTATAGATACCCATGCACATTTATTTTGGGACTCATACAAAAACGATATTAAAGATGTGATAAACCGTGCCATTGAAGCCGGGGTCACAGCTGCGATAAATGTCGGTGTGGATGTTAATTTAAGCCGGACTGCTACCGAACAGGCTAAAAAGGAATCTTCCGCTGAATTTAAACTTTATTCTTCCATTGCAATCCATCCTGAAGAAGCGGTTAAATACTGGGACAAGGGACAAGTATCAAGTATTATGGGGAAAGATCTCGCGGCTCTGGAAAAAATTTATCTCGAAAACAGAGAAACTGTGATTGCAATCGGCGAATGCGGGCTGGACTTTGCATATTTTAACAGGGAAGGATATTTACCTCTCGGCTTATCAGTTGAACAAGCGAAAAATTTACAGAGAAAGTTGTTTCAATCCCAAATCGACCTGGCAAAAAAGCTAAACCTACCTTTATTAATACATTGCCGCGATGACAGGACTAAAAACCCGGAGAACACTGAGGCTTGGGATGAAGTTATAGAAATGACCAAAGACTGGAAAGGCGTCTATCACTGTTATTCCGGCCTTTCGCTTACTACTAAATACTTACTACTTAATACTAATTTTTATGTATCTTTTGCCGGAAACTTAACTTATCCCAAGAATGATTATTTAAAAGAAGCGGTTAGGATATTACCTTTAGAAAGGATTGTTTTGGAAACAGATTCCCCATTTTTACCTCCCCAGTCAATCCGGGGTAAAAGAAATGAACCATCCTCAGTCCGCGAAATCGCACAGGTAGTTGCAGAAATTAAAAACAAGCCTTTGGAAAAAGTTGCAAGTCAGACTACAGATAATGTTAAAAAACTTTTTAATATCTAATCAATTTCTTTTAATAACGGTGGTTGGGTTTTCCCAAATAGAATATCTTTTAATTTATCACTAAATTTTATACTGCTTATAACATCTGTATATAAAGATTTATTGGATATATTTTTCCCCTCTTCTCCGGGTTTACACCAAGTAGAAACAAAAAAATACAATCTATCTAAAGAAAATTTAAGATTTGTAGGATAGACAGCTACTGAACAACTAACTTCAGTATCATACTCAATAGTAAAAGGAACACCATCTATAATCGTCTTTCCCTTAGGAGACAGTTCGCCTCCCGCAGAATTAAAACCAAACCCTAATAATTTATTACCTTTTTCATCTACTATATACCCTAAGTAGCTACCTATTTTATTACGATCTAACCTGTATCCCCTAGGAATATTAAACTCAAACCAATAATCATCCTTAATAACTATTCTCTCAGTTGAAATGTCTTTATCTAAAAAATTAAAAGCAGAGAGGATTTGATCAAAAATATTCAGGCCGTAATCGGAAACATTTCCTTGATCTCCGCTCATTCTGAAAATATAAGTTTTATTACTTTTGACTTGTACAACCATTGCCGAATCAGTCTCTGCTCCGATATGGAAGATATACCCATTAATTTCTCCGTTTTTATATGGTTTTAATGTATCAGTAATCATTTTTGGTGTGCTACAAGCAGGAGGGGTACAATTTTTCTTAATATCTGCTATATAGTTGTTGATTATTGTTTTTGCATCCTGATTTTGTGGATTATCTTGTACTACTAAATCAAAGGTGTAGTATTTTGAGTATGGTTCTTGATAAGGAGGGGCAATATCTAAACCATTTGACGATTTTGACAGCATACTATAAAGAGTTTTTGTGCTAACTACTGCATCTGCTGGATACTCCAATGAAATGCCAAAATCTGAATTGGTATATGTTTTCCAATTTCCGGAGGAAAGAGGCTTTGCCTCATTTACAGTTTCATCTGCTTGGGAAGGAATTGGCGTGGCTTTAGGAGTGGCAGGTTTTTGTTCTGAAACCTTAGACTTTTCTGTAGTTGTTTTGTAATAATATGCTCCGCCAATTATCCCAGCAGAAACAAGTAGAATTCCTAAAATAATTATTATTGGCGCAAAGCCTTTTTGAAAATATGGCATTAATTTAAAGATAGCAAAAGATCAGGTAATAGACAACCTAAAACTGCCTAAATTTTGGTATAATTAGAGGATGTATAATTGGTCTGTTGATGAAAAAAGATTTAAAAAAGAAAATCCCAAAGGGTATAAGCTTTGGAGACTGACTCAACTTATAAATTATGGCCTGGATGGGGAAAAACTGGATAGGGAGGAGGTTAAAAAAGCCTGGCCTAAAATCAAGGGTCAACTTGATCCATATAAAGCCAGGCTGCTTGAATATTTACTATGGGGAAAACTATACTCACTACCCAACAACTTAACTTTTTGGAGCTTATACAACAAGAGCCACAAATAACTAAACGCTTCTATTTTACTGGTGGAACTGTCCTTTCAGAGTTTTACCTGCATCACAGATTATCAGAAGATATAGACCTTTTTACAGAAACTGAAGAAGTTGACCAAACTTTAATTGATACCTTCCTAAGAAAAATTTCACACCCCCTTAAAATAAAAGAGGTTAAAAAAAGCCAATTTTTAGGTTTAGTCAGCTATATTTTGATTTTTAAGGATAATCAGTACTTAAAAGTAGACTTTAACTATTATCCATTTCCCAGGATTGAAAAGGGTAAAAAATACAAAAATTTAGAGATAGACAGTATTTATGATATTGCAGTTAATAAAATACATACCATGTTTATGCGGACAAGGGGCAGGGATTTTATTGACATTTACTTCATTATGAAAACATTCAATTATCAATTGGGTCAGCTGATCAAAGATGCGAAAGTAAAATTTGATTGGCACATTGATAAAATAACTTTAGCAAGCCAATTTGTAAAGGCAAAGGAGATTAAAGATGAAGATCTTCCAAAAATGCTTACTCCCTTTAATAAAACCGCTTTAGAAGAATTTTTCCTGAATTTAGCAAAATCACTCAAAGGTGATATATTTAAATAATTCAAACAGTAAACCTCCTCCAGTAGAGAAATCACAAACTGTTGAGGCAATTAAAAACGTCCCGTTTGAAAAAGTTGTCAATCAAACAACTGAAATGTCAAAAGGCTTTTTAATCTAAAAATTTAAAGGTAGAAAGAATTTGATCAATTATTTTAGAATAATCTTTAAGTTCTTTCATCCTTGGGAATATCACTATTTGAATAATCTTGTTTGAGACAACGATTGTATATCTCTCACATACCGAAGGTTCACAGAAGTATTCTTTTTCATAATAAGTGTTATAATCATTTTTGGTTGTAATTATGGTGTAATTTGAAGGAGCGACAGCAGGACTGTTAACACCCATCCCTCGTTCTTTATCTTTTTTAGTATTTTCTCGATCAATTTGTTGCAGGGTTAGGTTTTTTGAGTTCTCAATATAAGAAAAATTCACATAGGGCGCTGAGTTCACATTTAGTTCTATAGAAGTAGGCCCATTAGATCCTATCTCCCATCCTGAAGGATAATTGAAACTTATTTGCCAATCACTATTTGTATAGATCTTCCAATTTGCACTTTCGTCTGTTGGGGTAGAGATTGGTGTGGTTTTAGAAGTAATATTTTTTTGTTCTGAAATCTTAGACTTTTCTGTAGTTGTTTTGTAATAATATGCTCCGCCAATTATCCCAGCAGAAACAAGTAAAATTCCTAAAATAAAAACAATCGGAGCAAAACCTTTTTGGGACATTAAATTATTGCCAGCTAAAAACAGGGACTTCAATAATTTCTTTAGGCTTAATTTTGTTATTCTTGGTTTGTTTTTTAACCAACTGGTCAAGTTTTTTAGACACTTCTACTGAATAATACCTTTCACCACACTGAGTACATACCTCTACTGGCACATTATTTACCACAAATAGTTGATCTCTCCATCTAAAATCAACATTAATCTTTTTTATTTGAGTTTTACCTTTACAAAAGAAACATTTAGACACGATCTTTTACCTCCTTTATTCTTGTTTTAAAATCTTTCCAAACCGGTGGTTTTGGACGATAAACTGTCACTATCAACAATCTTTCTCCTCTAAATCCACAAACCACATGGAGCGACTTGCTCTCAGCTTTGCTGCTAACCAAACAGCTTTTCCCTCTTGGGTCTTGCGGATACTCTTCAATTATATCACCTTTTAGGATTGCTCTCTCGATTTCATCTATTGTAATTTGTTCTTCTTGCCGCTCCTGATGAGCATGTGAAGATAAATCGTATTCTTGTGAAATAATTGTACCACCAACTATTCAAAATAGGCCCAAGAAATGAACCAGCTTCAGTTTTAGAAATCGCCAAGACAATTGCAGACATTAAAAACGAGCCTTTTGAAAAAGTCGCAGAGCAAACGGCCCAAAATTTTCAGCAATTATTTAATATCTAGCTCCTTATTCCTATATGCCAAATAATTTTCCTTAGAAATAACTTTTTTGCCGGTTTTCCCTTCCAGTTCCAACCTGGCTTTTTTGGCAATACCGCCACCTGTTTTGCTTGCCTGTTTATTTTCTTTCATACCAGTGGCTTTGTTGCTTTGCGCTATTTGTCTTGTTGATAATTCCGCAAGGGCTGTAAAAATCAGTTCTGCCTCACTCATATGGTCCCGCAAATTTTGATTCTTCAGTCCTTTTAAACCCTTATGTTCTTTGACAGTTAATCCTGCCCACTCCTGATGAATAATATTGGTTAATACGGCAAACTGTTCTCCTTTTTTTATTTCATGAGTACTCCAATAATCTGTTAGTTTGTTGCGGGTCTCCTGGCCCATCATCCTTTGCTGGATCCATTTTTCGCTTCGGCCTAACTTGTGCCAGTTTTCCCGGGCGCGGTTTAGAGATCTTTCAGGATCAACCGTTTCCTGCATCCTTTCATAACCCACTCTTGCAAGCCATAATTTGAATGGTTCTACATTTGGCGATGGAATTGATTGAATAAGCCGTAAAATAGTTTCCACATCGGCAGCATCCGTCAAATAATATTTCCTATCAGAAGCCATCATTTTCAGTTGGTCACATTTTGTGACGACCTCGCTTCCTTCTTCTTTTAAGCGATTTTTTAGTGTTGTCCAATAACTTTGGGCTCTTTTATGTCCAGGCCGCTCTGTTAAAACCGCGATAATATCCACAACAGAAAAATACCACTTCTCCTTTTTTTCATCCCAAAGGCGGCGGATTTTATAATCTTCGAAGATTGCCAAACTATTTTCCATAGAATAACTCTACATTACCCCAAATATTACCCGAAATCAAGATGAGGTTTGTACAAAGACTAAGTCCTACTGAATATTTATCCCTCGTCTAATGAGTCTCATTCCAGCTAAAGGAATTTCATCCAAGGTTTCCGGATCCAATCCAATCGCGTCAAATTCTCTCGGACCTCTAAGGATAAGGATTGAGGTAAAACCAGGATTTAGTAACCGACTGTACTGAGATTTTAATACCGTTCCCTCCGGTCCTAATACACGAAATCCATAAAGCCATCCAGTTTTTCCTAATCTTTCCGCGTTAGCCCGGCCTGGATCTGGCCCTATTAGAACAGTTTCTTTCCAGCCTCCTAAGCTCATGTGGACATGCCTAAGTCGTCTTAAGATAATATCGGGATGACCAATGTCAAAAGCTTTATAATCCCCTGGAATTCTTAAGCCTTCATAATATTCTGGAGCTTCTAGATCCTGATAATCAAACCAATGGGTACTCTTTCCCGAAGCTACCGCTAGCATTAAAGGCCGAAGAATAAGTGCAATTGCTCTTTGACCTATTGTTCTTCTTGAGTTAGCGAAAGGATCAAATACAGAAAAAGACCCCGCGTTATCAATTAACATTTTGGACGTTCCTTCAAGTTCTAATAGTTTTGCCATGGGGATAATTGTACTATAAGATATCTGTATAGGCAACTCGTTTGCAAACTTAAGCTTTGACGAAGGATATTATTCTTCGATCCGGCGAAGCCACGCCAAAGGCGGGCGAAGCCGGAGAGAAGTAAAAAACTTATTTAGTTCTCGGCTTCCAGCCTCGAACGATAAAAGTTTTGTTAACTCCTGAACGGTTACCTCAGTACAATTTGCATTCCAGCTTCAAATTCCTTACACTTAAGCTTACTAATGCGAATAATTTTAGCTTTTTTCATTGGTGCAGTATCATTCTTTTACCTCGGAGAGCTGGCTAACAGACTTTTTAAAAAACCTTTCCATAGTATTCCAGGGATCCTGATGATACTGGCAGGATTCCTGATCATTATGTTCGGCCGTTTTTTCCTGCCTCTTCCTCTTGATA
>CAZFVS010000029.1:0-4831 GCA_964522265.1 uncultured Gammaproteobacteria bacterium | reverse complement strand
TCACACCACTACCTAATCTCTGAAAGAGTGGAACTTGATTTTGTAAAGAAACATGAAACAAAATTTGAAAGGTTGTTTGAGATTTTACCAGGAGCACTAACATGGACCGCATTAACTTCTCCGCTTTGGCTATCTTTTACCCTTCCTTTTGCAGTTGCATATCTTATTATTATTGCTGATATCTATTGGCTGGTGAGTGCATTAAGGATTGCGGTTCTGATACTTTTAGGGTACAGACGGATGGGATGGGCTAAAAAACAGAACTGGTTGGCTAAACTCAAGGATGATTTTCCCGATGAATGGGGAAAATATTATCACCTGATTCTGCTCCCCACTTATAAAGAACCTCTAGAGGTTTTGGCGCCGGCTTATGAGGCGATCGCAAACTCCAGCTATCCGAAAGAAAAAATTATTATGGTTGCAGGTTTTGAAAGCAGGGATAATCCCCAAAAAATTCAAGAAACAATAAAATACCTTAAAAGGTTTGAAAAAAAGTTAGGGGGGGTTTTAACTACCACCCATCCTTTCGGATTGCCAGGTGAGGTCCCAGGGCAAGGTTCAAATAAAAACTGGATGATTCTCAAGGTGCTTCCCGAACTCAAAAAAAGAGGTATCAACCAAAGGGATGTTTTAGTAACAACCCTTGATGCGGATTTTGTAGTTCATCCCCAATTTCTTCCGGGGGCTCTGCATAAATATTTATCAACTCCTGCCGGAATCCGGGATAAACGTACTTTTACCGGGGTGTTTTTATACTACAACAATTACTGGCAGGCACCGGCACCGATGAGACTGATCGCAACAGGAACTGCTTTCTGGCAGCTTGCAGAAATGGTGGGTTCCGATAAATATATGAACTTCTCATCCCTGTCTGTTAACTTAAAATCCCTTTTGGATATTGGGCTTTGGATACCCAATAAAGTTAACGATGATTCCGGTTTTTACTGGAAGGCTTATTTTCATTTCAAAGGTGATTATAAAGTTATCCCCCATTATTTACCGATTAATGCCGATACGAACCTGGATGTCTCCCTTTTTAAAACCTTCCAAAACCAGTATTTGCAGCTTAAAAGATGGGCTTATGGTGTTGAACATATGCCTTATGTATTTAAAGAGTATTTCAAAAGAGCTGATATTGATTTTTGGGATAAAACCGACAAGTTGTTATTTGTTCTGTGGGCTAATTTGAAATGGGGAACCCTAGCATTATTTGTGACTTTTGCCGGACTGGCTATACCTTATATAAACCCCCAGTACCAACAATCTACAGTTGCAATCAATCTTCCCATTATCTCATCTTGGATTTTAACAACTGCTTTCTTCGGACTCTTTGCTACAATTTATGTGCATGAAAAAACAGTGCCCAGAAGACCTGCCCGATGGTCAATTTTGACCAGAATATGGTCTTATGTACAATTTTTACTGATCCCAATTGTCATGATTACAATTTCAACAATACCGGCAATTGACGCCCAAACTTCTTTAATGTTCGGTAAATATCTGGAATTTAGGGTGACCAACAAAGTCCGTTTATCATGAGAAATTTTTACAACCGCCAGGACCCGGTTATTTTTTGGTCTATCTTTTTTGCTTGCTTTTCTGGTCTATCAATCCTTCTTTTATGGGGGATCGAATATCAAAACCTTCCTCCGGAGATCCCTCTTTTCTTCTCTCTGCCCTGGGGAGACGCTCAGTTAGTCAACCCTAAACAATTGACTATTCTGCCGGCTATTATCCTTCTGTTTATCCTCATAAATTTTATGCTTATAATGTCTCTACACCCTTCCCAATGGGTATTAAGAAGAATTATCTCCGCAGTTACGGCTACTGTTGCACTTTTGATCGCTATCACAGCATTTAGAATTGTTTTTATCTTTATATGATATCTCAGCTTCTGGTACCATTTTTTGTAAGTTTATTAGTCACTGTTTTCACAACCCCTTTGGTTATCCGGCTTGCGTTAAAATTTAAGCTGGTGGACGATCCCAAAAAAAGACCTCATCCCGCTCATATTCAAAAAAGGATAGTGCCAAGAGCCGGGGGCCTGCCGATATTTTTGGGGATACTGGTACCAATCCTGCTTTTTATCCCTTTAGAAAAATATATTATCGGGATCCTGCTGGGTAGTTTTGTACTTCTCCTGGTGGGACTGCTGGATGATTTTCTGATGGATTTTAATCCCCTTCTGAGACTTATTCTGCAGTTTTTCGCAGCAGCTATAGTAGTTGCATCTGGTGTCGGAATCACTTTCATCACTAACCCTTTTGGCGGCATCTTAAAACTTGATCAATTTGTAATCCCGTTTACTTTTTTAGGCTTCCACAATATTGTAATAATTGCTGATATATTGGCTCTTATTTGGATTGTGTGGGTTATGAATATTATTAATTGGTCAAAAGGCGTTGACGGACAGATGCCTGGAATAATTTTAGTAGCAGCTCTTGTTATTGGATGGGTTGCTTATCAAGCCTTTCTAAAAGGAGATCCAAACCAGGTGTATATTTCATCCTTGGGATTTATAACAGCCGGGGCCTCCCTGGGTTTTTTATTATTTAATTGGTACCCGGCTAAAATTTTCCTGGTTTTTTCGGATCAACCATCTTAGGTCTAATCATTGCTGCTATTTGTATACTCACCAGTGCCAAGTTGGCTACGGCACTTTTAGTGCTGCTGATCCCCTCTGTCGACTTTGTTTATACAATACTTCGGAGGATAGTATCCGGTAGGTCGCCGTTTTTAGGGGACCAAAAACATTTGCATCATTTGCTGCTGCAAAGAGGTTGGTCGCATCAAAAAATTTCCTTGTTTTACATAATCTCCTGTGCTATCCTAGGTTTGATTGCAATAAATATCTCCAGTGAAGAGAAAATGTTTACTATAACCGGAGTAGGAATTGTAATTTTTGGAGTTTTATTATGGTTACATTTTTTTGGGCATTTATTCGGGCAATCAGGCCAAGACAATGGATAAAAAATTTTGCTCTGCTTACAGGGCTTATTTTTTCCGGCCAGTTAGACCAACCTTCAACTATATTAATTGTAATCCAGGCTTTTTTACTTTTTAGCGCTGCTACAAGCGCAACTTATCTACTGAATGATATTTTTGATATAGACAGGGACAGACTGCACCCCTTTAAAAAGGGGCGGCCCATTGCAGCTGGTTTAATACCAGTACCTGTTGCAATCGTAATTGCACTTTTACTGATTATTTTAGTGTTACCAATCTCTTACAATTTGTCTACTCCTTTCTTTCTAGCGGTCTTATTATATCTGTTGCTTCAGCTTTTATATTCATCTTTTTTAAAATCTATAATTTTGCTTGATGTTATGGTAATTGCCGCAGGGTTTGTGCTGCGGGTTTACGCGGGGGTTTGGGTAATTGATGCTCATTTGAATGTTTGGTTTCTGCTTGCTGTAATCTCTTTTGCTTTATTTATCGCCACAGGCAAAAGACGGTCTGAATTAACCCTGCTCCAGGCGCAAGCCTCTAAACATAGAGAAACATTGCTTCATTATCCGGAAAATTTACTGGATATTTTAACCGGGATGTTTGCTAATTCCACCTGGTTATCTTATGCATTTTTCACATTTCTACAACCGCCAATCTATGCCCGTCCTAAAATAATAGGGCTGTTGGATAATTTTTCACTCCCCTTTTTCCAGGCAAAATATTTAATGGCCACTATTCCCGTAGTAATATACGGAGTCATGAGATACCTTTACATTATTTATGAAAAAAAAGAAGGTGAATCCCCGGAGCGGGTATTACTGACTGATAAACCGCTCCTTACAACAGTAATCCTTTGGCTGGTGATGGTGATTGGAATTATTTACTACTTGGGTGCTTGAGAAAATTTAAGGATTTTTCTTTTCAACATAACTGCTCGCAACATAGCCCTCTTTCCCATCAGGAAGCCTCACTCTATCCCAAGCGGATTGTTCTTCCAAAAGTACTAAAATATCACCTGGTTTAACCCTGCCTACTTCAACACTATTTACAGAAGGTTCGCTTCTAACCCTTAAAAATCCTGTTGGAGTTTTTTTAACTTTTACCTGGACCGTAGAAGAGATTGGGGTTGTGGGGATCTTAGAAAGATCCGCTTCAGAAAGTGCCAAATCGACACTCATTGTCAAGTTAAATCCTTCAACAATATTTACTCTGATACTTCTTTTTAGATAATCTTCTTTCCCAATCATAAACGTATGTTCTCCCACAGAAAGATCTAAAACTGTCAGGGGAGTTCTGCCTGCGTTCTTACCATCAATGGATACAGCTGCATTAAACGGAATGGATATTACAGTCACTCCCTTGCCTTTTTCTAGAGTGATTACCTCACCAGCTGAAATCACAGGGTTATCGCTAAGTTCCCGGTTAATCACGGATAAGGTGCCTGCATTCAATTTTACATACCCTTGCCAAAACTTTGCAGAAGATGTACTTTCTTCACTCTTTAAAGAAACTAAATATTCACCTTCGATAAAATTTTCATCCTGAAGTGGGGTATTCCCAGCCTCCTTGTATACAGATGCATCCTGTTTATCATTGGTAAAACATTTTTCTGTTGTTTTGCAGATAAATACCTTTGCTTTAGTATTAGACTCAACCCTCAAACCTGCCCTTGATTCAAGCCCCAAAAACTCAATCAATGGTTGAAACCCAAAACGAAGAATAAGAGCAATAAAACTTACGAATACCAAAGTTGCAAAAAGTATTTTGCGCATTCTCTATTTATTATATTATGTTCTTGGGTAAATTTTGTAAGAGAATTGTAGCGATCGAGTTTGGTGCAAAACCACAATTAGATCACCCCAGCAATCCATAACTTTCTCAA
>CAZFVS010000028.1:11803-11918 GCA_964522265.1 uncultured Gammaproteobacteria bacterium | reverse complement strand
ACTCACCTGGAAGGAGTCCATTCGGCCACCTTCCAGGTGGGCCCTGACTCCTGGAAGGTGGTGTCATATGTGATAGGTTGACATGAACCCCATAGTCATACTATAATCCCAACTT
>CAZFVS010000028.1:6219-11745 GCA_964522265.1 uncultured Gammaproteobacteria bacterium | reverse complement strand
ATGATCAGGACACAGGTTTATCTCACTCAGGCAATCTATCATCAAATTGAACTTGTTGCGAACAGGGAAAAAAAGCCTAAAGCGCAAGTTATCCGTGAAGTGCTGCAGGAGGGCATGGAAAAAAAGCAGGGAAATGCAGGTAGTGCATTGCTTAGATTGGCTAAGCTGGCAGTTAAAGGCGGTCCACCCGATCTTTCCAAAAACACAGATAAATATCTTTATGAGGTTGGGATTGGATTGAAATAATTTGACAAAATTACTCTATTAAAGCTACACTAAAGTCGACTCATGCTCAGAGTTATGGTATAATCACTATAAGTTAGAAAGGAGCACTTATGAGCAGAGAAAGATATATGGATGAAGAAGCATCAGACGGCCCAGGCTCTAAAGCAGCAACACCAACAACTCCTCTTGATGAAGGTAAAAAAATGACCCCTGAAGAATATTTAGGTGTTAGAAAAAGACCCAAAGAAACAACTGAGGTTGCTCAGCCCCAAACAGAACAACAACCCCAAACCGGAACAGGATTGATTGATGAAGAACTACAAAGAGATGTAGATGAATTAAATATACTAGCAGGTAAGGATAAAAACACTAAACAGTTTGCTGAATTTTTGGAAAGGTTTACACAGATGAGCCCTGAAGAACGTCGGGATATTCTTGATAGATCTCGTGGTAGTCAAGGAAGGAATGAAGATCAGACGGATATGGCAGAGATGTTTGGAATGGCAAGGATTCCTCTAGAAATTAGAAACATGCTTAAAGAGCATGAGAAAGATTGGAGCCTCAATCTTCACAAAGATGCATTAAGAAATTGGATGTGGGAAGTTTGGGTGAGGATTGCATATACAGTGTCTGAAAGCAGAAATGATATGCAAGCTTTAAGCCAGGTCCAGAGCAGGCTTTCACCGGAACTCAGAAAAGAACTTGATGCAATAACCCTGATGTATCAGAAATACATAAAATTTTCCACTTCTGACAAATTTGAATCTGCTATGGGAGATACAGCACAATGGAAAGCAGAACACCTTGAGACACTTTTTAGAAGACCGGAACTTTTAATCGCTTTTAGGATTTTCGAAGAATATCAGAAAAAATATGACCTATTAAGAATGAAAGATACTGATTTAAGCCATATTAAAGAGGAGATGAAAAAAGAGCTTAGAAAAAGACTTCAGCAGGAATATGGATTTCAAGAAAAATCAGCAGAGCTTTCAAAATCTCAATATTCTACAACCCCTGATCTTGATTTGGCTGTGGAGATGGGATTTAGGTTTGGAGAGTATTTGTGGAGAACCTCAGAAAGAGCAGCATTTTTGGATACCACCTGTAGAGGTTCAGGGGAGTTCTGGTTAAGAAGAATATTTCACACCGGGAGATATATAGAAACTTCCATAGAAGATGGAGAGCTTACAGCCAAGCCTGAAGTTGCTAAACATATTGATCAACACCTGCCGGATCTGTTATCCGCAAAGGGAGAAAAATTTTGGCTGGGAGACTTTGATAAAATTGCTAAAGGATGGGGTAGAAAAAATGAGATTGAGATAGAGGAGATAGATCCTAAAACACATAAGAAGAAGATAGTGGAGGTATGGAATTACGAGAAACAGGTTGGTGATAAGATAGTTATTTTAGATGCCGAGCAAGCCTCTGGTAAATCAGAAGATTGGTATAAACAAGCTAGAAAAAACCACGAAAGCATAATTATTATTCCTAAAGAACCAGACCAAGAATTAATACTTCCTTTGTGGTATCAACAAGCAAAAGAAGCCGGCAAAATAGACTCAGATGGCAAAATTTTAAGCCTTGAAGGGATTAGTTTGGAAGGTGTATATCCTGCAGGTCAAAAGAATATAAAGGTAAGGGAGTGGTATAAAAGGATGAAGAGAGAAGGTTCTAAGGCTAAGAAAACCGGTATTGACGAGGAAGGTTTTATTTGGGATTTGTCAGAATGTCCTTTGGATCAAGTTGATTTTAAGGTAGGTTTAACTAATCCGAATGCCGGAGTACTAGTAGGGCATGTTTTTAAAGACTTGGGGTATGCTGAAGCAGTTAGAAGCTATTTGGTTGCCCCGGATGGGTTTGCCAATAGTCCTACGGTTGAAGCATTAGCTAAATCTAAAGGGATTAATTTTCCCATGTCTGTTGTTTATTACACGGATAAAAAATTAAAGGAAAGGAAGGAAGATGAAGATTTCAATAAAAACTTAAATCCTAATGAGAAAGAGTTTAGAATACCTATTCAAGTATTCAGGCAAGAGATAATAGCAGATTGGGCAAGGGGCATGAGAGAGTGGCAGTTTAAAAACGGGTTAAGTTCACCTGAAATATTTGCGCATGATATTGAAAAACTCTCCCCTTATAATGATAATGTTATTGGTGAAAAAGAGCGCAAAAAATTATTAAATGAAATGTTTAAAGTTTTTCCTTATTGGTTGCAGATACCGTTTAAAAGACTTAATTGGGGTGCAGGATTTTTACAATTACTTTGGGAGATTATAAAAAAAGGAATAAGTGATAAATAAGAGGTATTAAGGATTTCCTGCAGGAGGTTGACCCCCACCTTGACCTCCTTGACCTGGCTGACCACCACCTGCTTGTTGTGGGTTTTGAGGCGGTTCCTGAATCTGTCGCTGTGGTCTGGGTACGCCCATTTTCCATACCTCATACCATCTAGGTTCCATCACAGGAGGCGCGCCGGCTTGGGTGGCACGCCTGAACAGAGCTTCTTGATAAGCCTTACGTTCAGTTAGAGGGATTTTTGCTAATCTAGTTAAACCTCCTTTACCTGCACCTACCCCTGCAAAGAACCCGGCTGCGCCTGTTTTGCCAATTTCACCCAGATCTCCTGCTCCTACCAGTTTTTTTACCAGGTCAGGTATAGCTGGTGTGCCCAGTATTATTCCGTAAGCTATAATCAGCCTTAAAAGTTCAGTGGAGAGCCCGCCAAAAAGCGGGGGGCTGGCCTGCCAGTTCTCAGGTTTAGTAGCCAGGATCATCCCTGCGAACAAAAAAGTTCCGAATACGGCAGGGAAAACTAATGCATTACCCAGCAGGTTTTTCCACCAGAACCCCAAAGTAGTACCTTTACCCGGTACAGCACTGACCAGTATCAGCAAAGGCCCCAGGATTGTTGTCACAAGCAGCATCACATATGACGTAATCAGCTTAAAAAGCAGTTTGAAAAACTGGATAGCCAGGGCAATAATTAATATCAGAGGTACAAGCAGGCCCACTATAAGGGGTGCTAATGAGCCTACCAATGCCCCACCGGCAATAGGAATGGCAAAAGCTGCTACAGTCATGCCGGCAGGGGGGAAAACAACAAACGCAATCACCGAACCTATTATTGCGGGAATTAAAACAGCCCAAACATTTGGTCCTGCAGATCCGCCAAATATTGAAGTTACAGTGCCGGATACTCCACCCGTAACCTCGCCAAAATTTTCCAACCGGAAGCTATTTTTAAAAAGGTCAAAGATATTAGAATTTTGGGCAAGGCTCTGTATCCCTGCCATATCACCAAAAGAATTTGCCAGCCCGTTTTGAACAAAAAGCCAGGCAAGAAGCTGGACACTTAAAAAAGCCAGATCAATTAAAAGGGCTGCAATAAAATAGCTCAAAAATACCAGGATTAAGCTGATCACCAGCCCGGGTAAGGCTGACTGGACAGTGAGTACTGTCTGGGCGTTTAATTTTTGTCTGAACATGATCATAAAACCGATTGCCAAAAAGATAATAATAAATGCCAGATAAGCAAAATTGCGCATCACCTCCCAGAGTTTTTCAACAGGTTTTATAATACTTGCCCCGGATCCTGTAACCTGGGCATAGGCTGGGGTGATAATTCCAAACCCTTTGGCCACATCAGCCAGGTAATACATTGTTGAGGTTGGGGGTTGATACAGGGCGACTGTTATATTTGTCAAACTTCCCAGCGCCCCACCGAACTGCGACTCGTACAGGCCTACCTTAACACCACCTTTTTTAGACGGATCTTTTTCAAAACCTACACACTTCCCCAATGGGCTCATAAATACCAGGTCACAAAGGATTGCATGCTGGAGTGTTTCAGAGGTGAAATTGGACTGGTTTTGGGCGTTCCAGGGGGGTGCTGCGGGGGCAGCAGGGGCTGGTGCAGTAGGCGTGGATTGGGCAAAAACCGGCTGGGTTAGTATAAAAGTTATAACTATTATAATCGTTATACCAAAAAACCGGGCAATGGCAGACATACTTCAAGACTACCTCAAACTTGTAGATTTTTGCAAGTACATCCGCTTAAATTAAAACGGTTTGCATATACCGGTAATCTGATGGCAGCCTTCAGGAAAATACGACTGTTCATAAAACTGTTCTTTCTGGTTAGCCGGTACAGTCCCCGGTATCTCTGCCGGCCCTATTCTCACATTTTTTCCAGAAGGTTGGGTCTGATCTTCTGGAGAAGTGTTGTTGTAAACCCCCTTATTTTTATCATCCCCCAAAAAAACATTTATCACATCCCCGGGATTGTTGATTTTCCCGACCTGGTTTTCAGGGACCTCTGAGGCTTTCAGCCCTGCTGAATCCAGGGTGAAGGATAATAACCGGTCTTTGAGTGCACCGATGGCACCAAAAAAATTTCCCAGGGCTTGAATAATCCCGGGACGGTTATCTTTTTCCTGAGGGATCTCTTCCGGCATCAGCCCGTTGCCCATATTTTTGATTGCTGCCTCTTCCGGGCTTTCAGGCGCCGATGCAGATATAGAAGCTGTTGGGGCACCTGTTGCCAGTGGTGTTATAACTGAGGGCGGCGGGGCTGGCGGAATGATAGGCACAGGGCAGGTGTTGCCTGTGTCCGAGTGAGTACAGTCAGCCTGGTCTTCCCAGATAGTGTTGGTTGAAGGGTCGCAGTAGCTGTTGAGTGAGGCAAAATTGCCGGAACTATCGCAGTGGCTGGCAAAAGCATGTAAAGGAAAAAGGAAAAAGGAAAAAGTAAAAAGTAAAAATAAAGAAATTTGAAATTTACTAATCATGGGCAGGCTCCGCCTGGGAAAAGCACGCATAAATTAAACTGGGTTACCTTGACTCCTGTGAAAGCTTCGATTAGATTTAAAATAATCCAGGCCAAAGCCATAAAAACAATACCCACAATCGCCCAGGTCATCAAATTCCTGGCAGACTGGACGTTTTTCTGGTCCCCGCCTGAAGTTAAAAATTTGATCCCCCCGACAGCCAGGACAAATATCAACACCACAAAAACAAACCCCACAGACAGGTTAATAATCCTCAAAATTAACTCTTGGATCTGTTTTATTCCGGCAGGTCCTTCCATAGATTAAGAGTACATCAAGGTTTACAAAGAGGCAAGTGGATTAGTTGCCGCTGAGAGTTGGAATAGTACCGAGGTTTAAGATATCAATATTTAGTAGTGAGCTTACAAGTACTGTAATAAATAACGCTAATGCTAAAAGAGCTAAACCAACCAAAGCAGCTGTGATTCTTGAACGAGCTTTTTGGACCGCTTCTTTATCACCGCCTGAGATAATC
>CAZFVS010000028.1:0-6209 GCA_964522265.1 uncultured Gammaproteobacteria bacterium | reverse complement strand
GATTCAGTAAAACAGCAATTCCGATAGTTAATGCACTAATAATTTTGGACCGCATCATTATTATCATATGCAGATTACAAAAAGCTTGTCAAGTATCAAATATTAAAACCCGTGATTGAACCAACCAGTGTTGCTATAAACCTGGCTAGGGCCAAAAGAATAAGCCCGATGATGGCACTGGTGATTCTTGAACGGGCTTTTTGGACCGCTTCTTTATCACCGCCTGAGATAATCCATTGGACAGCACTGACCACTATCATAAAAAGGAAAATAATTGACCCGAAAACATAGATGATGTTTAAAATATTAGAAAGGAACTTGTTTATGCCTGCCCCGCCCTCTCCGATATTACGGATGGGGACAGGAGGAGTGATTTTTCCTATAACCTCGTCAAACGAAAGGGCTAAAAGTTTCATATTTATCTGATTATAGCAAACCCTTCCAGCCCGATTGCCGGGAATATATATTGCAGAAACAGAAAGACAAATATCAGTAAAAGAAAGCCTATTATTGAATGGGTAATCATAGCGCGGGCTGATGCCACTGCTTCTTTATCGCCTCCTGATGTCATATATTTTATCGCCGCAAAAACTGTATAAAAAAGTACGGCTATCCCGGCAATTTCAAAAACAATAGGGACTAAATATAGTCCAAGAAAATAACCGGCACTGCTTACCCATCCGAAACCATACTCTTTGTTTAATTCAACAGCATAGGCTTTGCTTATCATGGCGTGGATATATTTGTGATTGGCGGTAGTAATCGAGTTGGATTAAATGTAAGTGCGGCTTTAATATATTGGCTAATTGTAAAAGACATGACAACTATAATAAAACCAACCAGTGCATAAGTGATCCTGGAGCGGGCTTTCGCCAATGCTTCTTTATTGCCTCCGGCAAAGATATACTGCATCACGCCCCAGACCAGCCAGATAGCAAGCAGCAGCCCGGCAATATAAAAAATCAGGTTTAATGCAACGCTGGCTATTCCCCCTAAAGTAAGTTCTTTGAGCTCACTATTCGTGCCAAATTCAGGCAGATTGGGGATATTTTTGCCATCTATATTTAAAGCGAGCTTGTTCATATTGGATTATTTGGTGAACCCAGGCAATCCCAGTATATCAACCCCGATAATCTGTAGCAATAATACTGCAAAAATAATAAACAAAAGCCCGATAACAGCTGCTGTGAATTGTTCCTGGCCGGCTTTTAAGCTTTCCGGGTTACCAGCAGAGGTAACCATTCTGAAAGCCCCAAAAATCATCAGTAAAAGTGCAATCCCTCCTGCTCCTCCTGCAGCAAACCTCAAAAGCCCTCCAACCAGCGCTGATGGTTCAGTAGGGATACACCCAATGGCAGTTTTTATCTGAGTATTAGCAGGAGGGTCACAAAATTCCCCTGCAGAAGTTGAGCATCCTGATGGTTCTTTAGAGCAATCCACACCCGTTCTACCACCTCCTGAACCAGGTTTAGGCGGGCCTGGTTGAATTGGTTGGGTGACAACTCCAGAGCCTCCACTAATAGCGATTTGTACTTGATATATACAATTAGTATCCTGGAAACTGAATACAGGAAAACCTGAAATAACACTAGAAGCCATATCTAGTTGCTGAGTTTGTAAAGCTATTGCATATGGATTTTGCCTTGGGTTAAATTTTCCTATATTAATAGGTTGTATTTTCCCTTCTGAATTAACTTCAAGATTAAATGATTTTTTGGATTCTACCCTTAATTGATATGATCCGGGTGGATCTACTGTTCCTCTTACTGTAATTTCTTTATTCTCATCTGGATTTGGTGGTTGAAAATCTAATTTGCAATCTTTAATACCACCTGAAGCATCTTTAAGTACTTCGTATGTACCTTTGCAATATGTTCCACTAACCCCTTTTCTTTCTACATCTATATTATGTTTACCAGGCTGAAACAATGAAGTTCCTGCTGCAGGATCATATTTGATTCCAGGATAGTTTCCCTTATCGTCTATAAGAGCTCCTTCGTTATCTACAGATAAATTATCTCTAGAGGTTTCTCCTGTACCAAGTGCACCATAGTCGAAAATAACCTTATATTTTGTATTGATATCTCTATTTTTAGGGTCTTTGCTTGCAATAATCTTAAATACTACCCATCTTTTGTTGTCTGGTGTCTCTTTACTCATAGGAGGTATGTTTTGAACTAATGCTGGTATTGCTTGTCCCTCATATACTGTGGTAGTAGAACACTGGTTAGTATCAGCTGCTGCAGGTTTTAAATAGGAAAAAGTTAATATGAATATAAGTAATATGGAGAGTATTTTGGGCATTAACCCCAGCTTAATATGAACGACAGTGAATATCAAGCTTTGCTTACCATGCATTTTAAAGCAGGGCAAGCTTTGGTACAACTTTAGAAAAGCGGGTAATTGGAAAGGTTAATAAGGATAAGAATCATTAGAGTTTTCTTCGAGTATTGTTAACGAACCGTGAAGCACCTTTTCACTTTTTTGCTTTAACAAAAAGTTTATCCTTTCACAAAAATGTGGCGAATTTTGTATTTTCAACCTAATTTTAATAATACCAACATGATATTTTGGGTACTTACTTAACACTTCAAAGTCTTTATCGTGAGTTAATATTATTCTCCCTTCTTTTAAGGCAAGTTTTATTATTTCTACATCAGAAATTTTTTGATCAAATACCTTAATATCTAATACATTGTGGTTTTTTGAACGCAGGAATTTAATTAAAGTTTGGGTGATATTAACGTCTGCGAGAAATCTCATGAGGAATTGCTTGGGGAGCAGAATTTTCATCAGAAGAATAACTTTTTTTTGCTCCAACCTTTTTTGCAGCAAAGCTGATAGCTGCTTCTATCTGTTCTCTGGTTAGAAATGGAAATTCTTTTAATACTTCTTTGATTTCCATCCCACCAGCTAAAAATTCTAAGAGAACCTCAACAGACATCCTTGTGCCAGCGATAATTGGTTTGCCGCCTAAAATTTCTGGATTATGGGTAATCAAACTTTTCATAATATTAATTATAGCACAATTTTAGAAAAGCGGCCAGTTTTTTATGGTTTTTTATAAATTACTGCCACATCATCTTTATAAACCTCTTTCCAGCCCATACTTTTAAGCTGCTCAATAAAGGTTTTGCCTCCGATATTTTCTTCAGGGATCTTTTTTAACAGATCATACTGAATTTTTTCAAACCAGTTTTTTGGTTTAGTCTTTGGATCAGTTTCAGCCTGTGTTGGCCAGAGGACAATATCAACTTTGTATTTATCAAAAATCTTTTGGATATCCTGTCCTCCTGAAACTTTAAGGTATTCCTTGAAAATATAATCACTTTCCAGGCTGTTTGGTGCTTTCCACCTCCAGCTGGGCATCCTCCCGTCTATAAAAACCTTTTTTTCAGGCATTTTCCAGTCTAAATATCCACCCCAGTCATACAGGTTAAAAATATGGTTAAACTGTTGTGTCTTTAAAAAAACAACAGCTTTTTTAGGGTATGAAAGTTCCTCTGAGTAAAGATTAAGCTGTTTGAAGATCTGGTAACTCTGGCCTATGAATATAAGTACGGATGAAAGAAGGAAAATTTTGTAAACCCTATTAAATCTCATCAGTGAAAATTTATTTTTAGAAGCTTCCTCATGAAAGTTTTTGATCCCTGTTATGGTAATTGGCAGTGAAACTATGATCCAGAGCGGGATATTCCGGACACTTAAGAAACCTGCAAAGAGAAAAATAAAAAATAAAAACACCTGCTGCAGGGTGAATTTTTCCCTATATCTTATTATCAGGCTGGTTGAAAGCGCTACCAGGAAAAAATATGCAAAATCAAATTGTAAAAGCATGATTTTCCACTCCTGGATATACCACCGCAGAGAGCTGTCAGATGAGGTTTGCCAGAATTCATACCATAAGCCTTTGCCGTAAGGGTTTATAAAAGTTGCAATAAAACTGATCAAACAAACCAGGAAACCCAGCGTATCAATTTTTTTCCGTTCCCAGGATTGGATCAGAAAAGAAATAAATAAAATAATTATCCCCAACCCAAAACTGCCGTGCAGGTTTGTCCAAACAAGAAAAAGGACAGGTACAAAAAAGCGGGTTTTTTCCCATAATTTTTCATCAAAGATCACTTTTAAAAGGATTGCCAGAAAAAACCAGGAAATTACCTGTGGTCTTATTCCTGAGTAAACTAAAAGGATGGAAGCTGATAAAAGCAAGGGGCCTAAAAAAAACTTGAAAGGTTTTTTGGGAATTGAAATGACAAGAGCCAGGGTTGGGAAAATGGCAAAAATTGCCGACAACCCCCACATGTCTAAAAATGGATAAAACCAGGCAATAACAGACCCAATAAACCACTCATGGTAAATATGCGGGTAGTTTGACATAGTATATGAGAATTGGTCTGTTTTAGGGATACCCTGTGAGAGAATGATTTGACCCATTCTGATATGTTCCCCAAAATCAGGGTCAAGCATGATTGCACCTTTAATGACAAATAACGTGTAGACTGCAAAGATTAAAACTGTATACTTGACCATAAGTTTGAGATTAATTAAATCAGGGACAAAAGTAAATGTTCAATCTTTTTTTAAAGAGCGTTTTTTTAACAATGGTTTTATTCCTGACACTTGTTTTGCTTGCTATTGCCAAAAATGGAGTCCAAGGAACAGATTTTATTAGTTTTTACACAGGAGCTCTGATTGTAAGAAACGGCGAAGGAAGGTTTTTATATGATGAAAAAACCCAAGGCAAATACCAGAAACCCTTCTCACAAAACCTCTCTGTCAAGCTTCTTCCTTACCGCAACCCTCCTTTTGTAGCCCTGTTTTTTATTCCGTTTACCCTATTTTCTTTTGGTAATGCCTATTTATTACTGGGTTTTTTAAACATGGGGGCGGTTTTGTTTATCGGGTATCTGTCCAGAAAACTTTTTATAAATATTAGACAACCAATATTTTTCTCTCTTATACCTTTGTTATATTGGCCGGTTATACAAAACTTTATTTTAGGCCAGATATCCCTTTTTTTGTCACTGGTTTTTTTTCTGGTCTACCTTTTTTATAAAAAAGGAAGGTATTTTTCTGCAGGATTAATAATAGGATTGCTTCTTTTTAAACCCCAATATCTTTTAATAACCCCGTTTCTTTTTCTCCTTTCAAAAGGTAAAAGTTTTCTGATGGGTTTGATAGTATCCGCGCTGGTTATCCTGGCAGTCAGTTTTTTAGTGTCAGGTTTTACAGGCCTGGCTAAATACCCGCATTTTATTGCAGCAACAGAAAACCCTATATACGGAAGCAGGATCTGGCATTACTACACCCTTGATTCAGCCCTGAAGATGGTTGGTTTTGGAGACAAATCAGCAGTTTTAAACTTTTTTTTATACCTTACTTTTTTTGTCCTTTTTGTTTTTAGAAAGAAATTTTTAAGTTTTGACAGAATATTTGTTTTCATAACTTTGTGTGCGATTTTATTTTCTGTTCACTCCCTGACGCATGATTCTGCGATCCTGCTTCTGCCGATCTTTATTTTAATGAACCAGAAAAAATGGCTGCCTGTATTAGTGCTTTTGCTTTTGCCATTTGCCAAGGAATTTAATTTAGCCTGGTTTGTTGGAATAGGTCTTTTTATATTCAACACCTGGTTGCTTTTCCTAAACCCCTCCCCCAAAAGAGATTTTGAGTGGTAAAATAGGTTAATGAAAAAATTCTTTCTGCCTGTCATCCTGCTTTTTACTGCAACAGCAGGAGCTTTGCTCGCTTTTTCCTTTTTACTTTTTACTTCAGCCTATGCCGATGAAGTTGAGGACCTGCAAAAACAGATCACTGAATTAAATAAAGCCAGGGAACAATCCATTAGCGCCACAAAACCTCTAGAGGGCCAGCTCGATTCTTTAAAACGCCAGCTTACCCAGATACAGGCTTCTCTTTACAGCCTTTCGTATAAAATTTCCCAGAAAGAAAAGGATCTTAATGCCAGGATGGAGAAGATAGCAATACAACAGGTTTTACTAGAACAGAGGGTACGCTCCTACTATATACGCTCATATCATACAAACCCGCTCACTGTTTTATTTTCCTCGCAGTCCTCAGCCAGTATTTTCCGGGAGCTTTCTTACCGTCTTGCCGCAACCCGGGAGGACCAGAAAGTAATAATCTCCATTACGGATGAGATTGTTGATCTGCTTGCCCAGAAAGAAAAACTGGAAAAAGACAAA
>CAZFVS010000027.1:0-11948 GCA_964522265.1 uncultured Gammaproteobacteria bacterium | reverse complement strand
ATGTAAAATTCCGCCAGCTCAAGTCCGGTTGGGGTTATGATATTAAGCAGCAAATAGTAACACTTTTAAAAATAGGTTTTATTTATTATATCTTCACCCTTCCTATCATTTTGTACCTGTTGTTGCGGTAAGCGCGGAATTCCTTTAAAAGGTTGGTAATTTTCTTTCAAAAGTTGATATAGTTTGTTGCTAAAGTGAACGATCGTACACCATATTGTCACTATGTAATTCCACCCGACGGTTATCGACTCTGAAGCTTTCAGCCTTATACCTCTTTGGGTATACCCCGAACCCTTAGTAGTTTATGGGTTTTGCACCCTTGCCTATTAAGAATAGTTTAATCCTTCACTTCCTCGAATCACATCTTCCAACTCATCTAAATCAGAATTGATATTTTCAAAGATCTCCAAATACCTCATGGGACTGTGGATAAAATACAGGTCCAGATATTTTGTCCGCCGGGAATCGTAAAAGGAGAGACTGCCGTAATTAAACAATCTTCCTAAAATGTCCTGGTTTACCTTTACATATTTAATATGTTCCATAGAATATTTTTCTACTTTCCTCCAAATAACCCCTTTTTTATGAACCAATTCCTTTGGTGTTAGTTCGTAATATTCGTTGATCCACTGAAGAATGGCATAGATTCCGAGATAAAACTGAAACATTGAAACAGCAGCCAAAACAATTAAACCTGCAAATGATTTTAAAAATAAACTGATTGTTGGCTCGTAATTTAAGATTAATAAATATCCTGCGATGATTGAAAAAGACGCTAAAATATTGACAAAAAGAAGTTGAAACAGAACCAGGAAAATACTTGGCCGGATGTTTAAATGGGTCACATAGATCTTATCTGCTGTGGTATCCATTCTTGGTGCGAATTATAGAACATTACAGCTGCTAAGACAAGCTAAATCTCAAAATGTTTAGAATATTTATCATAGATATTATTTATAAACTTCATTGATTGTTCGGTGGTATGAAACTTTAAGGCAAGTGAGCGGAATATATCCAAATCTGATACTTTTGCAGTTCGCAGCCTCTTAATAGTATTGAGTATTTCTGATAAATCAACTCTTTGAATATAAGGATATCTAACTTGTACTGCATCAATCTGTTCGTCTGAGTATGGAGAAGTTTCTTTAAACTGTTTTGCAATTTCTGCTATCCTTCTGTTGAATGTAGGAATATCTTCAACATTTATACCCATTTCTTCAATAAACTCTGGATTTGCCCCTCCAATGAAATTAAAATCACCTGTTTTTGCGTCCAAGTCTATTTTTGCTTCTAATATCAAGGTTCTAGGTTCAAAATAGCTTTGGAATCTAGCCCACATCTGATGTGGTTTTCTCAATCCTTTTACAAGAGGTTGCCGTACACCTATTAACTTATACAACTCCGCAATTCTTCTATCATTTTCAGCTATACGAGAAGCAGGAGTTTCTTTATCCATACCAAGCTCAATATGCAGACATTCCATATTTAATTTATGTTTTTCTTCTTCAAGTGCCTTTAATTCGGCTTGTTTTCCTTCAAACTGTTCTGTTGCATCTACTTTTGAATGAAGGTTTTGAGGATATTTTAATGAGCCAGTATCAATTCCTTGCTGTTGTAAAACTGTCTGTGTAGCTTTTTGATAAGATATGTGGTCATCTGTAGGAATAAGATATGGTGATGCCATATCCAAAATTACAGGAAAAAGTTTGCGTAAATCTCTTTGTTCGCCTATGCCAGTATAGATTGGGAGGAAGCCAATGCCCCATTCATTAAACATGAAGTCAGTGAGGCGGTCTGCATCATGTTTACGATACTCCCAAATATCTTGGTCATTTCCAAGAGTTTTGTTGCCTAATAATGCTAAAGTTAAACCTCTCTGAATGTAGCCTTTTAGAGGTCTATTGATAGGGTCTTCTATTCCACTGTTACAAACCTTTCCTCTAGCTAACGCATCAAGGTCTACAGTAGTATAAATTACCACTGTATTTGTTCTCACTAATTCAGTTTGAGAATCAATAGGTACGAGGCTTTCCTGTTTTTGTTCGCATCCAGTTCCCATAACCGCATATTATACTATAGATGACTGCTTAAAGCTATTCAGGTTGTGGAATTTTCCACCCTCCGGGTGATTTAGGTTCACACACTCTTTTTTATAACTCTTAAAACTTAAGGGTGTCGGATGGGTTGAGACTTTTTGGTTTAATATTTTAAGATTACACACCAGGTGTGTAAGGTAAAAATAGGTCAAATGGAAGGTGAACTATTTACTATAATACTTCTACTTCTCATAGGTTGAGAAGGTAACAAATAAGGATTTGGCTCCCCAGTTAAAATCAACATAATCTACAGTTCCTGTTGCAGAATTTTCCCTGGTAAAAATTAAGGGGAATCCTTTATAACTATAAAAAGGCCTTCCGCCTTCCTTATTGCTAACGGGAGAAATCTTTTTCCAGGAAGAATCCATTTTTGAAGTAATAAGTTTATCAACTGCTTCTTCAAACTGGTTTCTGAACCTGATGTCAAATTTATATGCCACCCCAACGGAAGCGTAGGCCTCTTCATCTTCATAGTTATAATCTATTACACAGGATTTTCCTTGATACTTTTTATCCTTGGGGAACTTACCCAAGATAAGTGGGTCACCCAAAGTACCAACAATATCCTCCTTCTCTTTATATTTAAATGGGGCGTCCGGAATTTTAACCAATTCTTCCTTACAATATTTCTCTAACCATTTAGGGTCTTTTTTATCAACAGTTTTATCAGCAACAGGTTTGGATTGAGCAGGGGATTGGTTAGCGGTTTGAGTAGGCTGGGGTTTTTGGTACTGGAAAAAGAAGTTTGGTTTTCTAAAAAATATCCATGAACCTATTGCAAAGCCAAAAAGGATAATAAGTGTTAAAAATAAATTTAGGGCACCGGCTTGTTTTTTGGGCAGTCTAAACATAATTTGTCAAAATTTAGGCGCATTTGCATCTGTGTAATAGAAATCACACAGGTTATAGCCTGAAACTGTTTGACCAACCTTGACAGATGCTTTTCTAAGTACTCTTTGCTTTGTGTCACCGCAACTTTCCTCCATCCCTGTTGGGCAAACCGTAGTTGAGTAACCGATAAATTGTTTGGAAATTGTGTACCTTAAATAGTAATCACCTTCTTCCAGTTCAAATTCATAAGTTGATTTGCCGCCATTCATACTTCCTGGATAATCTTGAACAAATATACTGCTGTCAGACACCCTTTTAGCTTCAATAAGTCCTTTCGGTAAGAATTCAGATGGATAGCAAAGTTTGCCGGTAACAGTGCCTTTGGGAGCTTCAGATTCCTGCTCGGGTGTAATTTCAAATTGAGGGGTGATCTCGCCGCTTTTTATGCTTACCCGGTACCAGTTAAAAGTGGCGGTATGCCCATTTTTTATCTCATAAACATGGACATTGTACTGCCCTTCAGATTCATTATCCACCTCAACAATCCCGCCCGGAACATCTTTCAGAAACTGCTGCACCTCAGCCCTTTTCTTAACATTTTCCAAAGCCAGTTCTTTGGAAATTTTGGTAGAGGCAATCTCCTCCAGTTTATCTTGGACAACAGGTTGTTCAATAAGCCACGGAGCTATTTTTGGAAAAGCAAAAAATCCTATCAGGGCTAAAGCAATTATAATAATTAAATATTTCATATCTGTAATTTTTCCTCTGTCATCCCCGATTTAATCGGGGATCCATACATAATTTTTTAATTGGATGCCCGCTTTCGCTCGCCTCGTCTTCGACTTGTCGAAGCGGGCGGGAATGACATAATGTATTTGTTTAATAAATTTTTGTCTTTGTTAATCCAAACTAAACCAGCGACATTGCCAAAAAGTACAGCAAAAACAGCCAGCACACTGGCAAAACTTACTGCTTGGAACCCCAAAATATTACTCAACCTGATCATGCTTGCAAAAATTAAGATACTGCCGGCAAAATTTAACACTACAACCAGTGTACTAAAAGATTTGCTAATTTGCAAAAGAGTAATTTGGACTAAAACCACTATAAAAAATAATCCCAGTAAAGAAGTCGGGTACGAGAGTGAAAGTTCAAAACCGTTCCTGCCAAATCCTGTAAAATTTTCCCAGTTAAAAAAGCCTAAAACAAGCTGCATTATCAGGATTGATAAAAAAATAGTTTTGGTCTTGAGTTTGGTTTTCTTGTCTTGTTTCGAAGCCAAGCGCAAAACAAAAGGGCTGATCAGTAAAACAACTAAAAGAATAATTACGTACTCCATAAAATTAAAGAAATTTAAACGAATCAATGATACTTTTCATAGCAGGCTGCCACTTACTCCAGGTTGAATCTAAACTATTCATACTAACAGTAATTAAATAATCATTTTTATAAAATAAATAAGACTGTGATTTACTAAGGACTTCGGTTTTAGAATATACTGATGTACCTTCAAGATAATATCCTGTTTCTCCAAAAAAAGTTCCACCTTTTTCATTTATAATATTTGCTCCGTATGTTTTTATACTTGCTTTGAGCTTTTTGATTTCCTGCTCCAGATCACTGCTGGGTTTATAAATCATTTCGACAGAAATTAATGGTCTGGTTTTTGTAACAGCCCCATTTTTTCCTGTTTGGCTTTCTTCTTCCCCTTCATATTCTACGGAGTAGCTTTTATTATCTACGAATGTCGGCACCTTTTTTTGCCAGTTTAGGGGTTCTTTCATGGAGAATGGGATAGGCGGTTTCATCTTAGAAGGATTATCCCACGAAAGTTCTTCTTTTGAACCAAAAACCGTATTATAACCGGATATATCTATTGGTTTACCTGTAGAAACAGCGACCGATTGGGTAGTAGTTGGAGAGGGTGAGTGTGTTTGAGTTTTTGCCGAGTCGTCTAAAAATTTAAAACTGTTGATTGAAGATTCAATTTGCGGGCCTCTTTTATCCCAGGCAGCACCTAAAGCTGCTCCGCCAATTCCAATTTCATACCCGTCTTTTAACATAATGTAGCTTAAACCCCGTACTTTCCCGCTTTTAAGCATATCCTGGACGTCTTTGACTGAAGCCTGATTGCCGGCTTTTTTTAACTCCGCTTCAATTTGGGCATCACTGACATCAGCCAAACTGACTATAATCTCAAACTGGATAGCATTTTGACCCGCAAAAGTAGTTTTTTGCTCCTTTAGAACTTCAATCTTAACAGGAGCCAAAGCTGCCCCTTTTTTGTATTTAGCCATTACTTCATCCAGGCTTTTGGCACTGCTTTTTTCCGAGGTAACCTGGATATTGGCAGTTGATCTTGAGGTGCTAAGCCCAAATTCTTTCTTGTCTTCCTGGGAAGCTTCAAAAAATAACTTAACCTTGCCCTCTCCTTTTTCTTTTACCCAGCCTGCAGGCGGGGTGATAGAAAATTTGGGTTCGCCTGTTTCGGGTTTATACTCAGCAGAATTTTGGGAAAGTTCTGCTTTTTTGGGAGCGGGGGAATTGTTAAAAGTGTTTTTGGGAACAGGAATCTTATCAGAATATATATCTTTGGGTTTATTTACATTAAAGACAATCTGCCCATTTTTGATGGCAACCAACTTATTTTTAACAGCATAAGCGCCTCCCCCAACCAGTGTTGCTCCAATTACCACTAAAAAAAGAATCGGAAAAACCCCTGCTTCGCTCGCAAAGCGAGGCGAACCGCTTTGGTTCAAGAATTGCCCTTTAATTTTAGGGGGGTTTAACATTAGTTTGATAGTTTAAAAGAGTTTAGTGAGCTATGAATTTCCGGTTCTCTTTTATCCCAGGCAGATTTTAAGGCTCCCCCATATACCGCAAAACCAAACTTACCTTTTATAAATACATAAGACAGCGTCCTGAAAGTTACTCCTTTTTTAAAAACGTCTACTTCTACCCGATACGCTGGCAGTCCGGCAAAAGTGGTTTTACTTTTTGAATTTACCTGTAGAGATTCCCAGCCTGATTTAGAGGAACTGATGAAGTAATCCACAAATGATTCCAAGTCACCACTGCCACTGCCTTTTACCATATTCATTTGGACCTTGGCTTTGTTGGTAGCTTGCAAATCTTCTCCGGCGACCTCTTGGTCTTCATCTGGAGCTTCAAATTTTACCTTCATGACGTTATCTGATTGGCTCGATTTAGTCCAGCCAGAGGGGGCATTGATGCTAAATGAGGGTTCAATGTCAGAAGCTTTATCAGGAGAAGCGCTTGGCTGGTATTTAAAGCTTCCATATTGCAACTCTGATTTCGGAGTTGGGGACAAAGAAGGCAAAGGTTTAGGATTATTTATCTGCTCCCGAACTTTTACTTTGTCAACCTCCGCCTTACCAGATTTACCGGTTTTAACAAACTCATTCCTGATAAGATAAGTTCCACCCGCCAAAACTGCTACACCAATTGCTATTAGCAAAAATAAAGGAAGGATACCTCTTTGGTTTTTTAATATGGACATTATATAAATGGTAAACTTAGCAGTTGCGAATGTCAAATGGTACTTGACTAAGAAAAATAAATAGAATAATAATTATTTATTAGAACAAAATAACATGGAAAATATTCCAGCAACACCTAATCCTCCTCAAACCGATATCCCATTTCAACCTCAACCTCAGCCCCAGAAAGATGGTTTATCAGAAGACTCAAAAACTATTATAACAATCCTCTTATTAATTTTTGCCTACCCCATCGGTTTAATTTTAACTTATGTCTGGACGAAATGGCCTAAATGGTTAAAAATTCTTCTAACCGTCCCGTTGGTCTTGGCTATTATAGGTATTTTCTTTGCAGTTTTAGTAGGTTTTACAACTTATAAAGCTATAAAAAATCCTGAAACAGCTAAGAAAATAGGAGAAAAAATAGTTGAAAGCAATCCCAAATTAGCAGAAAGAAGCAGGGATGCCCAGAGACAACTTGATCTTGCTCAAATTAATCAAGCTCTGGTTATAGCTAGCCAAGTATCAGCCGCTCCCCTCAAGTTATGTGGAAAAACAAAAGCTCCCTGCATCGAGACTTCAGACAAAAATCCCTCAAAACTTTTAGATGGATCCGGTTGGATAAAAGTTGATTTATTAAATATAGACAATATTGCTTTAAAAATGAGTTTAAAAGAACTACCTGAACTACCTTTGGATCCCACAAACAGTGAAAAATTCCATTATAGCTATTGTTCAGATGGCAAAAACTGGGAAATAAATGCTAAACTTGAATCGGAAGAAGGACAAGATAAGGCTTTGGCTGATGGCGGGGATGATGCAGGACTGTATGAAGTTGGTTCTGGTTTAGCTCTTTGTAAGTAGTGATATAAACCTAAGACAAACTGACCCTTGACAAGTCATTATATTCTATCCAATAATTAAATTAATGAAAGGTTCTTCTGCCCGAACCAAATCAGCAGGTTTTGTTGCCAGTCCGCCTCTAATAATTGGCGGTGTGATTGTGGTAATTATAATCATACTTATCGCCTCAGGAAGCCTGAAATTTTCCGGATATGTTAAAGTAGATGATCCCAATAAATCTCAGGGTAACCAGCCGGTAACCCAAACTGAAAAACCCGCTCCGACAGACACACCGAAACCTGCAGTTAAATTAAATTCTGAAATCTATTCCAATACAAAATATGGTTATTCTATAAGCTATCCGGAGGGCTGGAAGGTCAAAGAACAGGCAGAAAATTCTACCTTCTTTAAACCTTCAGAAAAGAAAGGTCCTGACCAGGCAGATGCTTTGGTGAGCGTTGTGGGAGGCGATATAGGTGCAAACAAAGACATGAAGGTGGCCACTATTGCTGATGTCCACAAAGCTTATCTCAAAAAACAGTTTGGCAGCACTGAATTTATTGGAGAAAAAGAGACTAAAGTTGGTGTTCAGGATGGCTATGAACTCGAGTTTACGGGTATGATTAACACCGAAAAAATGCACGGAAGGTATATTGTGCTAAAAACAGAAAAATATCTTTTTGCAGTTATTGGTATGAGTAATGCGGGAATTTGGGAAGACGAAAAAGCCAATATAGACGCTTCAATCCAAACATTTAAGCTTTAATGCGCCGTAATCTATTAAATCGCCAAGCAGGTTTTGCCCCAATCTGGATAATTCTACTGTTATTTCTTTTTGGAGGTTTTTTTGTTTTCGCAAAAAATAACAACAATCTTTTAAACAAGCCTTCTCAAAATCAGGCTGCAAATATTCCGAAAAGCTCCCCATCACCCGCTGCAACACCTAAAAAACAATCTCTCAGGGAAATTTGCCTGGAAAAGATTAAAGACCTGCCTCCACCTCCTCACAGCTATGAAAGAAAAAGTACCTCAGGAACGCTTTTGCCTCTATATAATAAGAAACGCTTTCCGGATGAAGATAAAGCTTCAGCGTGTGTAATAAGTTATGATTTTTTTGAGGTTAGGGAAAAAGCTTTTTCAGATATGGGATTGACATATTACAAATTTGCCAAAAGTATTAATGCTAATTTGCCTAATTATCCGGACCTGTTAGTAAATTTTCCCAAAAAAGTTGACAGCGCATACGAGCAGGCTATGAAATTAAAAGGTTGGGACAGGACAACCCAATATGGAGAAAAATATGGAGGGTTGCCCTATATAGTTTTTTATAAAGAGGAAGAGGTTTATAAAATGTATGTTGATGTAACTTTAGCAGGGGATAATTTCATGTCAATGACGTTAAGCGTAATTGGAAATTAACCCGTAACCTCACTGATTAAAATTTTTTAAGCTCTTTCTCAGGTTTTTTTTAAACTTTCTTTAACAATAATGGCGTTAATTAGGTTTCGTTCCAAAAAGACAAACAGGAAGTCATCAAACAAGCAGAATCTAGCGAAAAAGAATTTATCCGCAGAAAAATTTAACCTGATTTTTTCCAGAACCCCGTTGTTGAAGCGTTATCTTTTTTTAAAAAAATCACCAATAAGACTACTGCTGTAGCCGCCATGATGCTTCCGAATAAAAAAGGCAGTTGAGGATTGACCCTGTCCCATAGCAGTCCGGCGATAAAGCTGGCAGGAAGAGTGGTCAATCCGACAGAGGTGTTATAAATCCCGTAAGCTTTACCTCTATGTTGAGAGGGAGTCATATCTGCAATGAAAGCTTTAGCAACGCCTTCGGTAGTAGCATAATAGATCCCATAGAAAGCAAACAGCAGCCAGATTTGGTAGCCGGATTGGGCCAACCCGAATCCCAAATAAGCCAAGGCATAGGCAATCCAGCCTATTAAAATCACTTTCTCCCTGCCGATTTTATCAGACAGGCTTCCCAGAGGAATTGAAGCAGAAGCATAAACAAAATTAAATAGCGCATAGATTAATGGAATAGCAAGCAGCCCTACCCCCACATTTTGAGCCCGTAGGATTAAAAAAATATCAGATGAATTTCCCAAAGAGAAGACCAAAACTATAGCAAGAAAGATGTAAAACTTTTTTGGCAAGCTAAACTGCAAATTTATAGCAATATCTTTTTTGGCAGCCGCTTCCCTGACAAAAAAAGTCAAAATGCCTAAGGTAAAAAGCAAGGGGATGGCTGCAATAAAGAAGATATAGTTATATTTTAGGCTGTTGTTTTGTAAAAGATACAGCAAGGCAAAAAGAATTAACGGTCCTGCTACTGAGCCTAAAGTATCAAGAGCCCTGACTATGCCAAAACTTTTACCCCTGGTTTGCTCCTCTGATGAATCGGCAATCAGTGCATCCTTAGGGGAATCCTTAACACCTTTGCCAATTCCGTCCAAAAACCTTAAAAACAAGACTCCTGCCCCGAGGGAAGTGAAAGCAAGAATTGGGCGTGCAATAAAAGACAGGAAATATCCCGCAAAAACCAGGGGTTTTCTCCGGCCTAATTTGTCAGATAAAAATCCGGCGATAACCTTAAAAATACTGGCGCTTGAGGTAACAACACCTTCGGTTAAACCGATAAAGGATTTATCAAAGTGCAGGACATTGGCAAGGTATAAGGGTAAAATCGGAATAAAAATATCTTGGCTGATGCCGCCAAAAAAACTTAACAGCCCGATATAAAAAGGATTGTTTTCTTTGCCAGTTTTAAATCTCATCCTAAGTAAATGATAACAAAAGATTGGCTAAAATACCCGTTAATTGAGAAGTCATGATTGGACTTGACAAAGCAGGTAAGATCAACTAGGGTTTAAGAAACTAATTATTCTATGAGTCTTCAGGAAACCATACGCGAAGATGGATTGAGGTTGATTACAAAATATCTTCCACATACAGGCAAGGTGGTTGTTGAAATAATGGCGGGGTTCGGGTCTGCTCATGACCCGCCAGGGCAGGAAGGTTTGGCTCACTTTTTTGAGCACATGGCTTTTAAAGGGACCCAAAAGCGCAGATCTGATGAGATTAGTGCAGATTTAGGTAGATATTGCAATTTCTATAATGCATCCACAGACAGGTTGGAAACCAGCTATTATGGTCAAGGTGCATATATTCGTCTCAATGAGATCTCTGACATATTATTTGATATGTATGCAAACTCAACTTTTCCTGCAGAAGAGATAGATAAGGAACGGGACGTAATAGAGCTTGAAATTGCCAGAAATAATGACCAGGATTCACGTAAAGCTTATTTTCAATTACAGGAGATGCTATGGAAAGATAATCCTTTGAGGCGATTTGGCGCTGGTACTCCGGATAGCTTAAAAAACATTACCAGGGATTTGATAGATGAAAAACATCAAAATTGGTATATTCCTTCAAACACTTTGGTATTGGCAACAGGTAAGATAGACCATCGGGCTATACTGGATCAGATAAATTCATCAATACCGATAAATTTTAGAGCCATCCCGGATAAAATGTATTGGGGCGAGGAATCTGACAACCCTCCTTTAGAACAAAGATCTGTCATCCCGAAACCAGACAGGCAAAAAGGTATTGTTTTAATGGGATGTAAAATTCCAATTTTAGCAAATAAAGATTCTTTTGATATTGATCTTTTGGCAGATACTTTAGGTAAGGATTTTGACTCACTACTCACTCAGGAAATCAGAGAGAAGAGGGCTTATGCATATTCTGTGCGTTCCTATTTAAGCGGAGATGCCCGGTTGGGTTATTATCTGAGTGCAATGGCTGAAGTTAAGCCCAAAAGACTTCAGGAAACAGAAAAAATTATGGAAGAAGTTCTTTGTGGCTATCCTTTAAATAAGGGTATGTTTGAAAGGAAGAGGGATTCTAAGCTTGATGAGTGGTTAACAGCCTTTGAAGGCCCATGGGAATGGCAAAGTATATTGAAACAGATCATAGTGGAAAGAGGAAAAGGTTTAAATGAAGTAAATAAAATTATTAAAAAAATCCGTAAAACAATTGAACAGACAAAATTTGATGATTTAGTTTCAGCTCGGGAAAAGTATTTAACCCCGGAAAGATTAGCCACAGTGATCATCCAACCGGTCTAATTTATTCCTGAACCAGAATACCTTGCAGCTCTACTATCTTCAGGTGATAATTAGGAGTATACTTTTTAGTGTGAGTAAGGAAATTTCTCCGGAAACGGTTGAACAAAACGCATTCTTTTTCATTGACGATTTTCGGAAAAAACTTATCCAGTGCCCGGCTTACCTTCAGGCATTAACTGACAGCTTAAGAAATGGTTCACATCTCCGAAGGCCGGATAAATCCATACGTTTCCGTGTAGGCGATAACCTAATCGATGTCATTGATGAATATATCAGGGATGACATCCAACTTTTTACCATTAGGAGAAGAGGTGTCGATTCAGAGGTTTATTGTTTTGACGCAAACGATGAATATATCCACCTTTGTGCAGTCAAAGACAATGACAGGCTTTCTTCAAGCATTGTTTATTGTAACAGAATAGAGAAGATAAACGAAAAAAATTCACTAAGAGCCAGTGTGCTGATCGCTGGTTTTTCCGAATACCTTAAATGCGTGTGAATAAGACACCAATTTAGCTGCGTCTGCCTGAAAATGATCCG
>CAZFVS010000026.1:0-12577 GCA_964522265.1 uncultured Gammaproteobacteria bacterium | reverse complement strand
AAAAGAATACAATTTTAGCTATTTAAATACAAACTGGGGTAATGTCAGCCCAAAATACATCAAAAAATTTGCAACCCCAGCGGGAATATCAGTACCGCGTACGGGAGTCGAACCCGTGATTTTCGGGATGAAAGCCCAATGTCCTAGGCCACTAGACGAACGCGGCGACACCTTAAGATTTTAACAAAAAACTGAGCCAAATTCCAATTAGTGCAATCAGTTGATAATATTTTTAATCAGCTCAATTTTAGGATGTTCCTTTGAATCTGAAAAGTCTATTCCAACCAAATCAAACCGGTACGGGCCATTGCCCCAATTAACTTTTTGTATATAAAAAAGTGCACTTTTTTTCAAAGCCCTAATTTTCCAGGGTGTGATGGATTCCTGCGGTAAACCATGGCTGTGATCATATCTGGTCTTAACTTCAACAAAAACCAAAACCTCTTTATCCCTGGCAATAACATCTATCTCTCCCCCTCTGATAAAAAAATTTCTCTTTAGAATCTTATATCCTGCTTTTCTAAGATACTCACAGGCTAAATCCTCGCCTGTATTACCAGTCTGTTTGGTAAAAAATGACATAAATATAACCCTAACCTACGATGAAACCATAAACCTGGTTAGATTAAAGGATTTTCTGTGTATTTTTGATAACCCATGTTTTTTTATCGCTTCCTGATGAATCTTAGTCCCATAACCTTTATGCCTGGAAAAACCGTATTGTGGATATTTTTTATGCCACTTCCTCATCAACTTATCACGGTAAACCTTGGCTATAATTGAGGCTGCAGCAATTGACGTACAGATTGTATCCCCATTTTTGACTGCTGCCTGTTTTTTGCGGTTTAGATGGTTTATGTAAAATGCATCTATCAGGACAAAATCCGCTTGCATCGGTAATATCCTGAGCGCCTTCCTGAAGGCCATCTGGGTTGCCTTACCGATACCTATTTTATTAATTACTGAAACAGAAACTTCCCCAATTGACCAGGATATGGCATTCTTTTTAATAGTTTTATCCAATCTTTCTCTCTGCTTGGGTTTAAGCAGTTTTGAATCTGCAACACCGGCAATAGAAGAAAAATCCCTGGGAAAAATTATAGCTCCAACCACTACCGGTCCCGCAAAGCATCCCCTCCCAACCTCATCCATCCCGCAAACAAACTTATATCCTTTTTCCCAAAGGGATTGCTCTAACTTTAGTGTGGGGATTACCATTGAAAATTAAACTTAAACCCTGGTTGCCATTCTGCCTGTCAGCTCTCTAAGATAATACAGCTTTGATCTTCTTACTCTTTTGGCAGGTTTGACTGTCTCCACATCCACTAAAGATTTGGCATTCAGAGGCCAGGTTCTTTCCACACCTATACCCTGCGGACCTATATGGCGTACCTTAAAGGTACGATTATCTCCTTTACCGGAAATGGCAATAAGCAAACCGTTGAAAGTCTGTATCCTGGTTTTGCCGCCTTCTTGAATAGTGCTTTTAACTTTTACACCATCTCCAATATGAATTTTTTTATCTTTAAATTGTAATAAAATCATAGCTGTTAAAAATATATGATACTCTTATCGTGCTCCTAAATCAAGCGGACTGAGTTTGGACCCAGGATTGATTCAATGTTTTTGATAAGTTCAGTGCTGGGGTTTATGGTAAAAGATAAATTAATTTTTTTAACCGCATTTCCGCTGGGAATTAAAACGGCGATCGGGGAACTGCCCGGAAATCGCCTTAACACCAGGTTTACCTCTTTGAGCAGATCCCCGTCAGCTTTTGGGGGAATATCTATCTCCATCTCCCTAACATCATCAGGGTTAAATTTTTGCAGGGATTCAACAACTAATGCATAATCTTCATCCCGTTTATCCAACCTGCCTCTTACAACCAGCACTTGCTCTTTTTCAAGTATTTGTTTATTTTGGGCAAAAATAGTCGGGAAAACAACACATTCAATCTCACCTGTCCCATCTGACAACCTCACAAAAGCCATTTCCTGGGCGGATTTTTTAGTAATGACTTTCTTAACTTCGGAAACAACTCCACCCAAAGTCAATTTTTGATTTATGTCATCATCTGAAATATCCGAAAATCTTATTCCTAAAGAGATGGCTTTGCGTAGGTCTTCTAAATATGGCGGCTCATGCAGATAAAAACCTAAAAGCTCTTTTTCAAATACCAAAAGCTTATCAACAGACATCTCTTCCACCTCGGGAAGGGTTATTTTTGACCCAATTCCAAGCTCCTCATTTCCAAACAAAGAGGTTTGTCCTGAAATTTTAGCTTTAGCATTTTTGTGGGCCTCCTCAAGACATTGGTCTAGAGCTAAAAGCTGAGCAGCTCTTGATCCGAATGAATCCAGAGCCCCAGCCTTAATTAGGCTCTCCAGGGTTTTCCGGTTTACCAACCTTGTATCCACTCTTGAGCAAAGGTCAAAAAGGCTTTCGAATAGTTCACCCTCCCGGGCTTTGAGTATTGAATCAATAGCTAAAATCCCGACATTTTTGATCGCGGATAAACCAAAACGTATCCCTTGTTTGCTCTGCTTGCCGGCTTCTGTCAGCTGCCTATCCAGATCCTCCTGTGATAAACTTTTTAATTTTTCCAGGGTAAAACCTACCTTGGAAAAATTAATATCCGGAGGCAAAACCACAATCTCCATTCTTCTGCACTCATCTATTGCTCCTGCAATCTTGTCTGTATCCCCATACTCCGCAGTCATAACCGCCGCCATAAATTCAACAGGGTAATTTGCTTTCATATAGGCTGTCTGGTAAGCAATCATTGCATAAGATGCGGCATGAGCCTTATTAAAACCATAGGCCGAGAACGGGGCAATCAGTTCAAATAAATCTTCTGCTTTAGACTGAATCATCCCGTTTTTTACACAACCTTCAACAAACTTATCTTTTTGTTTAGCCATCTCCGAAGGGATCTTCTTACCCATCGCTTTTCTGAATTTGTCCGCATCCTGCCATGAATACCCCGCCAGCCTTACTGCGGTATTTAAAACATCATCCTGATAAACCAAAAGCCCCAAAGACTGATGCATATACTCCTCCATCCTGGGATCAAAATATTTAACTAGTTTGGGACTTCTTTTTCTGGCAATATAGTCAGGAATTGCACCAAGAGGACCTGGGCGGTAGAGCGCCACCATGGCTGAAAGATCCATGATACTGTTGGGCTGGAGGTCAATTAAATATTTTGTCATTCCGGCGCTTGAAAGCTGAAAAATCCCCATTGTTTCTCCCCTTTTTAAAAGCTCGTATGTTCTCTGGTTATCAAGCGGAATATTATCCAGATCAATTTTAACCCCGCTTTCTGCTTCCACAAACTCAACAGCTCTTCCTAAAATAGACAAATTTCTGATTCCCAAAAAGTCCATTTTAACCAGTCCTGCATCTTCAACCGCAAACATGTCATATTGAGTTACCACCTTATCTCCATTCGATTCTTTTTGCAGAGGGGTAAAATTTGTCAAAGGCTCAGGTGAAATGACAATACCCGCAGCATGGACTGAAGCATGCCTAACCGTGCTTTCCACCTTAATCGCCAAATCCAGCAATCTTCGATATTTAGGATCATTTTTATAAAGGTCGGCCAGCTCCGGTACTTCTTTAACTGCATCTTTTAAGGGTTTATGGAATCCCTGGTGAGGCGGCGGGACCAGTTTTGCTATCCTGTCAACTTCTCCATATGCTACCCCCATCACTCTGCCGATATCTCTGATGGCAGCTCTTCCCATCATGGTTCCAAAAGTTACAATATGAGCTACCTTATCTTCTCCATATTTATCCGAAACATATTGGATAATCTCATCCCTTCTGTCGTCTGCCAGATCTGCATCAATATCAGGCAGGGTTGGCCGATCTTTATTTAAAAACCTGTCAAAAGGCAAAAAATATTCTAAAGGATTAAAATTTGTCACTCCCAGGCTGTATAAAACAAGTGATGCCGCAGCAGATCCCCTGGTGTTGGTGATAATTCCCCGCCCGTGCGCCCAGTTTATAAAATCACTGACCACCAAAAAATAATCTGCATAATTTTTCAGCTCTATTAAACCAAGTTCATAATCCAGTCTTTCTTTAATTGTATCTGTCAATTTCAATTTTTCCTCTGCTTTTTGGTAAGTTAGCTCCTTCAAGTAGTCAATAGATGTTTTATCATCCGGAGCCTGGAAAATAGGGAACCTGGCTTTTCCTAAAGAAATTTCCAGATCACAGCTGTCTGCTATTTTGACTGTAGACTCTAAAGCTTCGGAGATATCTTCAAATGCCTCTGCCATTTCATCTGCTGATTTAAGGTATAAATTTGGGGTGTTAAACATTCTCAATCTGTTCGTATCTGTCAGAAATTTTCCGGTCTGGATACAAACCAGGCAATCCTGCGCTTCGGCATCTTCTTCCTTAATATAATGCAGGTCGTTGGTGGCAACTTTCGGAATGCCCAATTTTCTGGATAGCTCCCCTACCGCTTTCCATGTCATTTCCTGCAGATTGCCCATCTGTTCCAAGTCCTGCCTGTCTATATCCTGCAAATTCGGGTTTTTCAAAAGTTTTCTGTAAAAATGGTTCTGGAGTTCAAAATAATAATTTCCTTCCCCGAAAATCTGCAGATAACTTAAGGCTGTTTCTTCTGCCTTTTTTAAATCCTGACTGCTTCTGATAAACTCACCAGCCGGACAACCTGAAAGACAGATCAAACCATCATGGAATTGCTCAAGCAGTTTTTTATCAACCCTTGGTTTATAATAAAATCCCTCCAGGTGCGATATAGAAACAAGTTTCATTAAATTTTTGTAGCCTTGGAGGTTTTTGGTAAGAACTGTTAAATGGTAAGGTTCCGTGTCTACCTTACCTTCTTTATCTTTATGGGATCTTTTGGCAACATAAAGCTCGCAACCTATTATGGGTTTTATCCCTGCCGCCTGGCAGGCTTTATAAAACTCTATGGCTCCATACATCACCCCATGATCAGTGATGGCTAAAGCCTCCATTCCTAAATCTTTTGCCGCTTTAACCAACTGGGGAATTTTGGAAAGCCCGTCTAAAAGTGAGTATTCAGTATGGGTGTGAAGATGGACAAATTTGCTCATTTAACTTCAGTCATTTTAACAAAAAAAGCAATTGGAGTTTCAAGTAGGAAATGTATTCCCTTTGAGAAGTTTTTCTAATATTTCTTTAGCCTTTACAGCATTCGCTTTACCAGCTGATTTTCTCATCATTCCTCCTACTAAAACCATTAGCGCTGACTCCTTCCCCTTTTTATAATCCTTTACAACTTTGAGATTTTCCTTAATCACTTCTTTTGCAAAACCCCTTAACACATCCTTATCCGCTATCACCCCAGAATCTTTGGCTGTAATATCATCCACCACCTGCTCAAGCGAGGAATCTACCAGATCAACTTTTTGGTTAATGATATAGTTTGCAATTTTTTGAGCAGCAACATTTTTGTTTGACCCATATTTTACTGCTTCCTCAAAAAAATCAGCGATCCCTTCAGACTCTATCAAGATTTTCGCATCCGCCTCTTTAATACCAAAATCTTTAACAAACCTTTGTTCTTTTTCCCATGGCAACTCAGGCATCCTTAACTCTAACTCCTTGATTTTTGATTCTTCTAAATGCAGCTGCGGCAGATCAGGTTCCGGAAAATACCTGTATTCCTGTGCTTCCTCTTTACTCCTTTGTAAAAATGTTTCCTGCTTTTGTGCGTTCCAACCTCTTGTTTCTTGTTTGAGGGTCAGACCCTGCTCTAATTCTTCAACCTGCCTCTTAATCTCATACTCTACGGCATTCACCATAAACCTAAAACTGTTAATATTTTTCAGCTCCACCCGATACGCTGGCAGTTCCTCATTTGTAATGTACTGCTCCGGAGAGCCGGGAACTACCTTCCTGACTGATACATTTGCTTCAAGTCTCATCTGACCTTTCTCCATATCTGCCCCAGATACTCCTAAATATCTAAAGATTTGCTGCAGTTTTTTGGCATAATCTTTTATTTGGGAAGAATCTGTAAAATCAGGCTCAGTCACTATTTCCACCAAGGGCACTCCTGATCGATTAAAATCGATTAATGTTACACCTCCGAGGTGTGATAGTTTTCCGGTGTCTTCTTCCTGATGGGCTCTGTTAATCCTTACTTTAGTTTTCACCCCCTTGTCGTTTTTCACCTCTATTTCACCACCTACTGCAATCGGCAGTACTAACTGGGAGATCTGATAACCTTTTGGCAAATCCGGGTAAAAATAATTTTTTCTCTCGAAGTAGCTGACTGCATTTATTTTACAACCCAATGCCAAACCAATTTGGATGCATTTATTAATTGCCTCTTCGTTGATATATGGCAGTGCTCCAGGAAGCCCTAAACAAACAGGACAAGTCTGTGAATTGGGTTCTTTGCCAAAGTAGTCTGCGCTGCACCTGCAAAACATTTTGGTTTTAGTATTTAACTCAACATGGATCTCAAGTCCAATTACTGGCTGGTAATTATTCATAAATCTAATTTCGGCTTTCTCAAATGCCACTGGGTTGCCTGCTCAAGAGCATAACCAACCTTAAAAATAGTAGCTTCATCAAATTGTTTGCCTAAGATTTGCAATCCTACAGGCAGACCTTCAGAAAACCCGCAAGGCACAGACAACCCGCAAATCCCTGCTAAATTGGCTGGCACCGTGTAGATATCAGATAGATACATTGAAAGCGGGTCGTCAGTTTTTTCTTCCAGATTCCAAGCCACAGTTGGAGACACAGGTCCAACAATCACATCACACCCTGAGCTTGTCGAAGGGTCGAAAGCGTTTGCAAAGTCTTTAATTATTAAAGTCCTGACTTGGGCAGCCTTTTTAAAATAAGCATCGTAGTAACCGGAAGACAACGCATAAGTCCCGAGCATTATTCTGCGTTTAGATTCTGCGCCAAATTTATCTCTGGTTAAACCAAATCTAATACCATCAAATCTGGCAAGGTTCGAGGATACTTCAGAAGACATAATGATGTAATAAACAGCCAAAGCATACTCACTATGTGGCAGAGAAACTTCCATTATTTCAGCCCCCAATTCCTCTAATCTTTTGATTGCTTCTTTAATTACTTTCTCCACTCCGGGTTCCAACCCCTTTCCAAAATATTCCTTTGGAACTCCCACTTTTAAACCTTTTAGAGATTGCCGCGTCGGGTCTGCAGACCCTCCTCGCAATGACGTCATTGCGAGACCAAAAAGTGGCGAAGCAATCTTAAATGGTTCTTTCAGGCAGTTGCTATCATATCCATCTGGTCCGGATATCCATTCCAAAACTTTTGCTGCATCCTCCACAGATTTAGTAATTGGTCCAATTTGATCCAATGATGAAGACATAGCAATTGCACCATATCTGGAAACCCTGCCATAAGAAGGTTTCAAACCTACCACTCCACAAAGTGATGCAGGCTGCCTGATAGATCCACCTGTATCTGTCCCCAATGCAAAAACTGCTAAATCAGCAGCTACTGCGGCGACAGAACCGGAAGAAGAGCCTCCAGGAACTTTTTTTGTATTCCAGGGGTTTAAGGTTGGTCCAAAGGCTGAATTTTCACCGGATGAACCCATAGCAAACTCATCCTGATTGGTTTTACCAATCAGTGACACGCCATTTGCGATCAGCTTATTTATCACTGTGGCATTATATGGAGGTTTGTAATTTTCTATAATCTTTGATCCAGCAGAAGTTCTAATCCCCTTTGTAGAGATTAAATCCTTAATCGCAACAGGAATTCCTTTTCTGGTTTCTTGAATATCTAAGTAGACATTTAGTTTATCGTTTAATTTAGCAATTCTTTTTCGATACGCCAAATTAAGCTCTTCCTCAGAAAATTCTTTTCTCTCAAGAGCTTTTATTGTTTTAGTTAATGTTAATGATGTAATATCAGCCATTATTCTTCCTCAAACACTCCTTTTGTCACAAAGAAACCATTTTTTGTCCTATCAGAATTTGCTAAAGCCTCTTTTTGGGAAAGACTGTCTTTTGCATCATCTATGGCAGTTACATTTACATTTCCTGAAACATTATAGGTGGGCTCAACTCCATTTGTATCAACTCTACTTAGCTGATCAATATATTCTAAAACTGCAGACAACTGCTTTACATAAACCTCTTCTTCTTTTTCAGAAAGAGGAAGGTTTGCCAATTTTGCAACATGTTTCACCTGGTCACTGGTAAGGTACATGCTTGGATTATACAGCAGAATGAGTTACGTGTTAATAGAAAAGGATTTTAGAAAATTAACGTATTTTAATGTAGTTTTTTATCAGCTTTTGAAGGTAATTCATAAACTGTTCTTTCTCAATCTCAGAGTCTATTTTTTGATGATCCCATACCCATCCTGCTAAATGGTCGCCAAAACCATACGCTAAAGGGATTTTCAGGTTTAAAAAATCCATGTTTATTGGTTCTGATACAACTTCAGGGTTAGAAGCAGTCACTGTATATTTCAATCTGGTCGGACCCTTATTAATATCCACATCGAATCTGGCGAAAGATATCTGATCTTGAGTTAGCATGTTGTAATAAGTTTTTTTTGCCGATGGATTCTTAAGATCATCTTCGAACATATCATCGGCCCCTGCTCCATGATTTACAAATAAACAGACTCTGGTAAACTCATGGATATTTTCTAAGTCCACATCATTTATCCTGTTGCGGTCCTTCAAAATGGACGTTGGCAAAGTTTTTAACACCTCGTCATCCAGCACGGAAAAATTCAGAGCAGCTCTTAAAGATATTTTATACTGCGAAGGTTCCAACCAAAGAAAACCTATACTTTCATATTTACCACTATACAGATCATATGCCACATCGAGCTTTCCGATTCTACGCTTAGGATTTCTTACCAAATCTGCTATTAACCTCTCTGACATATTTAAATTATATTTTCCCTTCCATCTCCTGTAAAGCCTTAATTCTGGCTTGAATTGGCGGGTGGGTGTTAAAAAGACCGGCAAACCACCCAACAGCATCCTTACCTTTTAGTGGATTAATAATATAAAGGTGGGCTGTTCCCCTGTTTGCTGCCTCCAGTGGTTCTTTATCTGAGGAGATTTTAACCAGTGCATCTGCCAATCCCTGCGGATACCGTGTTAAAAGCACACCTGAAGCATCAGCCAAAAATTCCCTTCTTCTGGAAACTGCAAGTTGAATCAGCGTTGCCACAATTGGCGCTAAAATCGCCGCAACAAGTGCCAGAACCATGAAGATTGCACTTCCCTTACTGTCATTATCCCTGTTCCTTCCACCATACCAGAGCGAGCGCAAAAACCAATCAGACAAGAGGGCAATTGTCCCAACCAAAACTGAAACTACACTCATAACCAGTGTATCCCTGTTGCCAACATGGGAGAGCTCATGGGCTGTCACTCCTTCCAATTCCTGTTTGTTGAGTTTTTGCAGAATTCCTGTTGTAAAACAGATGGCGGCGTGTTTAGGATCCCTGCCGGTTGCAAAAGCGTTCGGGGCGCTGTCGTCAAGGGTATAAATTTTAGGGGTTGGGAGTCCTCCTGCAATACAAAGGTTTTCCACTAACCTGTATAACTGCTTGTTGGATTTTTCATCCACCGGCTTTGCTCCGGAAATTCCCAGCACAATCTTATCCGACCAAAAATAGGAGACAAAGTTCATCAGTCCCGCAACAATAAATGCGATTCCAACAATCCCTAAGCCGTCAACATCAGGCCCAAGCCATGCCGTAACAATCACATAAACCACCCCCACAGCAAAAACGGTAAACAAAAACATAATCACCCAGGTTTTAAATGTATTTGAAGATACCTGATCCCATGCAGTATTCACATTTGCCATGAAGATATTTTATCACATAAGTAGTCACTTTGGATTGTAGTGCTCCAGGTTATACTTACGGATTGCTTTGAGAAAGCTTTGTTGCCTTATCTATCCCGTCTAGGTATGCTTCAAATAATTCTTCCGCTATCTCTTTTCCAAGCATTCGTTCCATTTTTGCAAACCAGTCTTTATTTGCTTCCCGCAACTCATCACGAGTCATAGATTCACTTAATGTGGCCTCAACCCTTCTAACCAGTGGTTTTCCGTCTTTATCCCGTAATATTTCAATATCATATTCTTGACTCATAAATTCACTTCCTTAAAATTCAACACCTACCTAAAGTCTGATCCATAGTTTTTGCAAATTCAGCGATGATATCTGCATATTGATTTAATTGAGGGCTCTTACCTCCAACAATACTTTTCTTTGCCTTTTCAGACATTTCATATTCATCGTAGACTGGAGAAGAGATAGTTACCTGCTCAGCCAGTCCCATTACAAAAAAGAACTGTTCCACCTGATCACTGTAAGGGAAGGATCCGGGACGTCTGTCAAAAAATACCCCTTTTAAAAGTTCAGGGGCAGTGTCTCTGGTTTTATCTTTAAAATCAGATACCAGTTGATGCCATTTTGCTGGATTAGCATCAAATTTTTCACTTTTAGTCTGTGCTACAGCCAAAGCTAAAACATCACAATAATTCCAATAACTATCAAGAATTTGGCGTGCTTCTTCCTTATTCATTATTCATTATTCATTCAAAACTTAACTTCCACGTCTTTTTTTTCTTCTTCAGAGGCCTTGAAAAACTCTTCTTTTGTAAAACCAAACAATGATCCTACAAAAGAGGAAGGGACTGTTTCTAAAGAATTATTTAAATCCAAAACATTGGTGTTATAAAATTGCCTGGAGGCTGCAACCTTGGTCTCTGTATCAGACAATTCCTCCTGTAGCTGTTTAAAATTTTCTGAAGCTTTAAGGTCCGGATAAGCCTCTGCCACAGCAAAAAGGGATTTTAAAGCTCCTGTCAACATATCATTTGCAGCTGCTTTGTCACCCTTGGTTGTAGCTCCCACTAAAGCGCTTCTGGCTGCAGTTACCTTCTCAAAAACCTCTTTTTCATGCTTGGCATAGCCTTTAACTGTTTCAACCAGGTTGGGGATCAGTGAAGAGCGTCTCTTAAGCTGCACATCAATCTGGCTCCATGCTTCCCTTACCCTATTTCGGAGAGTCACCAGGCTGTTATAGGTTCCAAGCAGCCAAAATAAAATTACTGCTAATATCCCAAGTATTATCCAAGTAATCATGTTTTAATATTAAACCATTTTGCAAATTTTGTCCATCCCCAAGTATTTACAATATCTTTTCCTTCTGCCCAGCCACGCCTGGCAACTGAAACTCCAAATTTCATATTTTCTATCTGCGAAACTTCATGTGCATCCGTATTAATAATAAACTTACATCCAAAACTTAAGGCCTGCCTTACCAGATCATCCCGTAAATCCAACCTGTTCGGATATGCATTGATTTCGAGTAATTTCCTATTTTTTGCAGCATATTTAAAAATCTCTTCCCAATCAGCTTCAGAAGATTCTCTTTCATTGAGTAACCTGTTCGTCGGATGGGAAATTATATCAACATAAGGATTCTCTAGGGCTTTTAACAATCTTTTAGTGATTTGCTCTTTACTATCCCTGTGCCCAGAGTGAATTCCGGCTATTACATAATCCAAAGTTTTTAAAACTTCATCTGGAATACTCAAATTGCCGTTTCCCAAAATATCTATTTCGAGGCCATTAAGTACCCGAATACTTTTTGTACCCTGCCTACCCTGACTGCCGTCAGGCAGGTCGGCAGGCAGGCTCTTTTTAAGATTTTGGATAACTTTTGTCCTCTTTTCCAGAATTTTAACAATTTGATCCTTGGTAGTAGTTCTGAAACCTGGCGGGTGGTCTGAAATGCCAATATATCCATATCCTAACGCTCTTGCTTTGGTTATAATCTCATCTATGGAATTTGCACCTGGCCCATGTGAAGGGCTAACCATGGGAAAGTTTGAATGGGTATGCAAATCCCCTTTGATATCTTTAAACCCAACCAGCTTTGGCAGTTTTTGGGCGATGGCTGCTTCAATCTCCCCTGTATCTTCCCTAATCTCAGGAGGTGGCGCCTCCATCCCAAGTATCCCATACAAATCATCTTCAGTTTTGCAAGGCAAAACTTCCCCATTTTTGACTTTTGACTTTTGACTTTTGACTTTTTTTAGCCCATACTCACTCAAAGAATATCCTTTTGTATTTGCAATACTTCTCAAATGTATATTGTGGTTTTTACTACCTGTAAAATGCTGCAGTAGAGCCCCATAGCTTCCAGGTTCCCCTACCAACAAATCAGCCTGCAAACCTGAATTTAAAACCACAGAAGCCTTATTTGTCCCATGATCTATGATTCGGCTCACCCCGGGCATTTTGATAAAATAATCCACAACTTTTTTAGGTTCATTCGAAGATACAGAAAAATCCAAATCGCCAATTGTGGCAACCTGCCTTCTTAAACTGCCCAATGGATCTGCCTGCAAAACCAAAGGGCTTTTTTGCAGGTACGCCAAAATCCTTTGCGCTTGGGCTGAAGCATAAGGCAAAAGCATCCTTCCGCCCCTGCCTGACAACTCCTCAAGGCCGGACATAATTTTTTCAGCTATCTTTCCGGAAAAACCCTTTTTTATGATCTCTCCGCTTTTGATTTCACTCTTAAGAT
>CAZFVS010000025.1:10430-12651 GCA_964522265.1 uncultured Gammaproteobacteria bacterium | reverse complement strand
GCTGCCGGCAACGACGAGCTCTCGTATCTGAGCGCAATGTTCACCCTTGGGGTTCCCATCCCTTGGGACAAGCTTGGACACAGTCCAAGCAGAGCGCCGGGTGGATCCCGACAACCGCGAAGGGATCCGGCGCTGGTCCGTGGCGACAGCTGGGGGCCAGAGAGCTAGCGCGGTAACACTCTTCACCGCTCACCCAAAAAGTGAGCTAGCGGGCAGGTTGGCTGAAAAGCTCAACCTGCCCTACCCTATTCCGGTGTGTACCGGAACTGATGAGTCCTTCGGTTCGCCAAGTATATTTTGGCTACGCTCAGGACGAAAGGGAAAATTATGGGAACCGAAAGATATTTTGCCGTAGTTAATGGTCTGGCACTTGGAGAAGAATCAAAAGGAAATACTGTCCAAGCACTTGTCCGAGAACTCAGCGCCCATACTGTGTGGCGCTCGGGCGGTTGGCAAGGCGGACATCATATTATTGCAGACGGCGGACGCGAGATGGCACTTAGCCATTTCGGGGCAGGAGTATTTGAAGGGGCAAATACTTATCTTAAACACATGGTTATAAGCCCAGTCGAACTTTTCCAGGAAGCGCTAGAATTGGAAAAACTCGGAGTTCCAAACCCTCTGGACCATATATTTATTGATGAAAACTGTCTGGTAACTACCCCGTTTCACTCAGGGATTAGCAGAACCCGTGAGGTACTGCGCGGACTGAATAAAAAAGGCACGATTGGAAAAGGTGTTGGTGAAGCGGTTATAGATTCAGACAACCCAGAACTTGCAATAAGGGCAGGTGAATTTAGCGATAGGAAAACAATCTTAAGAAAAGTAGAAAATATTAGGCTGGCAAAACTTAGAGCGGCGCAAGAGTTACTGGCTTCTTATGAAGGAGCTCCTCCAGATAGGATTTATTCCGAAATGAGCGTGTTGAGAGATAAAGATCTTGTCAGTCTTGTAGCAGATGCTTTTGTGTATGCTTCGGATCTGATAAAAATTACCGGAGATGATTATTTAGATGAATTACTCAAAAAGGACGGGTCCATAGTCAATGAAGTTTCCCATGGAGCACTCCACCACCCACAGTATGGTTTTGTTCCCCACGTAACTCAGATTGATCCAACCTCAGGAGATGTATTAGATACACTGAGAAGCCACAATTACAGCGGTAAAATTATTAGACTGGGGGTTGTCAGAAGTTACCTGACAAGACACGGCGCAGGACCCTTAGTAAGCTCTGATTCGAAGCTTACAAAGCAACTGACAGAAACACACAATAATGCTGCAAATGACTGGTTGGGAGAATTTAGAACCGGGTATTTTGATGTCGTAGCTCTAAAATTTTCCCTTGCTTTTGCAAGCAAAAGCAAGGCATTTGATGGTTTGTTGGTAAGCTACATGGATGTTTTACCGGGGAGAAAGGATTGGAAGGTGGTTGAGGCTTACGAATACCGAGGCAGCGAGACAAACCTGGATGAATATTTTGATTTAGCGGCAGATAAAATCATTGGAATAAAAGTGCATTCTGATACTGACAACCTGGCGCACTACAAGCACCAATTCCGGCTTACTCAACTTTTAAATGAGTGCCATCCAATAGTCACAATTCTTACATCCTCTCAAGGCCAAAATTTGGAACAAGTCTTTTTGCAATATGTAACACAAAAACTGGAAATGCCGATTGTGGGTGTGGCTTATGGACCAAAAATCCAGGACAGACATTTCCTTCCCGCGTGGAAAAAAGTGCTGGAAAAAGAGAAATAATATCAGGACAGATCCGGCAGGAAAACCCGGCTTAGAAATAACTTAGTTGCAACCCGTCTGTATCCCGAATCCCAAAAATCGCTTTTGAGATCGATCAAATCCGAATTCCAAGTCCTCTCTCTAACAATTTGCGGATAAAATTTCCTATATCCTTTGTGCATTAACCTATATTGCAGGACGTCCAGCTCAATTTGGCCAAGAAATTGTCTCCTAATCTGCGCTTTTGTATCACCAAAGCGGGACAAATCTAGAAATCTTTCAAGCATATTGCTGCGAAGCTTAATAATTTCTGATTCTCCGACGATCCAAGCTCCTCCCATAAAAAAATGTATTGCCGATTCCCCAACAAATGTTCTGGTACCCTCCTCTATATTCCCAAATACTAATTTTCCATCTTCGATAGTTGTCCAATACTCAAGAAATTTATCAATGTTGGGAATTTCAGGCATTTCTCTTTTTAGGG
>CAZFVS010000025.1:0-10419 GCA_964522265.1 uncultured Gammaproteobacteria bacterium | reverse complement strand
CAAGTCGGCATTTAAGTCCGCATAACCTTTAAGCCTGGATCCAAATACCAAAAATCCCGAATACAAGGCCTTGGACAAAAACGGGTGAGATCTGATTTTAACTGCTGCTGCAACTAAATTTTTGAATTCATCAGAGAGTTCTTTCTTATCAAACGGAAGCGGAGATGATAAATCAGTCAATTTGATTCCCAATTTTTGTAAGAATGCATTATCCACGATTCCCAACCTTACCCATTGATTCAAACCGGAAGTTATTACGTTTTTTAAGGCAAAATCGCTTGATTCCCAAGTTTTCTGAATAATTTTTTCCGCCGAGGCAAACTCTCTTATTTTTGTACGATCCAATTGAACTAAACGCTTACCTGCTTTAAAAATAGCTAGTATCATTACTCTTCCCAACTTACTCTGATCAGCAAGCTCCTCTAAATCCGATCTGTTAACTATTTTTTGGGATAACCGATCTGCCTCTAAATCTTCTCTCTCTTCCTCTTCTTCTTTTCTAAGCCATCTTGCTCTCTCTGGACTGATTATATTTGAGCTAGGATCTTTGAAACTCTCTCCCTTTTTGTGTAAAAGATCCAAAGCCCCAATTTTTTTGTCAATAATCTCCTTTGCTTTATCCCAATCTGCACCACAAATGAGTCCTCGATCGCCCGATACCATTACCCCCTGCGCAAGAGATTTTAACGATTCTCTGTTAACGATCGACTCCAGCAGCAGAAGGACATTATCAGTTTTTATCATTTTCCTTGCAAGAAGTTCCGGGGTAATGTGGCCTGCCTTACTAATTCTTTCAGGCTGCCCAAGTCCGGGCTCCAGAATATCTCCATCAACAAAGTTCGCTCGGGGTTCAGTTTCATGAAGCAACCTAACCCATGCATCCCGATATAAATCTGCCAGTCTTTGCCCTGAAGCAGTCATATTTGGCAGCATAAAAGCCTGGTTACTTAAATCCGGTAGAATCTCAAAAGGCAGATAAAGCAAAAGCCTGGCATTGTTTTCATCCTGTTTGAGCAAGTTGGACACTCCATCCCATAACCGTACAACAACAGATTCTTCGATTAATCCTTTTTTAACCACTTGGTCAATATTGATACTGGGATCCTGAATGGACTCAAAAATGCGATCGAACAATCTATGAAGATTGCTCCTTATTGCCACTTGCTCAATTAATCTGTGGTCACTGACTACCTCAAGCGGTAAACTGTTTACCTGCTCCAGTGAGGTGAGAAAAAGCTCCACACTAACTGGAGGCAAAATTCTTACCTTGTCAGAACTTACATGAATATCTTGTTCACCTTTCATTTAACTTACATTTACCGGTTTCTGAAAAGCTGTCTTTCTTCTTCCTGTTCCAGAAATCGTATTGATTGCCTCAATTGTATTTTCAATCCTTTGATCTGTCACTAAATATGTAAGGCTGGCCGCAGCTATTAAAAAACCATCAAATTCTAAACCGCTTCCAGCTCCTTTTGATACTATCGACCAAATTAATGCTCCTATTGAAAGCCCCGAAGATACATAGACAAATCCACCAAACCTTTGTATCCCCCTTTTTTGTATTCTTAATTCAGAATCTAAATAGCGAGCTGCATTTTGCTCCATTTTTCTGTGGTTACCAAACACAAATTCACATACCCTATCAATCATAATAGTAATATACTATAAACCTACCCACAATTCAACCAGCTGCCAGCTTTAATCGTAGCTTCAAAATTTACAATTTTCGGAAATCCAATCCTGTTCGTCTTTCCCAACCTCTCTCTTAACACCGTCTTTAACAACCATTGACGGCAGTCCGGCACGATAATCTGTGCTATCCGGGCATACATAAGAATCCGGTAATTTTTTGCCTTTTCGTATGATCTTTTCTAAATCGTTTATCCCTGCTCCGATAAAAACTCTCTGTTCTTCAAGCGGCCGATCCTCAGGACGACCGCCGTCAAAGTAAGGACCTCCCTCTATCCGATATTTGCATGGATGCTTTTCACGCCACTGCCTCGGAATAATAAAATCCTCGCGGCTTGTTACTCCCGGGATAACCCTTTTGTATTCCTCAAAAACTTCATCAGACATGTAACGAAACACAGAGTCCATCTTTTTCCATGGTTCGCCATTGCCGTCTTTAAAATGCGGCGGAATCGCAGTAACGCCGGCAATAAGGTCTAAAACAATGGGTGCATCTTTCTCGGCGAGGCCCAAACGATCATCGTTAAAATAGCCAATCAGTTCGCCGGCTTTAACTTTATTAATAACCCAATTGAATTTGGGCAGAGTATGAGCTGGTTCGACATTAAATCTCCAATAATTAAAAGGCCACCAAGGAAAACGGGTCGATAGAGGAACCATGGTAATTCCCTGACTTAAGGGATGAACTATATATCCGTCAAATGGGGCGAATATTTTTATCTGATTATTGCTGTGGGGAATGCGCTCAATATTGAAATACATGTAGTGTTTAAAATTGCTGTTTGGTTCATCCGTATATTGAGGCATGTTTCTATGCCCTTCGCAGCTTCTTAGTTTAGAAAAACCATCCACTTGGGTCATATCAACAAAGTTTTTGGTGATTAAAAAATCGCTCGGTGGCTTATCAGGAACTATCTGGCTAATTCCAGCGATCAGCACAAACAAGACAATAGCAATAATAAAAAGTAATAAAATTAATCGTACAAATCCCTGCCTGCTCGCCTCGCGGCGGAGCGGGCCGGCAGACGTGGCTTTTTGGGACATTACCTTAACTGTAACATTTCTTGGAAAAATTATTTATTTAAAATCCAAATATTGTAGTTTAAAAATGCAGCAAAACTGACCCAAAGAAGATAAGGGATGAGCAAGTTTCCAGCTACTTTGTTTATTTTATAAAAAGTTTTAATTGTTAAAACAATTGCTATCCAAAGAGCCGTAATATCCACTAAAGCTAAGACAGGATTTTTTATGCCGAAAAATATTATTGACCAAGCAGCGTTTAAAATAAGCTGAACCCAGAAAACAGTTGGGACTTTATGTTTTACCCAAACCAGATATAAAGAATATCCCATTAAAATATAAAGAATCGTCCAGACTGGTCCGAAAATCCAGTTTGGTGGTGAAAAGAAGGGTTTGTTTAAAGTGGCATACCAATCAGGAATTGCAGAAACTGTAAAAAATGATCCCATTATCCCCGCTCCTAAACAAAGGCTAATGGAAAGAATAAACAGTGGGATTTTCTTGGGCATACCTTTAGTATACCATTAAGATTAAATGAGACTGATCAAAGCTCAACTAAGAGCCGATTGGCGCGGACCACTACTTAAAACGTTAAAAAAACTACTACAACACTACTCTTAATTTTTGATGCAAATTTTAGGGTTTTTGAGAAATATTATCCAGATTAGACTATCTCAATGATCTTATTTCTTAGATCAAAATTAACATTAAATAAATTTCTTTGAGTTGAATGGGTTTTGAAGATTAATTTTGCGGTAAGGAAATCTCACAACTGATTTATATTGTGGCACCTACAAAGTAAGTTAATTTTTTTGGTACTTTAAAATATATTGGATTATCAAAATCCTTATTTTTTGCTTTCTTGGAAGTATCTTCCAGGTTCTTACCAGAAGAAATAACAGTAACTTCATCATCTTTTAAAGCCGCCCAAAGCCCTTTGTATTTTTTATAAATATGTGTCCAATCAATGACCATAACCGTATTTTATCACCAATTAACTTGCGCCGCAATTGCCTGGATTTGTAACTTAACCTAATTTCCTGAGGATTTCTGACAATTTCTAAAGTTTTCTTTTGGGATATTCTGCATTTTCTTAACTGAAATTTGGCATAATCAGAAAATCTAATACTCATCAGCAAATTTTATACCTTCGATGAGCTTAGGACAACAGCATTGTGACTTTACTCAAAGTATATACTTAACTCCTCTATTAATCCTATTTTTTGATCAACAGTTTCAGGGCATAAATTAACCCAATCGCCTCTATTAAAAACATCAGTAAATTCAGGCTTTCGGTTGAAGGGCTGGTATATCCCGCCGCCCACCAAAAGACTTTATTTAAAAACATTCCCCCCAGAAGACCCATTGCCAGCAGTAATAACATTAATTTATTATCTTTACGTGACATAAGAAAATAGATTAAAGAGACAAACAGTGACACTGCCACAAAGACTTCACCCCACATGGTTAATAAACCAAAAGTTTGGGCATTGGGAATCGCTGTATTTGTTAAAAAATCTTTAACAAAAGGGTATGGGTTGGCTGATGTAAACTTTGTCAGTGTGGTACCTAGATTGCCCACAAATTGGCCTCCTGAAAGCTTCCCCCAGCTGCTTCTAAGCCAGATAAAATCTATTGCCAGCAATACCACTAATAGTCCTCTATTCGTAGAAGAACTACGTTCATTCATAAATCCTCACCCCCTTCCACCATAATGATACTGCATTTGGTAACGGAAGTATAGAAATAAAATACCGGAGGGAAGTTAGTCTTTTTAAAATCCAGCCTAAAAATCCTGAAATTTTTAAGCCCTGATTATTGGAAAGCGCGTATCTTTCACCAACCGGCACAATAAATACTGGGTTGGTGGCTATATAATATTTTGTCGATAAATTATTTATTTTATAATTTATATTTTTAGCTGCCAAATCACCTTGACTGATTGCCGCCCAAGCGGTTGATGAAATCGGACATCCACGCTTCAGGTCCATACATTCTGCCAAATCCCCTATGACAAATACATTTGGAAATTTTTCTAAACTTAAGTCTTGTTTAACAGATATCTGTCCTTTTTTATTTAATTCTACTCCTTTAATTCTTCCTTCCAGATTTTCACCCTTGACACCTGTTGTCCAAACCAGATAATCAAATTGCCGGCTGCTTCCATCCTGGAAAACTATATTATGATCTTCTACTTTTTCTATTAACTTGTCTGTAAGAATTTGAACTCTTAAGTTTTTTAATCTTTGGGCAGCTTTTTTCTGCGCCCAGATTGGCATTCCCGACAATATATTTGGCGATCCTTCAATTATTGTAATATTTATAGCTTCCTTACCGCTTTTCGGTAAACTCTTTAAAAATTGAGGTAATTCACCTGCCAGCTCTACCCCGGTAAACCCTCCCCCAGCGATGGTAATTTCTACCGGATTTTTGCTGTGGGTTACCAACTCTTCAATATCATTGCGTAAATTCAAAGCGTCTTCCACGGTTTTTAAAGGATGTGAAAAATCTTTAGCACCCTGGACATCATAATAATTCGTCAAACTCCCCAGACTTAAAACTAAAAAATCATAGTCTAAATCCTTATTGATTGTTTTAACTTTTTGATTTGGCAAGTCAACTTCAGTGATACGATCAATCAACAATTCAACATCTGAACTTTTAAATATTTGCTGCAATGGAATATTGACCGAACCTGCCAGATTTTTAAATTCCAGCTTTGTTTCATTGGGCAGCGCTGCCGTTGCCACTTTGTATAAATCTGCATGAAAAAGGTGATAGGGACCATCATTTATAAGTTGAATGTCTAATTCTTTATATCGGGAAAGGCTCAAAGCAGCTCTCACTCCGCCAAAACCCGCACCTGCAATGATAATTTTTTTTCTACCTGCCATTGTTAATTATTCCACTATATGCGACTGAGGGATGAGAGGTATGGACAGTTTTTCTTTAACCGCCTCAACTACCTGATCGAGCGTCACATCAGATTTGACCAAATAGAGAACCCCCTTCTTTAATGCTTCTGACATCGTTTCCGGTGTATCTACATTGGTGAGTAAAATTACCGGGACAGTTTTGCCCCATGTATCATTAGTTGGAAACTTATACCTGAGCGATCTCAGCATTCCCATACCATCCGTCCCGGGCATAATAATATCAAGAAGAATTAGATCCGGATGTTTTTCTTGAGCGGTACGGAAACCTTCTTCCCCATCCTTTGCCTGCAGCACATGGAACCCTGCCAGAATCAACTTTTCTGTCAGAACCCTCATTAGTGAAGCGTCATCTTCAACTATTAATATTGTTTTGGTCATAAGGCAGTACAACATAGAATGTTGTACCTTTGCTTCCCGGCGGGGCGAATGACTCAAACCAGATCTTCCCACCTAATTGGTCAACTATTGCTTTGACAATATACAAGCCCAATCCTGTCCCATCAATATCGGTTTTTTTAATATTTTCAGCACGAAACAGTTTCTCAAATACATGTGCCTGCGCCTCTTTTGGAATCCCCAAACCAGTATCCGAAACTGTAACTATTATATCAGATTTTCCTTTGTCAACAGAAAGCTTGATCCGCCCCCCCGCAGGCGTGAATTTGATACTATTTGTTAAAAGGTTGGTTAATATTATCTCAAGTAGTTTAGGGTCTGATTGGATAACAGGCAGCGAAGCGTCGTATTTGACAGTTAATTTAAGCTTTTTTTTGAGAATTTCAGGCATAAGTTCTTTTAAACACATTTCGGTAATCTTTTTAGGATTAACCGGTTCCGGCTTAATGGTAAAGGTGCCAAACTCAATGTGAGAAATATCGAGCAGGGCATTTACCAGTTTTACCATTCGTTTGCTTGCACCTGCTATTTCCATAACATATGTTTTTTGACCCTGACTCAACGGACTACCACCTGGTGACAAAAGCATCTCAGCATACCAATTGATGGTTGATAAGGGCGTACGCAATTGATGAGATGCCAGAGATACAAATTCTGTCTTGGCCCTGTCAACCTGCTTTTCTTTTGTTATATCGCGCTCAATCCCCACAAAAAAGTCTATATTGTTGTTCCTACCCAATACTGGTGATATCTTAACTTCAGCATCATACTCTGTCCCATCTTTACGTCTGTTTTTAATTTCATTCTTAAAATCCCTTTTTTCCGTTTTAATTATTCTCCACATCTTTTCATAAAACTCCTTAGGCATCTGTTTTCCCCAAAGTGACGGGCGGTTGCCGATCATCTCGCTTTTTGAGTATCCGGTTAATATTTCTGCAGCTTTATTGACATATAAAATAACCCCTTCCGGGTCTGTGATGATCACATGGTCAGAGGCATCATCAAGCGCCACTGCCTGCAGATTAATTTTCTCTATTTGTTTGTAAATGATTAGCTTAAATATGAGAAAAAGAAGACCAATCGACACAAGAGTAAAAGTAATTATGGTTACAATAAGAATTATCTGCGTTTCTTTAATGCGTTCATTAACACCATCCAGTTTAAAATAGGCCTCAATAACGCCGGAAGGCACGTTCTCGCCTTTAAAAGTGATCGGTACATATACTTCCAGCAACTGCTCATAACCCTGCTCGGAGATATTTTCCGCTTTTGTTTTTTGCCCAAGTTCCGTAACTATCTTTCCCTTTAATGCCTCTTTAAATTCGTTGTTATCGGGGAAACGCTGACCAATAATTGACTCATCATCAGAAAAAATTATTTTAGCGGAATAATCCCAAACTTTAATCCTCAGAATTTCTGATGATCTAACTTTTTCGTAAAGGCTATTAAAAACTATTTTGGCATGATCAGGATCTTTTAAAGAAAAATCTTCCGCCCGCAAATCCCTGGCCTCAAATTGAATGACACTGGCAACGGCTGATTTCGAACGATCGATAAAAGAGTTCCGGATAATAATATTCGAAACAAAAAGCACAATAACTGCTAAAATTGCAAAAAGGCTGCTGGCCAAGATTATAAATTTGGCGAAGATAGAAAGCCTAGAAAAAATCTTGAGATGATGTATCTCTAAAATCATGCAGCCGGAGTCTTTTTCCTATTCTTAAATTTTTTGATAAGACGGTATATTACTACCCCAATGGCTATCAGGGGTGAGTAGACCACCAACCAGATGAATAGTTCTCCCAAAAACTGCAGGGTAGAAAGCATGCTTCTAACCGCACTCTTAAAGATGACGTCAGGCCTGAAGGCATGTTCGGGGGCATAAGGTAGCGCCAGCTCATCAGTTGAGATATAAACCGTGATTTTAGTAAGCCTGGCATTTTGTTCAAGAGCCTGTTTTTGACCGTTTAAATCATCCATCTGCTGCTGGATATCCAACAGGTCTGTTTGGGCTGTTAAAATATCTTCAGCATCGGAGGCTTTCGTAAGCAATTCCTGCAATTTTTTCTCTGCCTGTTTCAGGGTGTTCAAACGGGCTGCAATATCAGTATAATCCTGGGTAACATCTGTCCCCACAATATTCTCATCTGTCACTTTAACCCCTAAAGACCTGATAAAGATAAGGCTTTGGTCTAACTGTTCGGTGGGAACCCTGACAGAAATAGTGGCAAAAGGAGAATCTTCCTGCTTGGAATATGAGGTATTCACCATATATCCCCCCGACTCTTTGGCGTAGGAGATGATTTTGCTTTCTACACTGATCACATCTGATACCAACATGGAGATTGTTGATTCTTTAACCACCATGTTTTGTTCAGGAAGACTTTGCCCAAAGCTATCCTCTGCCGGAGCCGAATTTAAAACCTGCGGTCTTGTTGAAGTTGATTTTGTTCCGGATGGGGGGGATGTAGTTTTTGGACTAGAGTTATAAACTGGACCAGAGTTATACACTAAAAGTATAATAATAACGCCAAAAAGAATTATCACCAGTTTGTGAGATTTAATCCAACCCATCTATTTCAGAGTAGGTAATTTTGCAGTAGAAGTCAATATCCTAATACAAATACATGTTAATATAAGAATATGTACTGTACCCATTGCGGTCAAAATAACCCTGGCCAGGCAGAGTTTTGCTCTTCCTGCGGAAAGCCGATTCATTCTGCTGAGCCCGATAAAAAAGAAGCCCAGGAACCAAAAAAACCTAAGAATCCAATCGTCCAATTCATTCTCCAATTTATTATATTCCTGATAATAATCGGTTTTATCGCTTATTTGAACACCGAACCGACTGTTCCAACAGGAGCAAAAAACTTTGTGACAGTGATCATGGTTATCCCGCTTTTGCTGATGTTTATACTCATGGTAAAAATCATTTTTAAACCGCTTTTTACCGGAGCGAAAAACCTGTTCTGGTATTTATTCAAACATCCCAGGGCAGCGATACTTGCTGTTTCAGCGGTAATTATCCTGATACTGGTAATAAAAGATCGGATCAATGATTACCAATACAACAATGCACTTTCATCCCTTGATACTATCCAGGAAGAATTGGCGCCTATATTTTTAACACGAGTTGTTGGAAATGATATCCAAAACAACCGCGGATATCCTTATGGCTGGTCAAAAGAGAGGATTTATAAAGAACTTGGCAATTCAGCAGATGCTATTAATACTCATGAAATCCCCTCCCTTTTATTTAGTTACCAGAGTACCGTAAAAGGTTGGGGCGAAGACATAATCCTTGCTACTGCAGGAGACAAAAAATGGAGCGAGGTATCAGACCAGCCTCCTTCTTTCTCTTTGGCTTTAACAGATAACCAGGTTTTGGGATTTTTTACAAAAAGCGTTGAGAGAATCAGGGATCTCAAACAATTTGGAGACAGTGCAATACAAAGAAAGGATAGACAAACAATGCGCTTTATTGCTGCAAAACTTTTGCTGCAGCAGCATTTTTTGGATAACCTCTCCGATGCTAAAACTCCTTCTCTTGTAGAGTTCCCTACCGCATATGCAGCAGGACGCAGAAACCCCTGCATAAAAAGCACCTGCCTTACAGGTATGCAAAAGATTGTCTCAGGGGTTTATAGATCTGCTCTTGGATATGCTGTGGGGGAAGCAAAAGCGCCCGAGCAGTGGCAGGACAACTGGCAGCAGGCAAGCAAAGATTTTGAACAAGCAGGTTACCCAATCGGGGGGGTTGGAATTACTTCCGGAGGAGAACAGGCAAAAAACCCGCCAATTGTACAGGCATTTTTTGACTCGTGTTCAGCAAGCGGTGGGACTATTGGGGACACTGGCGGAGTAAAAACCCGTCTGCCCACTACTGAAAGCGGTTATACCTGCTGGCAGCCCAAAGCCAATGGAAAATGCTGGAAACTTTTAACATATTCCGGCGGAAGCTATGCCGGAGGCGATGCCGGCGTCCGTTGTCCTGAGCAAAATTTACTGCCGCCTCCCCCGCCGCCTGCTGAAACACCCAAAAATAATAACAATAACGGAAAAGCCGTCATCCAACCAAAAACTGCTTCCTGGGATGGAAACTACACTACCCAAACTTCCGGGAATTGTGGCGGGTTTGCAGCAGGAACCGCGCCTGACCAGTTTTCCGTCAGGAATAATACTGTTGTTATCCGCGGAGGATACAGCGCTCCTATCAACTCATCAGGACAGGCTCAAATCAAAGCAAATATATCAGAAAGCGGAGTAACGGCATCTTTTGTTGAATCGTTCCAATTTTCTAACCCGGAACAGCCGGTTGTGAATGGAAATTTCTCGGCCAGAGCATCAGGACAAGGTGTTGGTATAAATTGCAGCGGAT
>CAZFVS010000024.1:10006-12843 GCA_964522265.1 uncultured Gammaproteobacteria bacterium | reverse complement strand
TGACTTTATTCCATATTGTTGTTTATAGCAAAACGAAGTGATATATATTAATTTTTTAACATTTCCATAGGCTGCAACTGATTCATGCACAGAGCCGTTAAACCATTCACTCTCCTTTTGAATGTCCGCATCCCCAGGGTAGGAGCAATTTGCAAGAGCATTAATAATTTTTGCCACCGGATAAGTTTTCAATACAGCTTGATAAAGATTTAAAGTCATTAGGGCATTATCATAAAAAACATCTGCGGGATAAGAGGAGACATAATGTAGGCCCCCAACATGTGCTGAAGAATTAAATATGACGTCTGGTTTTGTTTGCGCAAGATAATTATCTACCCCCGAAAGGTTTAATAGGTTAAGCTCATCTTGAGTTGTAGAAAATATTTCATAATCATTAACATTAAGTTGAGAAAGAATATTTTTTCCTAAAAAATTATCTTTTCCCAAAACTAAAATTTTTTGTTTTACCATCCTGATTTGATTGTTTTAATAATTAATTCAATATCAAAAAAAGTCAAGCCTTGATGGATGGGAATTGATACCTGCATCCTGTTAAATTTTTCCTGGTTTGGCAGGTTTTTTAACCCGCCAAATACAGAATTGTGATCTATTCTGAGGTGTACTACAGATGATGGAATGCCATGTTCTTGAAGTTTTCTGATAAAATCTTCTCTTTTTTCCACAAGAATTGTAAACAGCCAGTATGAGCTTTCCCGATCATCTGAGTAGCTGAGTAATTTTAAGCCTGCGATGTTACTTAGTTTTTTTCGATATATACTGGCAATTTTTTTACGAGACTCAAGTATTATAGTACAATCCTCCAAATTGCCCAATCCCAAAGCAGCAGCTAAATCATTCATATGGTATTTATATCCCAGTTGGGTAATATCATAATCTCTTTCCCCCAAAATTGATGGTTTGCTATTTTTCCTATCAATCCCAAACCATCTTAAATTTTTTGCTTTTTCATAATCTGACTCATTAGGGCAACTTAATGCTCCTCCATCGCCTGTTGTTAAATGTTTAACTGCTTGAAATGAAAAAGCTGTAAATTGAGAAATAGCCCCGATAGGGCGGCCCTGATATTTAGCACCTAAAGCATGAGCAGCATCTTCCAACACTACTAAATTATGTTCTTTGGCAATTGTATTTATTTCACCAAGGTCACAAGGGTATCCTCCCCAATGGACAGGTATAATGGATTTAGTTTTCTTGGTTATTTTTTGCTTTATAGATTTTGGATCAATATTGCCAGTCTCAAATTGAATGTCTGCAAAAACCGGTTTGGCTTTTTGCATGAGTACTGCTAAGCCTGTTGCAACAAATGTTTGAGCAGGAATAATTACTTCATCTTTGGGGCCGATACCCGCTGTGGCTAGCCCTAAGTGTAATGCCGATGTGCCGCTATTGACAGTGACAGGATTGACTATCCCAAATTTTTGAGCTAATGCAGTCTCAAAATTTTTAACAATTTGACCTTCGCTCAAAAATGTTGAATTAAGTACCTGTTCGATTAATTGATAGGATTTTTTAGAGATATGAGTATAAAAAAAATTCATATTCCTGATATAAATTTATTTTCCCAGTTTAATTTCGGACGCATCATTCCGGGAAGATTATTACCCCAGCCGCTTCGTACACTTCCCGGTAAACCTTTATCGACAATTTGAAACGAAACTGCATCATACTCTAAAATATGTTTTATATAAAAGGGTTTTTGGGTACTAACTTCCGCTACAACTCTAAATAAACCTTCTGTGAACAAGTTACCTGGTATTATACACCTTGCTTGGTTTAAGCCTTTTTGGATTTGCTTGTTACTCCAGTTTGGAGAAACAAACAACAAATTACCTTGATTATCAAAAAAAGAGAAGGCTGTAAATAAATGTTTTGTTTCAAAACTTAGGTATTTCATTTCAATTACAATATCTGATGTAATATCGAAAGAATGATTAACTTTTCCTGATTTGGTTAGCACCCGGACACTTTTTAATTGGGCTACATCATCTCCTGGCATATTTTTTTTCCAGACTTTTTCTGCCGGGGTATCCCGGTCAAGTTTTAAATATTCCCGTACAACAGAATTAATATTACTGTCTAAAACAAGTCTCCCTTTTTTTAACAGGATACCTCTTTTACAAAGCCGGGTAACTGCATTCATATTATGGCTTACAAATATGACAGTCCGGCCTTGTTTGCTGACGGATTCCATTTTCCCAAGACATTTTTTTTGAAATTCTGCATCTCCAACTGCCAAAACCTCATCAATTAGTAAAATATCCGGTTCAAGGTATGCAGCGACTGAAAAAGCGAGTCTAACCTGCATTCCCGAAGAATAACGTTTAACAGGAGTGTTGATAAATTGTTTAACTCCGGAAAATTCAACAATATCATTAAATTTTTTATTGATCTCCTTCCTACTCATTCCCAATATTGAACCGTTCAAATAGATATTTTCCTTGCCGGTAAGTTCTGGATGAAATCCTGTTCCAACTTCCAATAGGGAAGCGACTTGCCCACGGATTTTTATTTCACCCCTTGTTGGAGGTGTAATTCGGGAAAGGAGTTTTAAAAGAGTTGATTTTCCGGCACCATTAGGGCCGATTACTCCTATTACCTCTCCCTTTTTGATTTTAAAATTGATATCTTTTAAAGCCCAAAAATCTTGTGTTAACCTTCTTTTAAAATTGAATAACTTTTTGGGAATTTCCGTGATAATGTCTCTTAATGCAACATATTCCTGTTTGTTTTGATAAATCCGATATTTTTTTGCCAGTTTTTGGACTTCTAAAACATTATTCATAGTTTATGCTAAATCAGCAAAATCTCTTTCGGTA
>CAZFVS010000024.1:0-9996 GCA_964522265.1 uncultured Gammaproteobacteria bacterium | reverse complement strand
ACATTCAGAAGAAAAAAAATAAAAAAGGCCTAATAAAAAAATTATTAGAGCACTTATACAAGATATTAGTAAATACAGAATGTCTATATTATAAGAATTGCCAAAAAGGGTTCTTGTTGATTCAATAGCTCCAGATATCGGATTTAATGCTAATAAGTATTTATAAGCCGGGTTTACCATGGAAGCAGGATAAATCACAGGAGATAAGAAAAGAAGTGATTGGATAAAAAACGGTAAAATGTAACGCACATCCCGGTATTTAACATTAAGTGAGGACAGTAACAGGCCGATACCTGAAGATGTAATAAATATAATGAGTACAAACAAAGGGGTGAAAATTAATAATAATAATTTTGGCGTAAACCCGAGAATTAAGGCGAAAAAAAATAAAAATAAAAAATTTATAAAAAAATCTGCTAAACTTGTAATACCCGTAGATAACGGTAAAATCTCTTTCGGAAAATAAACTTTCTTTAAAATATCTACATTTTCTATCAAGGCATTGCTGCTTAATGTAACAGCACCAGAGAAATAATTCCAATAAACAAGACCAATTAGTACAAATAATTGATAGGGTAAATTTTCGGATGGAATTTTTGCCAATTTTCCGAAGAAAAATGTAAAAATAATCATAGTTACAAGAGGTTGGATGATTACCCAAACTATACCTAAAATAGTTTGTTTATAACGAACTTTTATATCCCGCCAGGCAAATATAAAAAAGAGTTCCCTAAACCGCCAAAGTTCTTTTAAGTCAAAAAGCTGCCATTTTTGTTTTGGCCGGATAACTATTTCTTTCTCCATAAATTTTGTGTCCCTAATATAGCAAATACTTTAAAAAATATCATCTTGTTGCATTAGTTTTATCAAAAGAGTAAATTTACCCCTGATAATGTTGATTTTTCTACTTCTTCTAACCGCTACCTTCAAAGAACTGGTATTCTTATCCCTTGTGCCAATGTGGCATACCCCCGATGAACAGGCTCATTTTGCCCAAGTTGCATACTACTCGGAATTTAATAAAATGCCCTCTTCCCCTGTAGATTTAAACAGGGAAATTCTTGAATCGGAAAGATTACTCGGAACTTTGCGTGATATAAGTGGAAACAATAGATTTACTTACCACCCGGAGTATAAAATTGAATACACACACTCTTTAATTGGAAAATATGAAAATGAAATAAATAATTTATCTTCTGGATACAGAAAAGAATTAGTTAAACAAGAAGCAGCTAATTATCCACCTCTGTATTATTTGATCACATCAATTGCCTATAAATTTTTTTACAATTCGGGATTGATAACCAGAGTATTTGCCGCCAGGATGGTTTCGATACTGTTGGGACTAGCAATGGTTTACTTCACAATATTAATAAGCAAGGTTATTTTTCCTAAAAATAATTTGTTTCAATACACCTTGACTGTTATGGTTGCATTTCAGCCAATGCTATCTTTTGTGTCTGCAGGAGTCAACAGCGATAATTTAAACAATTTACTTTTTACAGTTATTATTTATGCAGGCCTTCTTGTTCTAAAAAAAGGTATGGGGAAAAAAACAACATTTATTTTTATTACTGCACTCCTACTTTTATATCTGACAAAACCTCAATTTATTATCGCCTTACCGATATTTTTGACCGCCCTTGTTTTAAAGTTATATTTAAGCGAAATAAAAATATTGACAAAAATACTTTTTACAACCCTTTTTTTATTAATAATATTTATGTTGGTTGTAAATGTCAGTAACTCGTCATTTTATCAGTTGGTAGAGAAGATGTATCCACAGAGCTTTTTTCCGGGAACTTTAACAAGCCTTACGAATCCTATTGATTTTTTCAAACAAAGCTTAAACAGGGGGTTACATGAAACAATCCCTTGGTATTGGGGAGTATTTGATTGGTTGGGAGTCGTTTTTCCGATTGAAGTAATCAGAGCTTTAAATAGAATAATGATTCTTGCAAGCATAGGCTTATTTTTGAAACTCATATTTATTCTGAAGAAAAGAACTCAGGAGGACTGGTATTTGCTGTATATGTTACTAGTGTCTCTGATTTATTTTTCGGGAATCTTATTTTGGAACTATATATTTTTTCAAAATCATTATTTTTCTTTCGGATTGCAAGGAAGATATTTTTTCCCAACTATAGTTGCACACATGGCACTTTTGCTCATTGGTTTAATAACTATTATCCCTGAAAAGTTCGGAAAATTTAAAAAAATTTGGGTTAAATTAATTGGCTTGGGGATGATTTCACTGAATTTTGCAGCGGTGTGGTTGATTGCAAAAAGTTACTACGATTTATCAAATCTCAATATGTTCATATTGCAAGCCAGCCAGTACAAACCGTTGTTGCTAAAGGGAAGCTGGTTAATGTTATTGTTACTCAGCTATATTATCGCTTTAACGGTATTTGTGTACCGTTATATTAAGCAAATACCGAGCAGATGAGGCATTTTCTTCACAACCCCCATAATTTAATAATAATTTTTAGCTCAGCATTGTGTTATCTCTTATTTGCATTAGCTTTCCCTATTGCTCCAGGTAGAGATATGGGGACATATTTTCAATATTTTTCTCAGTTTTTTTCCAATAATCCGACGAGTTATACTTTAATGCTTTATCGTACACCTGGTGCTCCATTTTTCTATGGAATTTTAAATCTTTTGGGAGGGGCAATTGCTATAGAAATTGCATTAGGGATTTGTTTTGTAATTATGAGCCTGGTTATATTTAATGTGAGTTCAAATTTTCATAAGATTTGCGGATATATAAGCGTTTTACTACTCTTTGCAAATATAAATTACCAAATAAGCTTTCATTCGATTAGCTCGGATAATCTTTTTTCGTTTGGACTGGTGATCTGGTTAGGAATTTTTTTCTACACCATAAAGTATCCGTCGATTTTAAAGATTATTGTTAATGTTTTTTGGGTGTTTATTCTGATTTTAATTAGGCCTTCAAGTCAGTATTTTGCCATTGCTGCTTTTTTACCTTTCTTAATAAAAAGTTACTCTTTTAAAAAAAGGCTGTATAGTTCGATTGTGTTTGCTATTGTACTCATATTTTTATTAACAATTTATTCGGAAATCAACCTTTTGCATTACGGGGATTTCACAATATCCAGGGGAACAAAAGCAACCATGCCATTTTCCCGCGTATATACAACCGACCGAATTGTAAGAAATGATAATGGTCCGTATTCAAAGGCTTTGGAATCTGCTATAGAAAAGGATCTGCTGCAAAAAGAACCATATAAAACTTACAGTATTAGTTCAGATGTATTGTTTATAGCGGGTTCTGCCAGAATGTGGTCTGATTTAGTCAGTCTAAGCAATAGAATTTATGGTTGGGATTCTGACTATGACAATTTATTACATGTAAGTATTGAAGCCATAAATAAATATCCGAAAATATATTTAAAAGGTTATTTGAGCACGCTTGAAAAAGTTTTTCAGTTGCCTACCCAGGTCAGTTTTTCCAGAAAAATATCTACTGAGTTTGAAGGTCAGGCACTTTATAACTCAGTTAAGGTTTCCCAACATGTAAAATATTCCAGATTGGGGTTGGCAATTCCCGATGAAGATGATATTATCCCCAGTTCATATCAAGTGTGGACAGACAGCAAACCTGATTTTTTTGTACCCCCAGGTATAAATAATAGAATAAATTTCAATTTAAATATTCCTCCCAGATCGGAGAATGTAATTGTTAAATCAAAAATGGTATATTTTTACAAAATATTTCGACACTTTGAAATATATAAGTTTATTTTGTTGGCTTTTGCCGGTTTATGGTTTGGTAGAAGTAAATTCAGTAAGCCGGTATTGTTTTTTATGGTAATTTGTACAACTTCTGTTATGGTTATATACACAGGGTTGGATGCGATTTTAGAATACAGAATTCCATACGATCCTATTTTTTACACTCTAGGTAGCATAGGGATTTTTGAGTTCTTATTGTTGTTTGTGGGTTCTTTCAAAGTTACCAAATGATCATCTATCGTCTTTGCAAGAAACCTTTGGGATATCACGATACATGGAGTGGACGTGAAATTTCATTTTAATGATCATGAAAGTTAAAGTTAAGGATCCGGTACCTTATTTGCTGATTATTTTAATCGGATTAGCGGTATTTTCAATATCATTATGGTTTCCGCCTACATACGGAGATGATTTAAGATATTTAACATCTACATCCGAAATTAATAACCCACTTTCTTATTTCGTGTCAAGCCATATCATTTCCAGTCAAAACCTAGGTAATAATCTTTATCGGCCGCTTGTTTCAATTTCCTTTTGGGTTACTTATAAAATCTTTGGTGTTTGGGCTTTCCCGAACCAATTAATAGGGATACTTGTGCATATTTTAACAACCTGTATTTTTTATAAAACAATCCTTCGACTGAGTAAAAATGAAATTTTGTCATTAGTTATCAGTTTAATTTTTCTTGTTTCACCGGCAACTTTCTGGACAGCAACTCAAGTATCGGATAGAACTATAAACTATATCGGACTATTACTAATGCTTTTTATTTATCATATATTTTTTAATAAGAAAATTAATATAGTCTATATTGCCGCACTGTCTGTATTTGCTATTTTAAGCAAAGAAGCAGGTTTAATTATTCCGCTATTAGTCATAATGTTATTTTTTTTAAAAAAATGTTTTGTTATAAATAATAATTTAGTTAATGGAAAAACCCCTTTAATTTTTTCAATATTTTTAATTTTATTCTATATGGGATTACGCATATTAATATTTGGAGGGGAATTTGCCACATACAGCCAAAACGGGTATCTTTTTTTTGGACTTGTTTCCTATAAACACCCGATGGATTTACCATACTTTTATCCCTACTTAGCTTATGCAGAAAATATCCTAAAAAATATAATTACCCCTTTTTTCCCAATTTTAACAGGAAACGGTTCAGTTGTTATAAGGACATGGGAATTTGTGATTTATTTCCCAATACTTTTAGCAACAGCTATTTTATCGGTCATTTCTCTTACACAAAAACTTAATAAAATTCAAATACTTGCATTAATAATTATTTTTTTAAATGCTTTATTGCATTTTTCTCTGTTTAGATATAGGGTTTTGTATCTTGCCCAAATTGGATTTTGTTTGTTCTTGTCATCATCACCAAAACTTTTATTAAATAAAAAGAACAAGTGGAATATTACTGTTTTTAGAGTAGTAATTTATATCTTGCTTATTTATTCAGTACTTTGGATTTCATGGTGGTTATCGACGCATCTGGTACAAAGGTATACGATACATATGAATTATATTGAAAATTTATTGCAATTGTCTCCAACTAGTATGGATACTACAATTGATAAGAAAACCATTCTTAGGGTTTTAGAATTTTATAAAAGATAAATTTTTTCACAATAGTGAATATAATCCTTCTAATTAAATATGTTATAAAAAATAATTTAACAATATCCCTACTCATTCTACTTTCATTTTTGTTAAGAATTTATAATTTAAATATAGGTTCACCAATTCTTTATGTATCAAATGATGAAGCGATCTATCATTTATCCGCCTTAAATATGTTAGCCGAAAAAACTCCTTTTTCTTTAGGAAACTATGGTCCTTTAGGATCTTATGTACAGTTGCCATTTATAATTTTGTCGTTTCTGGTTCTTTTAATGTTAGGTAAGGTAGGATCGATAGAAGATATGCAATTTTTAATTGTTACTCAAGAAGGATATTTACTTTTTGTACCAAGACTTATATCTGCTTTATTCGGAATTGGCAGTGTTTATTTGTGCTACCTTTTAGCGAAGGAGATTTTTAAATCTAAACATATTGCTTATTTTTCAGCCCTCCTTTTTGCAGTATCTTTTAATTTAGTACATATTTCACATCTTGCAAGGTCTTGGTCACCTGCAATTTTTTTTATACTTCTTACATGTATATTAACCCTTAGAAAATTTATTTTTCTTGCTTTTATTTCCTCTGCAATTAGTTTTGGATTTCACCAGATTAGTGGTATATCGATTTTCCTTATTTTCCTAATTAAATTCTTTTCCAATAAATATTCAATGAGGATTTTTTTAGCAAAAGAATTTTTTTATGGAATTTTTGTTTGGTTCATATCGGTTTTCTTCTTGATATTTTTGAGCGTGGGAACAAATTTTATTACACTATCTAATCCTAAATCTAGTATGGCGCCAGTTAAAATATCTCAAAATTTAGACAATATAGAAGAATTTATAAAGCATATATTTTATATACAAAATTATATAGATGTTATTAAGGAGTTGTTTCTTTCTGACGGAGTAATTGTTATTTTCTCAATAATATACATGGTAAAGAATTTTTTAAGAAACGGATTAATAAGAGCAATAACTATATTTATTCTCGTAAATTTATTTTTGTTCATATATTTTTATCTTTCTTATATGAGGTATTTCTTATCGGCATTTGTATTTTTACCTATTTTTGCAGGAAAAACACTTGCATTTTTATATCAAAAGAATAAGATATGTAAAATTATTGCCGTATTTATTATATTTGTAGCATCCTTTAATTCTATATATTGGAATTACCTGTTGTTTAATGAACCGACTTTTAAACAGGTGCGAAAATGGTTGGATAAAAATATTAATCCTGAGATTAGCATAGCATCGACAGATAGAAGAAATTTTGATTATGTTCCCAACAATTCTGCCGCAGAACCTATACGAAAATATAAAAAAAATTATTATAAAAAAGCAGCAGATCTGTTAAGAAATCGATATTCAGACAATGTTCGTAATGTAATATACCTTAATGAATTTGGGTATAATTTAAAAATAACGAATTTGCAACAGGCACTAAAGCTGTATAATATCCGTTATGTAGTTGATTACTACTGGCAAGATAGCGAAAGAATTACAAACTATTCAAAAACAGATAACCCCAACATAATTTTTACCCAAGTAGCCCATTTCTCGCCAACAGGAAATATCATATTTAAAAAAGAAATACCTTCGATTCTTTTTGATTCAGGATTGATCTTTAGACAAGATTTTATTTATCCTTTATTTGTTGTGGACAGAGCGGGACCCTACTTTGACGTGTTAAAAATGAATTAACTATTATGGAGTCAAAAAAAATTAAAATAGGAATTATTGGGGCAGGTTTTGCAGGACTTTCGGCGGGTTTAAAGTTAGCAAAAAAGGGATATTCGGTTACAATTTTTGAGGTAGAAAATATGCCGGGGGGCTTGGCTACGGGTTTTAAAGAAAAAGATTGGAAATGGTATTTAGAAAGTTTTTACCATCATTTGTTTATATCGGATTATCAAATTATAAATTTAGCAAAAGAAGTTAATCATAGCATTTTTTTCAAAAGTTCCAAAACAGCTGTTTTTATAAATAACTTAATTTATAAGTTTGACGATCCAGTTAGCTTACTAAGATTTAACCAGCTGAGTATGATTGATCGGTTGAGGACAGGAATAACGCTTTTGTTACTGAGGCTTAATTTTTTTTGGAAACCATTGGAAGCGATAACTACTGAAAGTTTATTAATTAAGTCCATGGGGAAAAAATCATGGGAAACACTCTGGAAGCCATTAATGTATAAAAAATTCGGCAGCCACTACAAAAAAATAGCCGCTTCTTGGTTTTGGGCAAGGATTAAAAAAAGAAGTTCAATGTTGGGTTATCCCGTCGGAGGATTTTTTGCTCTTGCGATAAAAATAGAAAAAGAGATTATTAAAAATAAAGGTAGATTCCATTATCTTACTAAGGTGGAGAAGATCATAAGCCAGAATAGAGGAATAATCCTTAAAACGAATAATCAAAAGGAGTACAGATTTGATTTTGTCATCTGCACATTATCGGTTAATTATCTCTCTAAAATGGTTAAAGAGAAAAAAATACAATCTAAAAATTTATCCGGGTTAGGGGCAATTAACCTGATATTAATTCTTAAAAAAAAATTCCTAAACGGTGATATATATTGGCTGAATATTAATGATTCGATGTTTCCTTTTGTATCTATAGTAGAGCATACTAATTTAGTGAATTGTAGAAAATACAATGGAGATTATATTATTTATATAGGAAATTATCTAAACAAGAATCACAAATATTTTAATATGAATAAGATGGAAATATTAAATGAATTTTTTCCATTTTTAAAAAAAATTAATAAAGGTTTTAGTAAGGATTGGATTAGAAAAATTAAGGTATTTAAGATCTCTTTTGCTCAACCGGTGGTTTATAAGTATTACTCAAGAATCGTTCCTACTATGAAAACAGAAATACCAGGTCTTTTCTTAGCCAATATGCAACAGGTATATCCTTGGGACAGAGGTACAAATTATGCAGTCGAGTTAGGCAATAAAGTTTCTTCAGAGATAATGAAAAACAATTTTTATAAAAGTTAGGGTGGAAATGGATAGAAATTATATACACTTTAGAGTTATTTTAATTCTTTATTTGCTTTTTTGCTTTGCTCTTTGGCCTTTTTATAGATATCAAATTAATGTTGATGCAATAGCCTACCTTTCCATTAGTCAAAAATACTTAAACGCAGATTTTTACAATGCAATTAACGGTTATTGGGGTCCCCTTTTATCAATAATTTATCTACCATTTTTAGCAATCGGATTTGATCAACTTGAGGTTACCAAACTAACTTCTATTATACTTGGCGGGATGGTTTTATTTTTATTAATGAAAATCTTAGGCACATTAAAAACAAAATTTAAATTTACCAACCTTGTATTGCTTTCTTTAATACCCGCGGTTATTTATTTTGGTTTTACCGTGATTAGTCCAGATTTACTTTTTCTGACAATTTTTACTTTTTATATTTTTTTAATTCTTTCAAAAAAGTATTTAAAGAGTTATAAGCATTCTTTTCTAATTGGTTTGATAGGATCACTTTTATATCTTACAAAATCATTTGGTTTTATCTTCTTTATAACGCACTTTACCATTGTTAACTTATTTTTTTTTATTTCTCTTAAGCAAAAGAAAAGATTAATAAAGTTTGTTTTTTTTGCTTTTTTATCCTTTTTCGCTATCAGCGGAATTTGGATAATAATTATTTCCAATAAATACGGTTATTTAACATTTGGAACATCAGCTAAACATAATCATGCAGTGATAGGACCCAAACCATACCCCCGACCCTTTTTTGATAATAAAATTTTTATTCCTCCTAACGATACCGCTTTGACTGCCAGCGAAGACCCCTCATATTTGGAATTTGAGGATTGGAATTCTATCTCTACCCTAGGGAATTTAAAGTACCAATTCTTCATTTTTAGAAATAATTTATTGAGAACACTAATTTTACTGAGCACTTTATCAATATTTGTAGTTCCGATTTTTATGTTGGCTCTATATAAACTGTATATTTCTAGAGAAACAATTAAAAATAATCCCAATTTACTTTTACTTACCTTTAGCGGTTTTATATTTCCAATATTTTATTCAAGCATATTAGTTGAGGAGAGATACATATGGCCAGTATTCGTTGTTGGAACAGTTTTGTTTCTTTTAATTTTTAAAAAAATTAAAACCCTTTTTTTAACCCTCTTTATTATAAGTTTGATTATTTATCCCTCTTTAGAGCTATATAAAAATATTAACTTCGGAAAACAGTATTATCAGCTGGCCCAAGAAGTTGCAAAATTAAATTTAGGAAAATTTAATTTTGCGTCAAACGATTCAGTTGCCAATTCTCAATTCATAGCCTTTTATAACCAATCAAGGTATTTTGGAAAATTAGGAGATTTTGAGGATAGACCTCTTTTAATTCAAATGTTGAAATCCTATGGTATAAATTACTACTTTGTTTGGGAGGAGAATAAAATGAAAAATAAACTTAAGGGGTTTCTACCAGAAATTAATCAGGATAAAATTCCAGCATTAAAAATATATAGACTGGATTAATAATAAACTCATTTAACTCGAGTTTGCAACTCTCGTTAAACGATTTTGAACCCAAAATTGTTATTTAAAGTTGCAGATTGAAGTATTTTG
>CAZFVS010000023.1:0-12866 GCA_964522265.1 uncultured Gammaproteobacteria bacterium | reverse complement strand
ATTATAACCCTAAAATTTATACTGTTGAAAGCGTTACCTGCGGACACCCTGATAAAGTCTGCGACCAGATCTCGGATGCAATTTTAGATGAATGTTTACGGCAGGATCCCAAATCCCGGGTCGCCATTGAATCTTTCGGCTGCCATGGCATGCTGGTGGTTGGAGGGGAGCTGACAACAAAAGCCCGTATTAATTATAAAAAAATTGCAGCCGACTTATACAGCAAACTGGGATATGAGGAACCGATAAAAATTATTACCCGCATAGTAAAACAATCCCCTGATATTGCACAGGGAGTTGATAGCGGCGGGGCAGGCGATCAGGGTATTATGTACGGGTTTGCCACTGATGAAACACCCCAGTTTTTACCAAAAGGGGTGGTCCTGGTTCATCAACTAACCCAGGGGCTGCAGAAACTGCGTGAAGCAGGCTCTCTAAAATGGCTCAAACCTGACGGTAAAGCCCAGGTGACCATTGAAGGCAAAAAAATCAGAACAATCCTCATCTCCTGCCAGCATGATAAAAAAGTTACCCAATCCCAAATCAGAAAAGATCTGGTTGCCAAACTGATTAAACCTATTGTGGGGGATATCAAAGGAATTGAAATCCTGGTTAATCCAACCGGTTCTTTTGTCATCGGAGGTTTTGCCTCTGACACGGGACTCACCGGCAGAAAAATCATCGTTGATACATACGGGGGACTGATCCCGCATGGAGGCGGTTGTTTCTCCGGTAAAGATCCGACTAAAGTTGACCGTTCCGCAGCTTATATGTGCAGGTATGCTGCTAAAAACATTGTCGCCAGTGGGTATGCCAAAAGTTGCCTGGTATCGGTTTCATACGCAATAGGCCGGGCCCAACCGTTGATGGTTGAAGCAATTGATGAAAATGGCAAAAGTCTTTCCAAACTGGTTGAGAAAAATTTTGATTTTAGGCCCCATGCAATAATTGAAAGGCTCAAGTTAAGACAGCCTATTTATTTACAAACTGCCTCTTACGGTCATTTCGGCAAACCCGGCCTCCCCTGGGAAGAAATAATAACCATCTAAAGTTATCTTTTTGGCGACTGTTTTTTTGCCCTGGCTTTATGGGCAAGGCCGTATTTTCTTCTCTCTTTAACTCTGGCATCGCGGGTTAAAAGTCCTGCTTTTTTCAGCAATGGCCTGAAGTTATCCTTATCTGTAAGCTCTAAAGCCCTGGCAAGACCGTGGACTGTTGCATCAAGCTGAGAAACAACCCCCCCTCCTAAAACTTTGACTGTGGCGGTATATTTACCCAAAGTTTTTGTTACCTCAAAAGGCTTCTGGTATTTTTTTTGGAAAACCGGTCCTTTAAAATACTCCGCAATCGGCTTACCGTTGATAATTACCTGGCCCTGTCCGGGAAAAATCCGCACCCTGGCAACCGCTTCTTTTCTTCTCCCTACTGCCTGTTTGTAGCTCTTGTCAGGCATCTTTTGGCTCCTTTGACTTATCTGACTCTTTTGACTTCAACTGTCGTGCAAATGGATGCTCATTCCCTGCAAAAACATGCAGTTTTTTAATCATCGCTCTCCCCAAACTTGTCTTTGGCAACATCCCCCGCACTGCATGCCTGATTATTTCTTCGGGGCGTCGTAAAATCAGCTTATTGAAAACTTCCTCTCTCAAACCTCCCGGATAACCGGAATGGCGGACATATTTTTTCTGCTGTGCTTTCTTCCCTGTTACCTTTACCCCGGAAGCATTTGTTACCACAACAAAATCCCCTGTATCCAAATAGGGGACTCTCATAGCCTTATGTTTACCGGAGAGCTTAACTGCCACCTCAGTTGCCAACCTGCCCAAAATTTTTCCCTGGGCATCTATCAGATGCCAATCCCGTTTAATATCTTTTGCTGATAATACGTTAGTAGACATAAACTAGGCTTTCTTCTTTCTGTTACCAGTTTTCTGTTTTTCAGTAACTGACTTACTGATAACCGGTGAACTTTTATCCGGCAACTGACTACTGAGACCTGGTAACTGTTTCTTTGACTTTTCCTTTTCTCCCTTTTCATCTTCACTGATTAATAACCTCATCTCCACCATCATCGCCCCATCACCCATTCTCTGGCCTAAACGCGTGATTGAAGTATATCCGGAGGTTCTTCCGGAAAGTTTTGGAGCAAGTTCCTTGATTAATTTTTCCTGTGCTTTTTTATCAATCAAAAATTGGGAAACTAACCTTCTGGTGTTTGGAGTTTTGGCAGCATTGATTAGTTTATCAACAAGCCCCTTAACAGCTTTGGCTTTGGCCTGGGTAGTTTCAATTTTTTCCCACAGAACCAGCGACCGCACTAAGTTCTTAAAAAGTGCGTTTCTTGCATTTTTATCTCTTCCGAGGTGTTTGCCATATACCCTATGCCTCACCTAAAGACAGCCCCCTCTCTAAAAGCTTTTCTGAAATTAAAGTTAGCGACTTCGAGCCCAAGTTTTTTGCTTTCATTAGCTGCGAAGCCGGTACGATTAGAAGTTTGCCAACTGTATCAATCTCAATAGCCTTTAAAGCATTGGTAATCCTGACAGGCAGGTCTAATTCTTCAATAGATGATTTCAAAAGGTCATCAGACACAAAACTTGGGGTTTGGACCTCTGCTACCTCTTCCTCTTCAGGCTCATAAATTTGTTTAAAATAACCTGCCAGTATTTGGGCAGCTTTCTCTACTGCTTCCCGCGGAGTAATCGTACCATCTGTTGTAACATCCAGAACCAAACTATCAAAATCAGTGCGCCTGCCAACGCGTGTCTGGTCTACAGTATAGTTCACTGATAAAACAGGGGTGTAAATGGCATCTATCGGGATAACCCCAATCACATTAAGTTTTTTCTCTTCTGCGGGTACATAACCTGTACCCAGTTCACAAGTCATCTCTATGCTAAGTTTCCCTTTAGGATCTGTGATGGTGGCAATATGTGCCTGGGTATTGACTATTTCTCCCTGGCCTAACGTATCTATATCACCGGCTTTAACCTCTCCTTTACCGGTCTTTTGGATAGATAAACGTATCTGTTTGTCTCCGAAAACCTTTATCCTGACTTTCTTAAGATTGAGTATTATCTCTATCACATCTTCAATCACACCGGGGATTGTAGAGAATTGATGGGATACACTTGCAATTTTGACAGACGTTATAGCTGCACCTGGCAAAGAATTGAGCATGCAGCGCCTTAAACTGTTGCCCAGCGTATGACCATAACCCTGCTCAAGCGGTTCAACAACCACCTTGGCAAAGTTATCTTTTTCGTCTTCAGTTCTTACTTTAAATTTAATCATAAGTTTAACGGCTATAGAATTCAACTATGAGCTGCTCATTTACTATGCTTTCCATTTCATCCCGTGTAGGAATTCTTAAAACCTTGCCTACTGCTGCTTTCCTGTCAAGCCACAGAGCAACTTTATCATTTTGCTCTAGGCTTTTTTGTACTTGTGTATTATCCACAAATTTGGGTGCAATTGCAACTACTGAGTTTGTTTTCACCCTAAACGAGGGAATATTCACTTTCTTACCGTCAACAGTAACATGACCGTGGGTAACTATTTGTCTTGCTTCCGGCCTGCTCCTTGCAAACCCCAACCTGTAAACTACATTATCTAACCTTGTCTCTAAAAGTTCAAGCAGTTTTTCGCCTGTTATACTTCTGCTTTTGGCAGCCTCTTTAAACGTGTTCCTGAACTGTTTTTCACTAAGGCCAAAGATTCTTTTAGTTTTTTGCTTCTCCCGAAGTTGGGAGCTGTATTCTGAAAACCTTAACCTGACTTTAGTCCCTCTGACTCCTGGCGGAACCGCACCCTTTCTTTCCAGTGCTTTGGCATCTTTAGCAAAAAGCGCCACCCCTTCTCTTTTAGATAATCTTCTTTTTGGACCAGTATATCTGGACATTTATACCCTTCTCCTTTTCTTGGCCCTTGGCCCATTATGCGGCACAGGCGTCACGTCTGCAATCATGGTAATATTTAACCCGGCATTCTTCAAAGCCCTGATCGACGCATCTCTTCCTGGGCCAGGACCTTTAATAAATACTTCAACGCTGGAAAGTCCTACCTCTTTGCCTGTTTTTGCAACTTTTTCAACAGCACTGATTGCAGCAAAAGGGGTAGCTTTCCTGGCTCCTTTAAAACCTGCGTTGCCGGAAGAACTCCAGGCTAAAGTTTTACCGCTCATATCTGTCAAGGTCACCAGGGTATTATTAAAAGTCGCAGTTACATAGATGCGTCCGCTACTTATCTGTTTTATACCCACCACCTTTTTTTTAATAATTATAGTTTTTTTTGCCATATTTCTTCTCCTAGCGAGGGATTATATCTATTTTTCTGGCGCCCTCTTCGCCACAACTTCCTTTCTGACAGTCCCTACTGTTTTTCTCTTGCCTTTTTTGGTCCTGGCATTTGAGCGGGTCCTCTGTCCTCTAACAGGCAAGCCTTTCCTGTGTCTCAAACCCCTGTAACTTCCTATCTCTTCCAACCTTTTGATATTTTGTTCTATCTCCCTTTGCAAGTCTCCTTCAACTGTAGTTCCCTCTAAAGCTTTAGCCAGTTTATTAACCTCTTCCTCGTTTAAATCTTTTATCCTTTTACTACCGTCAACTCCTGCTTTTCCAAAATTTGTACAACATTAGACCTACCCACTCCATAAATGTAAGTAAGCCCAATATCCGCCCTTTTTTCATTTGGTAAATCTACTCCTGCAATACGCGCCATAATTTTATCTCTCCAAATCTTTTAATTGATTAGTAATTCTTTTAGAAGCCTGGCCAATAATTGCATCCAACCTGCCGTATGCAAACCACCCTTCAAACGAACTATCAATATCTCCTAGGTGTCGGTCTTCAAATTCTACGCCAACTATTAACTCAGCCTCCTCTTGTTCAATTGATTTTATAATTTTATCTATCGGAACTCCTTGCCGTGCTAATGCCATTAAGGCTTTTGTCCCTATTATTGCTTGGGCACGCAAACACACTATTTCCTCTGCTTCGGTTAGTGGTTTATCATATCTAATTTCTATACTCATAATTTATCCTTGTCGTTGTTTAAAAGATCGTAGTGCTATTGAAATCTCCAATTTCAATAGCAGCGAAGATCTCGCAAGCAACGTCATCCCTGACGTTGCTTATGTTTAGGGTCGCGGGGGCATATCACGAATAATACGCCTTCCCTGCGCACAAATTTACAAAACTTGCATCTGGTTTTAACACTTGCTTGTACTCTCATTTTAATCTAAATGTAATCCTTCCTTTATCCAAATCGTACTTAGGGCTCATCTCTGCATCAACCTTGTCCCCTGCTAAAAGCCTAATATAGTGCCTGCGCATTTTACCAGAGATGTGGCATAAAATCACCCTGTCCACAAGTTCCGGCAGTTCATCTGAACGTTTAATTTCAACCCTAAATAAGGTATTCGGCAATACCTCCTTAACCACACCTTGTATTTTAATCAAATCAGGTACTTGATCACCCATATTAACTTTACAATTGTAACAATTCTACATCTAAAAAACAACCCATAGTCACCTTTTACTCAAACCTTCCTCCAGTCAGTCAAAACCTCAGCTTTCTTATCTCCCACTATCACACTCATCTCAAACAATCCGCCTAAACTGCCATCTGCTGTAGATACAGTCCATCCATCAGGGTTCAAAACCACATCACTCTTCCCGCTGGTATATATCACCTCTATTGCAAGCGTCATGCCTGAAAAGAGTCTGGGTCCAGTTCCTCTTTTACCAAACCCGGGAATTTCAGGGTTTTCATGCAAACTCCTGCCTACCCCATGACCAACCAGTGCCCTTACAACAGAGTATCCACTACCTTCAACAGTCTTCTGGATAGCCTCTGAAATATCCCCTATATGGTTTCCCTCCACAGCCTGTTTTATCCCTTTCCAAAGCGCCTTTTGCCCCACTTCCAGAAATCGGATTTCGGATTTCGGATTTCGCCCGCCGGCCCGCGAGGCAGGGATTTCGGATTTTGTATAACTACCCACCAAAACACTCCAAGCTGCATCTGTATGCCACCCCTCATATATTGCACCAACATCTATACTCAACAAATCCCCCTCTTTTAAAACCACCTCTTCCCTGGGAATCCCGTGAACCACTTCCTGATTGACAGTCAAGCATGTTGCCCACTTGTAGTTTCCTCCACTGCTGTCTGCCACTGTCATAAATGACGGCACCCCCCCGGCAGATTCAATCGCCTTGAGCGCTCTTTTTTCAAGACTTAATAAATTAACACCTGATGAAACTGTTTCCAAAGTTTTTTTTAAAGCCTTGGCCGTAATCTGTCCGCTTTTTCGCATTAAATCCAGTTCCTGTGGTGAATTCACCTTAATATCAGTTGACATAACTTGATATTTCTTTCGAAACCTCTTTAATAGTACCTGCTGCATCAATTTTTATTAAGATACCCTCCTCCTGATAATACCTTAGCACCTGTTCAGTCACCTGATGATAAAGTCTTAATCTTTCTTTAATGAGATCCGGAACATCATCGGATCTACCCCTTTTGAGCATCCTTTTTACAGCCAGCTCATCCGACAGATCCAGATAAAATACCTTATCAAATTTAGGATCAAAAATCTTCAGCTGCGCCAGTCTCCTTGGATACCCATCCATGACAAAATTATCCCGGCAATTTGGTCTTGCCAACTCATTCTCAACCAAATGTGCAATAATTTTATCATCTGCCAACCCGCCCCTGTCTAAAGCTTTTTTCAATTTTTTACCATCTTTACTGTTCTCTAAAGCTTTCTCCCTGACCATGTCTCCTGTTTTTATAAAACACAACTTAAACTTTTCAGCAATAATTTTAGCATGAGTCGTTTTGCCTGAACCCTGCGGACCGTTAATTAAAATTTTCACTTTCTTAAAAATCCTTCATAATTTCTCTCAATCAATTTACTCTCGAATTGTTTTGCTGTATCTAAAATCACCGATACCACAATCAGAAGCGAAGTGCCTCCAATCACCAATGTTGACACCTCAGTTATTTGAGAGATTATGGATGGTAAAACCGCAATCAGTCCTAAAAATATCGCTCCAGCCAGTGTTATCCTCACCAGGATATAGTTCAGATAGCCGGCTGTTGCGCTGCCCGGCCTGATCCCCGGGATAAACCCCCCATATTTTTTAATCTCGTCTGCGATTTTTGTTGGATTAAATATTACTGCGGTGTAAAAATATGTAAACCCAATGACAAGCATAAAATATACAATATTATAAGCAAAGGATGTTGGTTGAAAATTCACATTTAGAAAACCGCCTAAAGACCGAAGTGCCGGCTGGGGCAATTGGGATAAAAACTGCCCCCCGAAGCTGGGAACAAGCACTAAAGAAACAGCAAAAATGATCGGTATCACACCAGCCTGATTTACCCTCAAAGGAAGGTAGGTGTGGGAGGTTGCTACCTGTCTTGCGCCAGAATACCTTCTGGCATATTGGACCAGGATCTGTCTTCTACCCTCATTAACAAAGACAACTCCGGCAATCATTAAAATAGCAACTGCTGCAAAGATCAACAGGTTAGCTAGCTGCTGTTGCTGGACAATTGATGTTGTCTGGAAAAGCACTACAGGCGCTCTCGCCACAATTCCTGCGAAAATCAAAACTGAGATCCCGTTGCCTATACCATATTCTGTCAAAAGCTCTCCAAGCCACATCAAAAAAATGGTCCCTGCCAACATCCCAATAATAATCGCTAAAATCTCAATCGGTGTTGAAGCCAATACCAAGTTCTGTTTCTTCAAAAGCGTCAACATGCCGATCGCTTGAAGTGCTGCCAAGGGAACTGTTAGATAACGGGTATATTGGTTTATTTTCTGCCTGCCGAACTCACCATCTTTACTTATCTCCTCAAGTTTTGGAAAAACCATGGTGAGAAGCTGGATGATAATTGATGCATTAATGTAGGGATTAAGACCTAAAGCAAGTACTGAAAAATTAGCCAAAGTTCCTCCTGAGAAAATATCCAGTAAACTTAAAAACTCATTCCCTTCAAATAACCTGCGCAGGCCAACAATATCTATACCGCTTACCGGAATATGTGCAGCTATCCTAAAGATAATAAAGATCAATATTGTTAAAAGAATTTTCCGTCTTAAATCGGGAATTTTAAAAGCGTTTACCAGTGGCGCAAAGATCTTATTCATGTAACCTCAATTTTACCTCCAATCTTTTCAACCATTGTTTTAACCTTTTCGGAAACAGGCAAACTAACAATAAGCGGCACCTGTAATACCCCTTCTGCCAGTATTTTAACCCCCCGCGTTTTTGCATCTTTCTCTTTTATCAACCCCATTTCTATTAAAGTATTTATGTTGATATGAGTTTTGGGTTTTAATGTATTTAAGTTTGATGTTTTGATTAAAATAGGTTTGGGCGCACGGGGAGGGTTGCCTCCTTTTCTACTCAAACCTCTCCTGAAAGGAAGTTTTTTATATAAAATCAACCCACCGCCAACATTAGCAAGAGGTATCTTACCCCGTGCCTTTTGACCTTTTGTACCCCTACCTGCTGTTTTCCCTTTGCCGGAACCAAGACCGCGTCCTACCCGCTTCTTTGACCTGATTGTTGTTTTTGGCAATTTGTGCAGTTGCATAAATTTTTATTTTTCTTCTTTCTGCTTAACTTTCTTTTCCTTCTTTTGGCTCACAATAATCTCCTCATTTTTGAAAGGCTTCAATTTCTTTAGTGCCTCCATAACTGCATACACATTAGAAGCCTGATTGCTGGTACCTAACACTTTTGAAACAACATCTTTTATCCCACAAGCCTCCATCACAACCCTGACTGCCCCTCCCGCAATCACTCCTGTCCCCCCGGAAGCAGGCTTTATCAGTACTTTGGCAGCACCGAATTTTATAAATATCTGGTGGGGGATAGTCCGGTTATCTTTTAATGGTACACGAAAAAGGTGTTTCTTTGCATAAGCCGTAGCTTTTCTGACTGCTGATTGGACATCTGCAGCTTTACCCAAACCAACCCCAACCCTCCCTTTTTTATCCCCAACAACTACTAAAACGGAAAGCGAACGTTTATCCCCGCCTTTTGTTTTTTTGGACACTCTGTTCACCTGCACCACTTTTTCAAAAAACTCGGACGGTTCCTGAGTCCTTTGGTAATTTCTATTTTGATAATTTCTGTTCATATTTTTGGCTTAAAAAACCAGTCCTCCTTTTCTGGCACCTGATGCGAGAGCCGCTACCCGCCCATGATATCTGTATCCGCCTCTGTCAAACACTACCTGCTTTAAATTCTTCTTAAGAGCCTTCTTCGCAATATCTTCACCCACCAGCACTGCTTTTTCCAGCTTAACCCCTTTTGCGTATTTCAAGTCCGAAACCGCCACTAAGGTTTTATTTTGCATATCATCTATAATCTGCGCATAGATATGCCTGCTTGAGCGGAATACTGACAATCTGGGCTTGATAGTTGTACCGGTTATATTTTTTCTGATCTTTTTATGTCTTAGCAAACGTTTTGTTTTAAACATATTTATTTTGCTCCCCCAATAGCTTTGCCTGCTTTACCGGGTTTTTTACGCACATATTCACCGGCATATCTAATCCCTTTACCTTTGTATACCTCGGGAGGTTTTGTAGCTCTGATATTGGCAGCAACCTGCCCGACCAACTTCTTGTCAATCCCTGAAACTGTAATTTTAGTGTTATCAACGATGGTAAAGGTCACACCTGTTGGGGCTTTGATTATGACAGGGTGAGAAAAACCCACACTCAAAGTTAGGGTATCCCCTCCTCCCTGCACCCTATAACCAACCCCCACCATCTCCAGGTTTTTAGTCCAACCGATCGTCACCCCCAAAACCATATTATTTACCAAAGACCTATTCAACCCATGCAGACTGCGGGAAAATTTATCCTGTTTTTCTGCACTGATTAATATTTCACTACCAGTCTTTTCTGCCTTGATTTGTGGGCTCAAAGTCATCTCGAGTTGCCCTTTTGACCCTGACACTACCAGATTGCGGCCTTCAATCTGGACATCTACGCCGTCTGGTATTTTGATTGGCTCCCGACCGATTCTACTCATATCACCAAACATAGGCGAGAATCTCCCCGCCTAAGCCCTCCTTCCTGGCTTGTTTGTCTGTCATAACCCCTTTTGGTGTGGAAATTATCGCAATACCCAATCCATTTAACACTTTCGGCAGAGTCTTTTTGCCTTTATAAACCCTCAAACCGGGTTTGGAAATCCTTCTCATATCTGATAAGACAGGTTTTTTGCCTGTATATTTTAGGCTGACCAAAAGCTGAAGAAAACTTTTGTTTTTTGCATCAAGCACTTTAAATCCTTGAATATAACCCTCTGTTTTTAAAACTTGAAGTATCGCTAAAATCAATTTTGAGTACGACAAGACTACCTCCGTTTTACGGGCCATATATCCATTCTTTATTCTAATTAATGCATCAGCTACTGTATCCATATCGGAGCGACTGCACTTATGTCTTTATCCAGTCGCGAGATCGCTTGCAAAAAATGCGGTTGAGCATTTTTTGACAAGGGAGTCAAATTTTTTCTCCTTTCTATTACCATGATGATTTTTTCACACCAGGTAAATAACTCTTATAAACTAGCTCTCTAAAACAGATCCTGCATATACCAAAACGCCTGATAAAACCTCGTGAACGCCCACACCGCAAACAGCGGTTAACTCTTTGCACCTCAAATTTCACTTTCTTTTTTACGATATTGCTTACCTTTGCCATAAATTAATTTTTATCTGTCTCCTTTCTTAAAAGGCATCCCCAAAAGTTCCAACAACCTCTTTCCTTGCTGCTTGTTTTGGGCGGTTGTATTGATAGTCAGCTGCAACCCTCTTGGTTTGTCAATGTTTTTGTAATCAACCTCAGGAAAAATAATCTGTTCCTTAAGCCCCAGATTATAATTACCCCTACTATCAAAACCCGCCTCAGAAACCCCCCGGAAATCTCTCACCTTAGGTAAAACTATATTAACCAGTTTATTGAAAAAGTCATACATCCTGTCTCCCCTTAAGGTTACCATTAGGCCGATTGGTAACCCCTGGGTTATTTTAAAGGCTGCAATAGACTTTCTAGCTTTGGTGATAACAGGCTTTTGGCCTGAAAGCGCTGCCAGGTTAACCGCAGCCTTTTCCAAAACCCCAGAATTATCTTTTGCATCAGATAAACCCATATTAATAACAATTTTGGTAATCTTCGGTACAGCCAATTTATTGGTGATGTTGAACTCTTCCATAAGTTTACCCTTGACCTCTTTTTGGTATCTGTCTTTTAATATATTCATATAATTAACCGATCTCCTTTTTACATTTTTTGCATATCCGGACTTTTGTATGCTTGGCTTCTCCACCCGTTCCCAAAAGCTTAAACCCGATGCGTGTTGCCAAATTACAGTTTGGGCAAATCAATAATGCATTTGATATATCAATCGGTTTGACAATGTCAATAATGCCCCCTTCGATAGTCCCCTGTTTTTTAACATGCCTTTTGACTAAATTGATACCCGAAACGAGTATTTTACCTTTTTTGGTTAAAACTTTTTCAATAGATCCGGTTTTACCTCTATCTTTTCCCAGTAAAATCTTGACCTTATCACCTTTTTTTATTTTCATAATTTTTCCTTCCCCTTGTCAGTCCGATTCCCCTGTCAAAAATGCTGTAGCATTTTTGCAGGCGATCTCCTTCGCCAGCGCTCAGTCCGATTACCATACCTCCTGTGCTAAAGAGACAATTTTGTTGTGTCCGGCCTCCCGTACCTCTCTGGCTATAGGCCCGAAAATTCTGGTTGCCCTTAAATTTCCATCCTTATCGATCAACACTGCAGCATTATCGTCAAATTTTACATATGATCCGTCATCACGGCGTTTTTCCTTACGGGCCCGAACCAGGATTGCTCTGACGATTTCCCCGTTTTTAACCTGACCAAAAGATTCTGCCCCTTTTACAACAGCTACCAGGGTTTCACCTAGTCTGCCAAACCTTTTGCCGGAACCACCTAAAAGCTGGATCACCTGGACTTTTTTTGCCCCAGAATTATCAGCGACATTAAGCATTGAACGGTGTTGGACCATAATAAATTAGGCTTTTAGAACCCTTTTCCCTTTCTTCATTGTTTTTTCTGCTGTTTTTTCTTCTGTTTTTTGAGTTTTCTTTGCTTTTTTTACTGCCTGTTCTGCCTCTTCACCAGACTGCCCACCGTTGGTTTTTATCTCTGGTTCTTCCTTCTCCGCCGGCAATACCTCAGCAATCGTTTCCTGTGCTCCTTCTTTAAGCTCAACCGTAGCTAAAGCTACCACATCTGCCCCTAATATTTTGCTTACCCGCCAGTGCTTTTTTCTCGAAATAGGCCTAATCTTTACAAGTTCCACTATATCCCCTTCTTTTGCCCCAAATAAGTCATCAGCAAAATATTTCTTAGTTTTAGAAAATGTCTTTTTATAAAGAGGGTGCATTTTTTTAGTGCTCACTAAAACAACTGCCGTCCGCTTCATTTTGGTTGAAACAACTCTACCTATCATTTTTTTGGCTCCTTTTCTGTATTCTTTCTACTTGATTCTAACTCCCCAATCAACTGTTTTTGTCTTAATACTGTTAACATCTGGGCAATATCTTTTCTTTTCTTAGAAATTGCTTTGACATCCTTTAATTTCTTCATATTTTTATCTATAACCAAACTGGCAATTTCCAGCTTGGCTTCCTTTATTTTTCCAGCAATCGCCCTCTCTTCTAATATTTTAATCTGTAAAAAATCATTTTTTTTCATAGTTGTTTCGTAATGAACCTGGTTTTGAGGGACAATTTATGGGCGGCCAGCCTCATTGCTTCTTTTGCAGTTTCTTCTGTGACT
>CAZFVS010000022.1:0-13122 GCA_964522265.1 uncultured Gammaproteobacteria bacterium | reverse complement strand
TTGAACTTTTTTAACCCCATGCTCTATTGCAGCACCCAGGGAAAAAGCCTGGAATCCCCCGCTGTCTGTTAAAATCGGCCCATCCCACCCCATAAACTGATGTAATCCCCCCATTTTTTTAATTAATTTATTGCCAGGACGCAAATATAAATGATAAGTATTGCCCAAAATAATCTGGGATTTAGCATTTTTCAGGTCATCAGGGGAAAGCGCTTTGACAGATCCCTGCGTCCCCACTGGCATAAAAACTGGGGTATGAATCTCCCCATGCGCAGTCTTCAAAATCCCCGCCCGCGCTCCCCCATCTTTGGTAATAACTTTAAAGTTGGACATAAATAATAGATGGTATTATAATACAACCATGAAAACTTATACTTACCGCACAATTATTGAACCTGATGAAGATGGCTATCATGGTTTTGTCCCATTACTCAAAGGCGTCCATACTTGGGGGAAAACTGTTGCGGAAACCAAAAAAAACTTAGCAGAAGCTATTCAAACCCATTTAGAAGTACCTCTGAGAAATATCTAATGCCCGGTAGAATCCCAGGTTTTAGAGACTATTGGAAATTTGTCCAGTTTTTCTTTAAAAATAACCCTTATTTTCTCCAGATCCTCTTCAGTTTTAGCCTCAAACCTGAGCACTAAAGTCGGAGTATTAGATGAGGCACGCAATAATCCCCAACCATATTCTGTATAAACTCTCGCCCCATTTATATCTATTACTTTATAACCCTCAGATTTAAATTCTTTAGTTAAAGCCTCTACTACTTTATATTTATCTTCATCTGTAGTTTCAACCTGAATTGTAGGGGTTGAAACATAATAAGGAGTTTTTGCAACGATCTTTGACAACGACTGATCCTGAGTTGATAAATATTCTAATAATTTAAGTCCGGCAAAAGTTGCATCATCAAAACCATAAAAATCATGCACAAAAAATATATGCCCGCTCATTTCCCCTGCCAACTCAGCTTTTTCCTCAGCCAGTTTAGCTTTGATATAAGAATGACCTGTCTTCCACATAATTGGGTGTCCACCATGAGCTTTAATATCCTCAGGCAAAGCCTCTGAAACTTTCACATCAAAGACAATTTTCGCCCCTGGTTTTTTTGACAAGATTAATCTGGAAAGCAAAATAATATATCTATCCGGCCAAATAATCTCACCTTTTTCATCAACTAACCCTAATCTATCACCATCCCCGTCAAAAGCGAACCCTAGGTCGCATTTATTTTTAACAGTTTGTTTGCCTGTATCCTCCATCATGGCTGTGCCGTCTGGATTGGGTGTGTAGTTAGGATATGAAGGATCAATTTCAGTGAAATGCTCCACCACTTCGCAACCGGCTTTTTTAAAAATTTTAGGATCAACAATGCCTGCTGTACCGTTGCCCGTATTGATTAAAATTTTAAATTTTTTGGAAATTGTTACCTTAGATAACAGATCTTTTGTATAATGCTCTAAAATATCTTCTTTACAGATCGTCCCTTTGCCGTTTGCAAACTCTTCTTTACAGATGATGTCATAAACCTCATTTAGCTCATCTGTTAGGAGTGTGTAGGAAAAATCTGAGCCTAACTTAACACCATTCCATCCAACCGGATTATGACTGGCTGTAACAGTCACAAGCCCCTTAACTTTGAGATGGTACTGCGCCCAATAACCCATTGGGGTAGTCACTGTTCCAATATCTATAACATTAATCCCGCATTCCAAAAGTCCTTTTATAACATTTGCATGGAAACTCTCTGAAGTTCCTCTGGCGTCATGCCCAACTACAGCTTCTGTGATATTTCTTTTTTTTAGATAAGTGCCAAATCCCCTCCCAATGTAATACAAAGATTCATCATTCAACTCATCTTCTGATTCGCGTCCCCGCAGATCGTATTCACGAAACATTGTTCTTTTTAAAATTGGCATAGGGTTATTTTAACACTAAAAGGCAACTCCACTGGACAAAATCCGGACATATTATTGTTCGAACGAAGTGAGAACTACCCCCAAAACTTCCTCAGGTGTCATCTTAGTAGTATCCACCACAAGATTAAAATAGCTCTCATCCAGTCTGTTTTCCACCCCGTATAACTTTTTAAATTTTTTTCTGTGTGACTCTGCCCTCGCTTTGATATTTTTTGCAGCTTCTTCCTCACTCACCACATCCCTTATCGCTGCCCTTTTAATCCTGGTTTTCAGGTCAGCGTAGCAAAGCACCTTAAAAGTTTCCGGGAAATCCTTGGCAAAAAAACCTGCTAAATGCGACTCAAACACCACATGCGCTTTATTTTTCATTAAGCTTTGGAAATGTTTATCAAATTTTTTGTCTAACTCCTGCGGTACTTTTCCTGAACGATGGAGAGGAATTTTATGCTTACCATGCCATTTCCTGAAATATTCCCCGGCAGACAACCAATCCCAGCCTAAAGTTTGAGCCAGATTCCTGGCTAAAGTAGATTTACCGGTGGCGATCCCTCCTGAAACAGCGATGTTTTTAAATTTCATTATTTCGGAAAAACTCGGAACAACTCAGAATCCAGTTTAACTGTCAATCCCATCTTCTTAAGCTCTTTTAGATATTCATCCCTTTTTTCGCTATTGCATGCCCTGCAATATTTCCTGTTGCAAAATTGAATTTCAGTATTTTCCAAAATTATATCAATCTTCTCTCTAAACAATTTTGCAATATCCCCTAAATTTTCTAAATCAAACTCTTCAAAGATATCCTCATCTGCCGGATCCTGCCAAATTCTAATCACAAACCGCGCTTTTTTATGCCCCATCTCCAAAAGTTTTTTTGCAACAAGCAGTGTATAAATTTTGGGCATAAGTTCCATATCAAAATTTTTATCCAAATTCTCACGGCTTTTATAATCCACAATCTCTGCTACCCCATCATCCCCCATCTCCAAAGTATCCGGCCCGCCCCAAAGTTTAAAGGATCTATCCTCTCTAATGATCCACTCACAAAATCCAACATCCCCCAAAGACTGCCTGATTTTACCCTTCTTTTTTTCATAATAATTTTTAAAAATATCTGCTGCCCTCAAGATTAAATCTTCAGTTAAGAAAGGAGCGCTTGAGCCAAAAAAAGAGCGTGGGCCTTTTTCTAAAACCTGCTCTTTCATAAAATTTGCAGAAGCTCTCACAATATTTGACAGATAATCAGCACTCACTCCGTATGCTTTTGATTTATGGAATTTTTTTATTGACTGGTCCAAAAGCGAGCCCAAAGCCATTTGAGGGGAGCCCTCATCAATTTCATATTTTCGGTCAAGATTGTGTCTCACATAAAACCTGAACTCACAATCATCAAAATCATGAAAATCCGTCAGCGAAAAGCAGTTGATTCTTTCTATCCCATCACCATAAGGCATATCATTCAAGATACTCCACAAGTTTTCTCCTGTAAAGACTCACCATATGCAACGATCGTTTAATTTTTGCGTTTGATCTCTAGCCTTTGAAGTAGCTTCCCACATGGAATGTGGGAGTTCAGAAAACCAGGTTATACTGTTATACCATTTCTTCACAATTGTGAATTTTTGGTATACAAATAATTTTCTATAATTTTCGAGAACACTATGATAGTGTACATACTTTGTCCAAAGTTTACCCACGGAATCTCTGCCCTCTTGCTATTTCTTGGAACTTCTTTTAATTTAATTGCATGGGGCCTGAATACTCTCATGAACTCGGAACTATTGAAGTGGCAGCAGGTCCAATGTTTGCCGACAAAACAGGCTGGCTGGGGCTCAAAGTTGCAAAACATTTGCATTTCAACAATCCTCATCTTATCGTTACACATACTTTAGAGATAAAACGGGCAGGAGAAAAAATCTTAAAATCAAAAAACGGCCTCATGCTGCCTGCTGAAAACGCATCCTCTGCTGACGAGATCTATCAAATGATGATAACAAAACACCTATTTGATAAAAGCACTAAGCCAAGGGTTCTGGCTGTTGATGAGATGCAGTTTTTTGATACCAGACTTGCCCTTCTTGCTGTTGAAGCACAAAAAAGGGGTATTAAAGTATATGCCGCAGGTCTGGACCAATATTTTAATGAAGAAGTTTGGCCGACATCTGCTGCCATGATGGCTGTTGCAACGAGTATTGAAAAGCTTGTTTCAGGCTGCAATGAGTGCGGGCTTGACAATGCTACCAGAACCCAAATGTTTATTGATGGCCTGCCGGCGCCTTATGATAGCAACCGGGTTGTTGTTGGAGGCAAAGACCCGTTGAAAAACAGTAGAGTAACATATGGCGCAAGGTGTCTAATCCATCATATTGTGTCCGGAAAACCAAATTTTAAGTGAAAATACTTTTGTGTTTGATCCTAATTTTAATAGCTTCTTTTTTTGCTGCTGCAACATCAGCCAGAACCACTCCTGCTGATATCTTAAACTCACAAAAATCTGTCTATGATCAAAAAGTTGCCTTATACTCCCCTAACCATAAACAAACACTGGAAGATTTATCCCAAAAAATTGCCGGCTTAAACAAAAAAATTACTACTGAGCTGGGACAGAATATGGAAAGGCAGGGCCAAATTTTAGAAGAATATATCAGACGGAACAGCCTTGAGGAGAAAAGCAATAATGGTATCACCAGAAATTTAAGTGAACCTGTAGAAAATGCCAGGTATTGGCTTACTTTTGCTCATGAGGCTGTTGCATACCAAGCTGCAAAAATTTATATTTTTAATCTCACATCTGAAGCAAATATTAAATCTGATGCTGACGCCGCTATTTCCCTGCTTGAATCTGATACAAATATTTTAAGCTCAAAAGTGCTTAAATCACAAAAGATTATCAAGAACCTAGTAGCAAGTAACAAGAATCCAGAGTCCAGGTAACTTAATTGAGATAGTTTCGGGTTTGTGCAGGGGTGACTCCGAAGAGGGATCCCCGCGCGTCGACCGCAGGGGCTTGTTAGCCCCGAGGACGCACGCGGGATACTGAGGAGGCAGGACCCCAAACAAACTACTTAATTTATGAATTTTAAAAAACTGGTTTTCATAATTATAGTTGCTATTTTAATCGGTTTTGCGCTATTTTATGGAATAAAAATATTTTCCGGAAACAAAGAAACACAGCTAATATTTCCTAAAATTACTAAACAAGCCTTACCATTACCCACTCCCTCGCCTCGCTTCGCTGGCGAAGCGGGCAAGCCCTCCCTACCCCCAATTGACCAAAATTCTAACCTGAAAGGCGAGATAGAAAAATTAACACCAACGGATTATTCAGAGGATTTTACCAATCTCCACAAAGAAACATCTCAATTTTAGATTGCCATAACAACCCAAATTATTTATATTTCGTAATCTCCCGTAAACTTGACTTTTGACTTATAGTATGTTATACTTAGCTACATTAAACAGGTCATGCGACCTGTTTTTTTATGTCCGAACAAAAAGTTTATGTTTAAAAATAATTTTGTGGCTTTTGCAACTATCTCATTTCTGGCTCTTTCCACCCCTCAGCAGATTCCAGGGAAAGCTTACGTGGTTTTATCCACTCACACCCTACCTCTTTCTAACCGTCAACCTGACCGATTTGTTAATAGTGTGTTCAAGGACAACATTTTACTTAATTTAAACTACATGAATGATGTTATTACCAACAAATCTCAGATAGACTGGGCTCAAATTGAAAAAGATTCAAAGTATTCATTTACCTTAAAACCCGGGCAGACTTTTGCTTTCCATGATGATGTTTTGGATAAATACCGGGGAAAAGTGGTTAAAACAACCAATGCTCATTTCAACTATTCTGACGGCTTTAAGTCTGACGGTTATCTGTATGGCGATGGTATATGCCACTTAGCCTCACTTATCTACTGGGCAGCCAAAGATGCGCATCTTGAGACGGAAGCCCCAACTAACCATGATTTTGCAGCCATTCCTGATGTGCCCAAAAAATATGGTGTTTCTATTTATTATACTCCGGGCAACAGGTACAGTAATTCTATGCAAAACTTATATATCACCAGCAACCGCTCCAAAGACATCACTTTTAATTTTGATTATACTAACAACAGTTTAAAGCTATCTATTGTTGAATTGTATTAAAAGGGTGTTGGATGATTTATGGGTGGTTCGCAACGTTTTCATTGTGCTCATCTAAAGTTTTGGCATAATAACTGTTCCCTTTTGAATCATGGTAGTAATACAGATATGGGGTTGATGGGTCTGCTTCTGATACGGCTTTTAAAGAAGACAAAGACGGGTTGCTGATTGGTTTAGGAGGTAAACCCGCGTGCAGATAAGTATTGTAAGGTGAATCAATTTTTTTATCCCCAGCAGTTATATGTCTTTTCCACCAATTTTTCTCATCCTTCTGATAACCTACAGCATATTGCACTGTTGCATCAGCATTAAGACCCATACCTATTTTAAATCTCTTAAGTAGTATACTCGCCACCATTCTTCTTACCTCGCCACTTCTGGCCTCTCTCTCGACAATAGATGCCAATATCACCCCTTCATCAGTAGTCAAACCCAACTCATTGATCTTGCTCCTCAAATCAGTTGTGTATTTTTTGTCAAAATTATCTCTCATTGTCCGGGCAACAGTTTCTGCAGTCACATCAGGATTAAACAGGTAGGTGTCCGGAAACATATACCCCTCCTTTGCTGTTTTTAAAAAATCGGATATCGGAATTCCGACATCCGATTTCAGAACTTGAGCCATCTCCTCTATCCTCCAGCCTTCAATTAAGGTTACCCACTTATCTAAAGACCCTGATGTTAAACTTTTGACAATTTCATCTGTGGACATAGCCGCAGAAAGTTTAAAATCACCCGCATCAATATTTGAATCTAAACTTGACTGTCTTAATTCAAATTTAAAAACCCAACTAGAACGGATTAATTTTTGTGTTTGCAATCGTTGGGCAATACTCACAACCGGCTCTCCTTTTGTAACAACAAATATGACAGCCTGTCCTTTTGGGTCAACAGGGGATTTCAAAAAATTCCAATAGCTTTTAGCTGTAAAAAACGGGGCCACCAGAATAATTACCCAGACCAGTATTTTCTTCCAGCTATTATTTCTCATGTGTTTGAGAGCAACAAAACCTATTTTGTCATTCCCGCCCGCTTCGCCCGCGAAGCGAGGCGAGCGAAAGCCTACCTTGCCGGCAGGCAGGCGGGAATCCATCATAATAGAAAGAAGGATCCTGAATCAAGTTCAGGATGACATGGTGAGATTATCCAGATAACCCTGCAAAATATATGCTGCAGCATATGAGTCTTCATCTTCTCTTTTACTTTTGGAAATACCCAGTCTAACCATTATCTCCTGCGCCCTTTTAGAACTCAAGGTCTCTTCTACCTCAACTATTTTAACAGCTTTCATTGCTTTAATCTGTTTAAAATGTTCTATGAAATTTCTGGTGATTTTTCTTGAATCCCCGCTTTCAGGCACCCCTACAACTACCTCATCGATCTGCTCATCTCCCACTACTTTTAACATCTTTCCTAAAGCATCTTTGAGGCCGTTAGCCTTTAAAATCATAAAAGGCTCTGCTATCTCCCCCTCTGAAATAGCCAGCCCGATTTTCTTCTTCCCGTAATCAATACCCAGATATTTCATAAACGTCTAAGATTTAAGCCTTGCCAATACTATCAATCTTTTTGTATTAAATCCAGGCGGGACACAGGTCATCAGAGTTAAGTATCTCCCTTCCCGCTCCGGAGGGGCAATCACTGACGTATCCTTTGGATCAACTATCTTCATCCCCACCACAACATAATCAAACCTCTGCCCCAAAGCATCTATGAATATATCATCCCCTTTCTTAATATTCGGGAGATTGGCAAAAAAGGGGATCTTTTTATTTCCCGGTGCAAACGGTAAAGAGGAATGCCCGGTGATAAATACGTTCCCTCTCTCTCCGGGCAAAGCTGTACCGGGTAGATGTGCCAAATTAGACTCAAAATCATTACTTGCAACTTTAACTTTAATATTATCCAGGTTCAGTCTTTTGATTGACAACTTAAACTCCGGATAAGGGGCAAGCAGATTACTGCTCGTTATAAACGCCGGAAAATTATCAATACTTTCCACGGAAACCCCAAGGACATCCCCGTTAACTGCACTCCCGCCCAAAATCACCGGAGATGGATCTGCCAAAAGCTGGCTTTTATCGTAAGAGGTAATCTCCCAAATCTGGAATGCTAAAAAAGGTGCTGCTACCTGCATCAATACAAATACTCCTGCACCCAAAAAAAGTAACGAGAGACCCTTAAAAAACATAGTTCTAATATTATAATATCCAAATCCGTTGGAAATTGATATAGAATTAAATAGACATTTAATTTATGGCTGGCCAACAATATTACGGTGATGCTGTTTGGACAAATCATGCTTTGGATAGATTGGGGCATCGGGGTTTATCCCAAGATTTAGCCTGGAAAGCATTCCACTACCCTGACAAAACATTGGGGGGTAAAAACGGATCCACCCAGTACCAAAAATGGTTTGGCAAATCAAAGGTGACGGTTGTTACCAAACAAAATGATAAATACCAATGGGTGATTATCTCCTGCTGGATCGACCCGCCCCTGGAAGGCACCCGGGACTATTACAAAAAACGGCGGTATGAAAAGTACCGGAAATCAGGTTTTTGGGGCAAACTCTGGATGGATTTTCTAGATATGTTTGGGCTTTAAACACTCCAGTTTATGATGTACTATTCAATTGATGGATAATATGGAGACGATGGAGACAACAAGACAATCTTCTTCTGAGGAAAGTTTTTTCAACCAGGAGCGTTACCGTTTAACTGAGCAAGAAAGATCCCAAATTGACGCCCTTGTTGTTAAACTAGGAATATATGACAATAATAGTATTCTTCAAGAATTTCACAACCGTTTAGACGCAGAACAGGCACTTTTCGCCTTGGGTCCAAAAATTTTACCTTATTTACGGGAAGCTTTATCGGGTAGTTTGTATAAAAAATTTCTTTATACCCTTTTCCAGGATGCCCTAGCAGAGGCAGAGGACCTGGAGTTGGTACTTGATTCTGCCGGGTCTGAGGGAATTTACAACAACTCCGATACCAGTGCAGCAGCACATGTCAGCGACACTTTACTAAGGCTAATCTACTCCATCCGTACGGAAAATCCGGCAAATATCAGACTTATTGAAATCAGCAACAAGCTAACATCTATTCTCGACTCCACTGGAATTGACCGGAATGTACTATTTTCATATCTTGAAGCTTTAGCAGCAACCGGCACACCTGGGACAAGATCGTATATCGATAATGCCCGATTACTACCGCATGAAAAAGCTCATTTTCTAAGTTTTCTTTCAAGCCCAAGAAACTTTGCAAATCGGCAAAGATACCGTTTTGTAACATTGGCTGATATAACACATGATCAGGCAATAGATCAAGAGCCAACCCACTCTCACGCAGAAACCCAACGAGCAGAAAAAACTGCACATGAATCTGCATCGTCCGCGAGCAAAAAGGCTAGCAAAGCGGTCAAAATTGTGAGAAGTTATTTGGAAGACAGTCCCTTGCAAACCGTTAGACCTGCCTTGAATTTGCATATTTATAATTTTTTATCCGACCACCCACAGGCCACCGATGCTGACCTCACAGGTGAACTGGACCGCTACCAAAAAATTATCGAAAAAGAAACAGAAGCTGCAAAGGAAAAAGGGTTGCCAACGGTTGGGGTTGAAATTGAAGTCCCCTCTAATTTTTTTCCATTTGTTTTTTATGATAAAGATGGCTTTAGTCACAAACCACAAAAAATAATGGATTTACTAGCAATGGGACTTACCCCAAAACAGGAATTTACCAACAATAGCCCAACAGAGATAGAGTTCCCCCCAACTCACTCAGCTGCCACCCAAAACAGGATGATTTTTGAGCTGAGAAAAGCAGGACTCGTACCGATTGATAACACTTTTGCCTCCATGCATATTAACATCGGGGGGACAAAAAAATTTAACTCACATTCTTACGATAGTGAAAATCGCAGAGTTAGGGCAAAAATCATTTATCCGGTAGTTGCCGAAGCCATTAGCGATATCCTAACTTTTGCATTTATTCCGGCCGGAAGGGTAGCGTCAAGACAAAGCTATTATATGAACGCTTGGGAGATTAAAGAAGCACACTCTTTAACAATGCGGGTCGAAAATGCTCTTTCGCGTTTTCGGGTTGAGTTCCGCACTCCGCGGGTAGTTGGGAAAAATACTTACCGGTTAATACATGAAGTTCAAGTTTTATCTGTCTTGTTATCGCGGGAAAATACAGAATATGACTCCTTAAGAAACAACTTCCTGCAAAGAGTTCTTAAGCTTTTGCAAAAATACCATCTGTATTCAGGAATACCTCACTCCGATAAAAAGCAGGCTGCTGAAGTTTTAAGGAAAGAATATCAAAAGAAACTTCGCGGTGAACAAAATTTAATCAGCGACGCAAGGTCACTAATGACAGAGTTCGTGCTTGCAATTCAAAAAAGGCGGATGGAGAAATGAGATTATTTTGCCGTTACTTCTATAGTGATATTTTGCGGTAAAAACGGCAGTCTTTGGAGAAATTTTAAGGGTAACTTGGGTTTTAGCTCAATTTCAGATCCTATCACATTTTCTATCCTCTTAATCCTCTCCGCAGCTTCCTCAATGCTTCTACCCGCTAAATCCTTTTTTACCTGTTCAACGTCAATCTTAGGTGCGAGTTTGGCTCTAAATTTAGAGACAAATATCAGCTTGCCATCTTTATCTTTCCTGGAAACCTGCGCTTGTGTTTCTGTCTTTGAGAGATCAAGCACGTAGCCTTGAGGTACATTTGTCTCAATGAGTTTTGACACTATCAGCTTTAAGTCGTTCTCATTGTAAGCAGTGCCTTTATAACGCACAGTCAAGTTAAGCATAAAATCCTGACCCTGGTCATTAACCCCTTTGGAAAAGCTTGAGTTAACGATATCTTCAGACAATGCCTCCTCCAGAATTTTCTGACCGGCAATAAGTTTCCCCTGTAATTCTTCTTGTGCTTTTTTGCGCAGATCTGAGGTAAGCAAGGCCAAAAGTTTTTTTTGGTCATCGGTGGTCACAATCATCACATCCTTGCTGACCCCTCCGGAAAAAGCACTATCGGATTTGGCGTTAAACGATGCAACCGGCTGATCTTTAATTGTTAATTCTGTTCCGGCCGGAAGATTACCGTCAGAACCAATCTTTGAAGCTGTCACATTACCAGTCTGCTTACCGAAAGCTATACCGCCCTCGACTGCCGAGGAAGAAGCAACATTAACAGCTGCATCGAGCGTAAACATCAGGCTTTGCGGGCTGATTAAAACTGTTCCCTGGGGAAAAGTTTTAGGGGAAGATGTTTTGTTGTAGATTAATACACTTCCTTTTGCCGGATCCCCAATCTGTTTTTTACCTGTTGCTAACCCCTTTGAGGAACCTGTTACAGTAGTCTCAACTAGCTTGCCGGGTATTCTTTTATCCCCCTCTTGAACTTGGGCAATATTGGGATCAGCTGTAACCGTCGACTCTTCTTCCAGAATTCGTAAATCTATAAAAATATTAATCTTGCTTTTTGGTAAAAATAGTAATGCTGCCAGAATAAGCAGTATCACCAACACAGGCAAGACAATAGCGAGTTTGGAGAACATCAACAGGTGTTTACCCGGCCTGGAAATACTTTCACCACCAGGCAGAAGTTTAAGGGGCAGGCTTAAAAATTTTTGTATCTTTCCCGGTTCAGATCTTTTAACAGGAACATAACTCTGAGTTTTATCTGCAGGATAATCTGCCTCCATGGGCTGGCCGAATGATTCTTCCTCCTGCAACTGCGCTATATCCCCGGATACAAAACCCGTATTTTTGCTAAAATGGCCTGTTTTAATTGGCGGTTTTTGTGTAATAGAACTTAAATCTGCTGCATGGAAAGATAATCCTGGGTTAATCTCAGAAGCTCCCGCTAAACAAACAGCAATCAAACCAATTCCTGTTTCTAAAGTATCAATTTTGGGCAGGTGCAGAAAGGAAAGTTGTGACATCCAGGGGAAAGATGAAAGCTCATCTTTGAGTTGATCCAAACCATTAGGTTTAGTACCATAGATGAGTATTCTTGAAGGCAATACCTCGATATCACCAAAGGTCAAAAGTGCTTTTTCAATATCTTCTGGCAAATTAGCTGATCTTTTTTGGTCTTTAGATGCAACAATCTTCCCGGCTTTGACCACACTAACTGTCAAGGGATCCTCTATCTCAACTAAAACTGCTGTCAGTGGAACTCCCTGTTTTTTTTGCAGGTAATGTGAAACCGCCTGGACAGTTGAAACATAAGCCATCGGGGAAACTCCTAATTCTTTAACCATCTTTTTTAAATAATCAAGGTGCTCGGGTTTGAGGTTGTCATCCTGTAGCCAGGATTGGGGTACACCAAAGAGAATTTTTTGCGGTTCAGGCTGAAAATCTGCCAAAGCTTCATCTAAAGCCACATTTGCAGTATCTATTAATTCATCTTCAGCCGGGTATTCTGAATGAGTTTTTGCAATAATTTGTAATCTCCGTCCTTCAATTCCCCAAAGAGCTGCCTCAACTATTTTTGGACCGATATTCAAAGCAAAAAAATAATTCTCTGTTGGATTTTTTTTAGGAAAAGGGAGGAATTTGGACAGGTAACTCAAGACACTCATAGAATATAAACTTGTTTAAACAAGCCTTCAGGTTTATATTAACATACTCTTATCATTTTTCGTACTGGGATACTGCTTAATCTAAACTGTTCATTATAATATTGGGTCATTTCTTAGCTTTCTTCAAAAGTTTTTTAATCTCCCTGTCAAAATCTGAAATATAATTTTTGTCCCACTCGCTACGGTATTTTTCATATTCTGCCAATGCTTTCTTTTCTGCCTGCTTTGCGCTCACCTTGCCGGAACTGTGAAGTAATTTCTTTTCACTAATAGATAAAAACTCGACCTGTTTGTTGATCCAACCCTGCATTTTCATAAGACGGCCGCTGCTTGCTTGCAACTCCGCAAAATCAATATATAGCGAAACGATCATATTTAATTGATTGAGTTCATTTTCACTTAAATAATTTTTAGCCACTACTATATCGTCAGCGGTTATATAATCGCTTTTAA
>CAZFVS010000021.1:0-13241 GCA_964522265.1 uncultured Gammaproteobacteria bacterium | reverse complement strand
TAACGGGATTGAGTATAAGCTTGTAAAATATGATGAACAGATGGCAATTTTAGAATAAAAAATATGGAGGAGAGAATTTCTAAGCGAAGAATAAAAACAATAGAAGGTATGATAGAAAATAGAAAAAATCAACTGAAAAACTTAATGCCAAAGTTTGACATTTATAGTGCCGGAGCCAGTCTGCCGTACAAAGAGAATTTATATGCATTAGAAGTGATGGAAGCTTTGCTGATGATGGTTAGAAGGAAGACTGATTCGATAGGTGTTGATAGAGTATCAGGGGGTAAGTTTGAATTTACACTGGATGAGGAAAAATAATTATGATGACAGAAAGACAAGCAAGAAGTTTATTGGATCAGATTGGTGTTGAGTGGAATAGGTTAGGAGACAAAATGCTGCGCGGAGAATATGTAAACAGTATTGATGACCGGGTTTTGTGGGCTTATAGAAATGCTTTGCAGATAATACTTAATATTGCCCATCCCGAGATATATTTGTCTGACAGAACATTGTATCTTGAAGCCGGTAATGGAGATGGGGATATATTTAAAGACGAAAGGGTAGGTGAAGAACCGGGGGTAGCTTACTAAAATGGTGCAGGAACTTGAACCAAGTGAAGATGTAGTTATAGCTAAATTAGAATCGGAAAACAGAGAGTTAAGAGAAGAAATAAAAAGATTAAGAAAGGAATTAAATGAGATACAGAAAAGACAAGAAAGGGAATGGGAACTAAAGTTGGCATATTATGCGCGACAGAGATGTGGAGGATAGTTAATAAAACAACTTATGGCGAAAATATTGAAATTTGATTCAGATGCAAGGGAAAAACTTTTAAAAGGTATTAATACCCTGACAGATGCAGTGGCGAGCACCTTGGGTCCCAAGGGACGCAATGTGGCTTTGGATAAAAAATGGGGCGCGCCGCAGGTGGTGCATGATGGTGTAACAGTTGCCAAAGAGATTGACCTGGAAGACCCGTTTGAAAATATGGGCGCTCAGCTTTTAAAAGAGGCAGCATCTAAAACAAATGATGTGGCAGGAGATGGTACCACCACAGCCACGGTTTTAGCCCAGGCGATGGTTGCAGAGGGACTGAAAAATATCCAGGCCGGCGCAAATCCCATGATACTCAGAAAAGGGATAGACCAGGCTGTTGACGCGTTGGTGGGAGAACTTAAAAAGATGAGCAAAAAACTAACCACCCCGGAGGAGATTACCCAGGTTGCAACAATTTCCGCCCAGGATGAGGAAATTGGGAAGCTGATTTCTGAAGCAATAGCCCAAGTTGGTAAAGACGGGGTGATCACTGTTGAAGAAGGTAAAACATTGGAGATGAGTGTGGATTACAAAGAGGGGATGGAATTTGATAAAGGGTTTGCCTCCCCTTACTTTGTGACTGATTCAGACAAGATGGAAGCCTCCTTGGAAGATGCATACATTTTAATTACGGATAAAAAGATTTCCAATATGTCAGAGCTTCTGCCGTTTTTGGAAAAATTTGTCCAGGTTTCTAAAAATCTGGTGATTATTGCCGATGAGGTTGAAGGGGAAGCGCTGGCAACTTTGGTGGTAAATAAACTGAGAGGTACGTTTAATGTTTTAGCAGTAGGAGCGCCGGGTTTTGGGGACAGGAGAAAAGCAATGTTGGAAGATATCGCAATACTGACCGGCGGTACAGTTATCTCAGAGGATACAGGCAGGAAATTTGAGTCAATAGAGATGGATGATTTAGGCAGGGCAGGCAGGATTACGTCAGATAAAGACAACACACTGATTGTTGACGGTAAAGGCACAAAAGGGAGAATTGATGCCAGGATTTCACAGATCAGAAAAGAGATAGAGACAACTGACAGTGAATTTGACAAAGAAAAATTGCAGGAACGGTTAGCAAAACTGACTGGAGGAGTGGCTGTAATTAATGTGGGTGCTGCAACAGAGGTGGAGATGAAGGAGAAAAAGGAACGGGTGACTGACGCTGTAGCTGCAACTAAAGCTGCAATTGAGGAGGGGATAGTTCCGGGCGGAGAGGTGGCACTGATAAAAGCAGCAAGAACAGCACTGGATGGAATGAAGCTCGATTCTGACGAGCAGATTGGAGTGAAAATTGTACAGAAAGCTTGTGAAGCACCACTCAGGCGGTTGGCAGAAAATTCCGGTGCCGACAGCGGATGGGTGCTCCGTGAGATTATCAATCAATTTGAGGAATCAAAAAGAAAAGATCTTAATTATGGTTTTAATGTTTTGACAGAAAAATTTGAGGATTTAGTGAAAAAAGGAATCATAGACCCTGTAAAAGTTACCCGCTCAGCCCTGCAAAATGCTGCGTCAGTAGCAATTATGATGATGACCACCAATGTTTTAATTACAGATGCTCCTGAGAAAAATACTCCTCCGGCTATGCCAGGAATGGGCGGCGGTATGCCCGGCGGCATGGGTGATTATTAAATCTTACAATCCTTCACTGATGTGTTGACAAATAACTTGCTTCTTTCCTACAATGAATTATGAAGTTTGTTAATGAAAAAGGTATTACCCATATCTTTTTTTTAATAGCAGTACTAGGGATAGTGGCCTTTTTAGTTGTAGCCTCATCAGCTGATTTTAAGAACAGGTTATTTGGTCAACTTTTCCAAAAACCTCAATCTAGAGCAGCCTCTGATCCAATCTCTGGTCCTATTACTCCAACTCCTACACCCACACCACAAGCTACTTCTAAGAGAGTCTTTGTCACCAAAGCTATTTTTAGTGGAAACTTAGGGGGATTTTCCGGAGCAGACCAAAAATGCATGGCTGCATCAAGTAATGCAAACCTAGTAGGTACATTTAAAGCTTGGCTTTCATCAAGTACAATTTCTGCCTCATCCAGACTAACCCATGCCACTGTTCCCTATAAATTACTAAATGGTACAACCATTGCCAATAACTGGGCTGGTCTGACAAAAGGATACATCCGAAACCCCATTAATATTACAGAAACCGGTGCCCCTGCAAACGGTGCGGAGACTCTAGCAGTTTGGACTAACACTAATGGTTTTGGTACCATCTTCAGCCAGTATACCTCATGTAATAACTGGACCTATGGCCCTGAATATATCTCAGGCTCTGACCCATATGCAGGCAAATCAGGAATGATGAATAGCAACTCTGCCTGGTGGACTGCAGACAATTATACTTCCTCCTGTGCCAGAAAATCCAGGCTATATTGTTTTGAACAGTAACCGTTAGTCCTGTTAATTGACAAACCAGTCAATCTATTCAATACTTGAACTGATGCCCTCTTTTAAAAATATCAACCAAAAAGGCTCGCTCGCCTTGCGGCGAAGCAACAAGCCTCGCTTCGCAAGCGAAGCGGGTGTTGGGCATCTGTTGCTGATATTTGCAGTTTTGGGTTTGATTGCTTTTTTGCTGGTTTCAAATACCTTTAATTTTAAAGACCAATTTTTCTCCACCCTTTTCCCAAAACCTCAATCCAGAGCAGCCTCTGATCCAATCTCTACACCCACACCCAAAACATTTTATAGAATGTTTGTAACTAATACTCAATATAATGGTAACTTAGGAGGGCTTGCTGGAGCAGACCAGAAATGCCAGCAAGCTGCAGATAGTGTAAACTTAGGAGGGGTTTTTAAAACTTGGATATCTTCATCCTCAGTACCTGCTTCTTCAAGGCTTTTTAAGAGTACTGTGCAATATAAACTATTAAATAATACAATTGTTGCAAATAATTGGGCTGATTTAACAGATGGTACCATTCAAAACCCCATAAACATTAACGAAAAAGGGATAAAAATTGATCTGACTAAAAATCATATAGCTTGGACGAACACATTACCTAATGGAAATATATCCCAGACTCAAGGCAGTTGTCAGGATTGGACCAGAACTGACCAACAAGGCAGAGGGGGATTAGTACACGGAAACACATATTATACGAGTATTCCTAATTCAGCTAGTTGGTGGACCGAGAGTAATAATTCCATGTGGTGTACAGGACAGGCAAGACTCTATTGTATAGAACAACCTGATTTCAGCCTCTCCCCTTCACCCAGCCCTTCTCTTCCACCCAGTTTATCACCTTTCCCATCACCAAGCCCTTCTCTTTCACCAAGCCCAAGTCCCTCCCCCTTACCCAGCCCGAGTCCTAGTCCGTCTCCCAGCCCTTTGCCGATAACGGTAACTGTTAATAAAACTTCGGTTGAGGCGACCATCAATCGGCCTGACGGAAATAACGGAATGGTTGATGCGGAAGGTATTACAATTTACACTCCTTATGACACAAAATGGGATCTAACCACCGAAGTTCCAGATTACGGGTATGTGTTATACGGCTTGATCCCGCAAGTAGGGGAATTAAAAACCGGACAATCAGCAAAAGTTTCTTTACGTATGGTGTTTGATAACAATAATTTTCAAAGGGTAGGGAATAAAGAGCAGTTATACACAGGGGAAGTAACCTTAAGATATACCAAACCAGATGGGGTTTGGGCATTCGGACCAAAAATTACCTACAAAATAAAAATAGCGGGCGAAATCCCGCCCAAAAAGGTATTTGTTACCAGTAATAATTATTCAGGGAATTTAGGCGGAATATTAGGTGCAGATTATAAATGTCAAAGCAGCGCTGATGCAGCAAGCTTAGGTGGAAAATGGAAAGCCTGGATAAGCGACAGTACAGTTGACAGCTCCCCAAATCTTAGGTTTAGATTTTTTGAGGGGAAATATAAATTATTAAATGGGGTTACAGTTGCAGCAGATAGAAATGATCTGTTTGATAGTTATATTAATCCAATTAACATTACAGAATATAATACCTATAAATCTAATTATGTTTGGACTAATACTTTGCCTAATGGAGTCAGAACCGGAGACCAGGATGGGCCACTGCACTGTAATAATTGGCAATCTAGTTCATCTTCAGGTTTTGAAAGGGGGAGGACAGGGCACTCCTCCTTTTGGGACGGCAGGTGGACCTGGTTGGATATTAACAATTGCAACCTGCAGGCTGCCCTGTATTGTTTTGAGCAGTAACCGTTTAGTCCTGTTAATTGACAAACCAGTCAATCTATTCAATACTTGAACTGATGCCCTCTTTTAAAAATATCAACCAAAAAGGGTTTTCCCAAGTTATTATTTTAGGTATCTTACTAGGTGGTGTGGCAGTGGGTGTTTATTTGGTTGGCCAACAAACAGGTTTTTTGCCTAAGGCTTTGGAGCTACGGAATAAGAGAGGTTATGAATTGCCATCCGGAGTAACGTCTTCTATAATTTCGGCCCACTGCAGTGCTGATAAACAAACTGTTGCTCCCAACGAAGATGTAACATTTAGCGGAGATTTAGATGACCCAAGTTTAAAGGGGATAGATTATGTTTGGCAAGCATATGGTGCTGTTAGTAAAGGTACTCCCAGTAGGGCAAAGACTAAAACAGTGGCTTATTGTAAATTGGGTAAACAAACCGCCCGTCTAATAATTGCCTTAGGTCCCGGTAAGAGTGCTAAAGCACAGTGTAGTGTTGAAGTAGTGGGCGATCCGATTCCGCAGCTGCAGGGTTTATATGGACAATACTATAACGGCGGTCAATTAGATGATAATCGTGGTACTTTAACCTCCGGAAGAGGTGGGAAAATAGATGAGAATTTATCAGGTGCGATATCTTTGCCAAAAGATATTGTTTCTGTGCGTTACGGTGTAACCTGGAATGGGTCTGTTAAGGCCAAAGTTTTCGGAGAACATACATTTTCTGCTGAGACTAAAGATGGAGTGAGAGTTTGGGTTAATAAAGATTTAATAATAGACTCCTGGACTGATAAATCTCAAAAGACTAAAGTAGTGCCACTGAAAACAATCAACTTAGAGGCAGATGAGGTATATGATATTCAAATTAAATATCAGGTTGTTAAAAATAGTATACCTTATCTTAAACTTTCCTGGAGCGCGCCGGGATTATCCGAAGAAGTAGTGCCAACAAGTCAGCTGTTGTCTGGCAGGATCCAGTGTGGTAATAAAACAGACCCGGCTGATCCCCAATGAATACCAGAGGCGTTGGTCATCTACTGTTGATATTTGCAGTTTTGGGTTTGATTGCTTTTTTGCTGGTTTCCAATACCTTCAATTTTAAAGACCAACTTTTTTCCACCCTTTTCCCAAAACCGCCGTCAGAAGCAGAGCAAAAATCTGCTGAACCTGAATATGCTAAAGATAGGGTTATTGTCCAATTTAAAAAGGGGACCGATGAAAGTGTAAAAAAAAGAACTGAGTCTAATGTAAATATTTCCAAACAAGAAACACTCAAAAAAGCGGATAAAGATAAAGGAGATCTTGAACTCCGTAATATAAAATCCGGTAAAACAGTCCGTGAAGTTATTGCACAGTTAAATCAGGATCCATCAGTTGAATTTGCCGAGCCGGATTTTTTAAATACTCATCAGGAAACCTCGAATGATCCGTATTATTTAAACGGTTCACTGTGGGGAATGGGGAGTGATTCAACATCACCTGTATCCCAATATGGTTCTCAAGCTTCTAAAGCCTGGGCTGGAGGTTATATTGGAAACAATACGGTTTATATAGGTGTGATAGACGAAGGGATCCAATTTACCCATCCTGATTTGGCAGCCAATATCTGGACTAACCCTTTTGATCCTCAAGACGGGATAGATAATGATGGGAATGGATATATTGATGATATTCATGGTTGGGATTTTTGGAACAAAGACAATTCAATTTATGATGCAGCTGATGGGGATGATCATGGAACTCATGTGACAGGAACAATTGCAGGAATTGGAGGGAACGGTATTGGTGTGGCAGGAGTCAATTGGAAAGCAACAATTATTAACACTAAATTTTTAGGTCCGTATGGGGGTTACATTTCTGATGCTGTTAAAGCCTTAGACTATTTAACAGACCTGAAGGTTAGGCATGGTTTAAATATAGTTGCCAGTTCAAACTCTTGGGGTGGAGGAGGTTATTCCCAGGCGCTCTATGATGCTATAGAACGGGCAAAACAGGCAAACATTTTATTTGTTGCAGCAGCCGGCAATAATTATGGCAACAATAATGATAGCAACTCTTTTTATCCTGCCAGTTATCCAAACGACAATGTTATAACTGTTGCAGCTATTAACACCACCGGGAGTCTAGCTTCTTTTTCCAACTGGGGATCCTTGACTGTAGATTTAGGTGCGCCGGGAGTTGGTGTTTATTCTACTCTTCCGGATAGCAAATATGGAGCTTATAGCGGTACATCAATGGCTACCCCCCATGTGTCAGGTGCAGCTGCTTTATACGCAGCAGCTCATCCCGGCAAAACAGCCTTAGAGATTAAAAATGCTATTTTAGGAACAACCACAGATACGAGTTCGCTTAATGGTAAAACAGTTACAGGGGGAAGGTTAAATGTTGCAGCTGCTATAACTGATTCACCCCGTCCATCGCCTACTCCAATACCACCTCAACCGGGTATTACATATACATTTGATGATTCGGACCAGGGATTTGCCACAACCGGTTTTTGGCATAGTACAAAAAGAAAAGATCTTAGTAGTGATAAACAGGTTGCATTAGATATCCGTGAAGGCGGTGGAACCCCTACACCAACCCCTTCATCGCCCTCTTCTGGGGGGAGAAGTTTTTGGTATGGCCAAGAGTTAACAGGTAATTATGACAACGGTACAAAAAATTCCGGATATCTTACATCTCCGTCTGTGACGCTATCAACGAACCCCAGTCTGTCATTTTATAGTTGGTATCAAACAGAAACCACAGGTACTACATGGGACAAAAAGACGGTTGAGATTTCAGTAAATGGTGGTCCATGGCAAAAAATTTACCAAGTATCAGGTATCTCAGAGCAATGGGTTCTTCATAAGATAAATCTTATTGCATATGCCGGAAGTTCAATACAGATACGTTTCTTCTTTGATACTGTTGATAACCTGTTTAATAATTACGAAGGATGGTATATTGATAACGTAACTTTATCCTCAGTAATTACTTCAACACCAACACCAACACCAACTCCTACACCCACACCAACTCCTGTTCCATCCCCAACCTCCAAGAAAGTTTTTGTTACCAAGTCTACCTTTAATGGTAATTTAGGGGGACTTTCCGGTGCAGACCAGAAATGCCAATCCGCAGCAGATACTGCAAAGCTTGGTGGTACATTTAAAGCCTGGCTTTCATCAAGTACGATTTCTGCTTCGTCAAGACTCGCCCATGCCGCAGTCCCGTATAAATTATTAAACGGTACAATAGTTGCCAATGACTGGACCGATTTGATAGATGGTAATTTATCCGGAGCAATCAATATAGATGAAAGTAATGTCCAGTTAACAGGTATAAAATTAGTTTGGACAAATACTAAATCAGATGGTAACATCAGTTCTTTGGATGGAAAATTCTCAATGTCCTGTAATAACTGGACGGTGCGGGATATTAGGACTGCTAGGGTTGGCAATACAAATGCAATCAATAATGCGTGGACAAATTATCCTACCAGATCTTATTGTGACGGGAATGGCAGGCTTTATTGTTTTGAGCAGTAATGTTTGCAATTTAAATAGTAATACCTTAAAATAGGTATTACTATGCAAACTTCAGCAACCACTATTACCCAAAAAGGGCAAGTGACCATACCTGTTGAAATCAGGAAACTGTTAAACCTAAAGCGTGGTGACCAAGTCAAGTTTTTGGTTACTGCCAAAAAAGAGGTTAAAATTAAACCTGCTAAACGCTCTTCTATAATGCACCTGTATGGTTCTTTAAAATCAAGGGTAAAGTTTAAAAATATTTCAGAAGTTCTTCAAGAAGAAAAGCACGCTTGGGCAAAAGTAGCAGCAGAAAAAGATTTGAAAATATTACAAAGCGCCCATTTAAAATAGATGATTTTGCTTGATACTAATGTAATTTTGCGTTTTATCCTGCAAGATCACCCAATTTATGCTCTAAAGTCCGAAAAGATTTTTAAAAAAATTGATAATGGGGAAATTAAAGTTTATATTTCATGGATTGTAATCTTTGAAACTGTTTTTGTAATGCAGAATACCCACAAACTTAGCAAAGATGAAATTCAAGGGAAATTAATTCCTATATTAAACTTAGAAAATGTTAAAATAGAGCAAGAAAATTTGATAAAATCTACTTTTGACTACTTTATTAAGAAAAATATTAGCCTGGCAGATGCATATCATGTTGCTTTAATGAATAAGAGAAAAATCAATCAAATTTATTCTTTTGATAAAGATTTTGATAAATTCCCTGATATTAAAAGGCTCGTCAATTAATTAAATAGTTGCTTAAGCCATTTGAATAATCTAAACTGGAATTAATGCTCTCTTGGCAAAAAATTAACCAAAAAGGCTTGCTCGCCTTGCAGCGAAACAACAAGCCTCGCTTCGCAAGCGAAGCGGGTGTTGGACATCTGCTGTTGATAGTAGCTGTAGTTGGACTGTTGGGATTTTTCTTAATAACTAATACCTTTAATTTTAAAGACCAGCTCTTCTCCACCCTTTTCCCAAAACCGCCGTCAGAAGCTCAAGAAATTAGCCAGGAGATAGATAAATTAACCAAGGATTTATTGGGGGAAGCAAAATTGGATGAGGTGCAAAAGCCTGTAAATAATAAAAATTTAGCTGATAAAGCGAAAAGAAGAAAAGAGTTATTACTCAAAGAAGCAGAAAATAATCCTCAAGAATTTCTAAAACACGCAATCCTTATCGATAAAAGAGAAAGTTTTACTGAAGAAATTAAATTAAATATTGAACAGCATCAACAGATAAAAGGTAAGTTAAGGGTTGTTCATATGGACGATTTTGAGGGCAAGAAAAGCAAATTTGAGTACTTCTTGGAAGATCCAAGTACAATTCGACAATCAGGGTTCAAAGTAACTGCTGAGCCTAAAAGCATTAAGCTCCATTTTGTAAAAAATCCTCCAAAATTACTAACTGATACCGAAGTTGTAGTGACCGGTCTTTCGATTGACAATAATTTGGTACTGGAAACTGGTGACAAAACCGGGCCAAATTACAATTTAAAAAAAGATGATAAAGTACTTGGGTTAGGAACGTATGCCCTTGGTGAACAAAAAACAGTAGTTTTACTTGTGAATTTTTCAAACGATACTTCTAGACCAGTTACTACTGATCAAATCAAATCTCTCATGTTTAATCCAACTAATTCTTTAGCCGGATATTATAAGGAAAACTCGTATAATAAAGCTTCTTTTAGCGGTGAGGTGTATGGTTGGTTGACAATTCCTTCTTCAAATTCTGGTTGTCCTTATTATCAATGGGGAGATGAAGCAGATCTAGTCGCAAGAGCTGCCGGGGTAAACTTAGACCAGTACCAAAGAAAGGTTTACGTTTTTCCAAGTTCTGTAAATTGTTCCTATGGGGGGTTTGGCACTATAGGAGGAAATCCTTCAATATCCTGGATTTTTAGTAGTCTGACTGACTTAAGGATTTACGCTCATGAAATGGGTCACAATTTAGGCGTCCACCATGCAAATTTAGCAGATTGTTCAGTTGGTTCAGTAGATTATTTAAATTGTAGCAATTTAGAATATGGGGATTACTACGACGTTATGGGAAATTTTTGGAATGTGACCCCCGACATGCTGCATTTTAATGGCCCGCATAAAGTTGCTGAGAATTGGTTACCTCCAGAAAACGTTAAAGAATTGACCGGAAGCGGTACTTATACTATTTCTGATATAGAGACAGCTTCAACAGAAACTCAAATATTAAAAATACCCCTACCTAATTATTGGTCATATTATATAAGCTATAGGCAAGGTTTTGGATATGATGCAAATCTTCCACCCGGCATTACAGGGGGAGTAAGTGTTCACCTTTGGAATGATGATAATTGGTGGCAAACAAGATTAATAGACACCACCCTTGGAACACGTGGGTATATCAATGATTCCTCACTCTCGGACGGTTTGACGTTTCAAGATACGCTCTATAATGTTTCTGTAAAACAAACCAGTCATACAGCAAGATTAGGTACACTTCCAGGTAAGGCAACAGTTGATGTCAGTTATGTCCCTTCCCCAAAAGGGGCTATCTCAGCTTCTCCTAATCCTTGTACGATAGCATTAGGAGCTTCCACCTGTATAACCACTATTACTTGGTCTACCGCTAATGCTACTAATGTAACCGTCAAAGAAGGTGGTAAAGTTTTTGCAACTGGCACATCAGGGTCCCAACAAGCAACTTTTATTACAAACCATGGCAATAATTTTGAATTATATTCAGATGATATTTTTCTTACTTCTGTTTGGGTTTATGGGATTGAACCGCCTAACCCCCCTACGATAAAAGTAAATGTCAGCTGTATTAATCCTGGGTATGTTGGGAGTGATGTATTAGTATCTTGGACAGATGAGAATATCTATTATGTTGATTTTTCACTTAACCCTGATTTTTACAATATTTCTTGGAAATACGTCTCTCCTGCAAAATCAACAACAGCTCCGCTTGGTTTCTATGGAACCATTTATGGTCCTTATGGCCCGCTAGTTCTTAATCCAGATACTACTTATTATGTGAGGTTGTGGGGTGCAGGTGACGGCGGTTCGCCCGCTAGCTTTAAAATTAATAAATGTCCTACGGAGAAAAAAGTCTTTGTTACCAAATCTACCTATAATGGTAATTTAGGAGGATTAACAGGAGCAGACCAGAAATGCCAATCCGCAGCAGATGCTGCAAAGCTTGGAGGTACATTTAAAGCCTGGCTTTCATCCAGTACAATTTCAGCCTCATCCAGGCTTACTCATGCCAAACTTCCCTATAAACTTCTTAATGGAAAAGTTGTAGGAAGTAATTGGGATGATATAGTGCTTAATGGATATATCCAAAACCCCATTAATATTACAGAAACAGGTGCCCCTGCAGATGGTATGGAAACTAATGCAGTTTGGACTAACACTAATGGTTTTGGAAATATCTTCAGCCAGTATACCTCATGTAATAACTGGACTTATGGCCCTGAATATATCTCAGGCTCTGATCCGTATTCAGGCAAATCAGGGATGATGAATAGCAATTCTGCCTGGTGGACTGCAGACAACTATACCTCCTCCTGTGCTAGAAAATCCAGGCTGTATTGTTTTGAGCAGTAAATTTTATCATAGTACTAATTTTAACTTGCTTCTTCTGGTATAATTTCAAAACTAATGCAAGAATTACTCTATCCCAGGTTTAAGACAAGAGAGGTTAAAATTGGCAGTGTGACTGTTGGCGGGGATAACCCGGTTGTTGTCCAGACAATGGTGACAGAGGAAACCAGGAATATTGGCGGTGTAATAAATCAGGTTATTAACTTGTATAGGGCAGGTGCAGAGATTGTTAGGGTTACTGTGCCGTCTCTGAATGATGTAAATCACCTGAGAGAAATTAAAAAACAACTTAAAGATCTCCAGGTGTTTGTTCCGTTGGCGGCTGATGTCCATCACCAGGGAAGTAAAATTGCTGAGGAAGCTGCAAAATATGCAGACAAAATAAGGATCAACCCCGGGCTTTTTGTAGACCAGGGCAGAAGTGAAAAAATTGGGGATTATTCGCAAAACGATATTGACAAAAGACTTGACGGAATAGATAAAGCCTTAAAACCGGTGATATTATCTTGTCAGGCAAACGGAACAGCTGTAAGGATTGGGGTAAATCACGGAAGCCTTTCCAACAGGATGATGGTTTTGTACGGGGACAGTCCGGAAGGGATGGTCCAGTCAGCGCTGGAGTATATAAACATCTTTGAACAGTATAATTTCCGGAACTTAATTATTTCACTGAAAGCGAGCAGAGTTCCTGTTATGATTGCTGCGAACCGTTTAATGGTAGAGAGGATGAAGCAAAACGGTATGGATTACCCGATTCATCTGGGAGTAACAGAGGCAGGAAATGGCCAGTATGCCAGGATAAAATCTACAGCCGGATTGGCAACACTTTTAATGGAAGGGATAGGGGATACGATCAGGGTTTCCTTATCGGAAGATCCTATGGAAGAGGTTCCGGTATGTTTTGATATTTTGCAGGCAGTAGGAGTACGCAGAACAAAAACAGAATTTATCGGTTGTCCTTCCTGCGGCAGGACAAAATTTGACCTGCCTTTAGTGCTTACTGAGGTACAATCAAAAACCAGCCACTTAAAAAATTTAACAATTGCAGTGATGGGATGTATTGTGAATGGCCCGGGGGAGATGGCAGACAGCGACTATGGTTATGTGGGGGAAGGGGG
>CAZFVS010000020.1:1964-13417 GCA_964522265.1 uncultured Gammaproteobacteria bacterium | reverse complement strand
TGCCTCTTTCATCCCCGCCCTAAAAGAGGGCGGGGGTCTCAGAGGCTTTCACTAGTGCATATCTCATAGGAGAATCCTTGATAAACCCCCTTTTTCTAAAGTAGTAGAGCTGTGCTTCCAGATATGGTTTATGTAATGATGGATTTTCCAAAATCTCATTTAATAATTTTAAATCATATTGGAATAATTTATGCTCCAAAAGAGCTTGTCTGGGATAATGCGCCTGAGGAAAATTCTCTAAACGGGCAGCTATTGATTGACCTAAATATCTTGCAAAATATTCATCACCGAATTCTCTTCTATCATTCTGAATGGCAGTCTTATATCTTTTCAGCTGAGCTTTCCGCTCTGAATCAAGTGATACGGGTACAAATTCTGACATACGGAAAGTTTATAACATTTCGTAATACTTAAAGTCAATATCGTGGGATCAGGCTAGGGGGAACTACTCTTTAATGTCTTACCTTTTAATGCAAGGAGAAATTCTTCTTCGGAAAAACCATAACTTTTTACAACTGTTAGTATTTCCTTTCTTAACCTTGGGTCGTCATAATTTTTTGATTTCGTATGAGGGATAGTTATATTAGCTATTTGTTGGTTTGGGTCTGGTTTCCTAATAGGGTGTTTCGCCAAGGCATGTCCACCCTTACCTCTATCATATAAGATTTCAAAACCGAGGGTTTTTAAGGCTCTTTCAAATTTAACTCTACCGAACACGGGTAAAACCGCCATAGTGGTGGGGAGCCATATAATATAAAAATTCTATTTGGTTTGTTAATGAAGGTCCTCTTCTATGGACAATCATCCTTTCAAACTCTGAAAAATCAGGCATTGGAGGACCGTACAAAACATTACATTTCAATGCATCATCTCTTGATACCTCAAAGTAGGTAAGGATAGCATCAGTAACATTTTGAATTAACTCAAGCGGACTATCCGCAACAGTAAAACAGCCAGGATAATCCACTAATTTTGCAAAAAAACTACCCTTTTCATTTCGAGAAATTTCAACCTGTACTGTTTCTGGCAGTTTATATTTATCGAGAAGTGATTTTAAATCCATTAATGACTGCTCCTTTTATTTATATCCGACTTTGTAATGTCGTGTCAAGATTCTACCACAATCAAATTAAATTTGTGTAAGAAGTGTTTAAGTTTCTATAAATTTGGATTTCCTCAAATGATAAATTTGGTATTAAGGTTCGACTAACGTTTACCAGGTGGACTTTTAACCCTTTCATATTAACTCTACTAGATTATCTGCCAGATGTTGTGTAATCTCCTGTTTGGTGATTTTTGGATTTATACTTCTGAGCTGGTTTACTGTAAAGGATTTTCCTATGCGTATCTTTAAACTCCGAAAGCCTAATGCCGGATTTGCATGAAATATGCCTACCGGGCAAATGTTCAGGTTTGGGTATTTCATAGCAATACTGGCAGCACCAGATCTTATTTTTGACAGATCATTATATTTATCGCTTTCTTCAACAAATAACCCAACCAGACAACCTCCTAATACAGCTTTATCTAGCTCCTCCCTAAAATTTATATCACCGGTCTTTCTGTGTACCAGGATAGGGTCAAATGCACCGATAATAGATCTTATTACCAACTTTCGTATCAGAACGCTACGCGCAACCGGTTTAATCATCTCAAGAAGGTCTGCTGCTGCGATTATACGCATTGTCCGAAGGCTTAATCTTTCTATGACCCAATCAAGAATTATCGGATCTGCCCAATAAGTGTGCGGGGCAGCGGCAAGCAGGACTGGACCTTTCTTGGGAATACCATCTCCCTGAATTTTGGCGTTTCTTACTGCAAAATATATGCAGGCCAGTATCCGCATTACATGATAGGGCAGGAATTTTAATCTAGAGCTCTCAACCCGAACACCAAACCAGTACTGATAACTCATATAACAGGGAATTTACCTATGAAAGAAGAAATCCCATATTATTTGAAGAAAATTGGGCTCAGATGATACAGATACTCCCTGAACACTGGGAGCTGGAGTCGACTGCTGCGGAGCAGGAGTTGACTGATCCGGGGCAGGGGTAGATGATGAAGACGTGGGAGCGGGGGTAGATCCGCCTGATGAACCCGATGTACTACACTGGCACTGGCAATAATCACCATTCCAGTTGCAACTCCCACCGCATGATGTACAACCCGCCTGCTGCTGGTCACGACTCATTGTAGAAGTAGTCGTGGAAGTTGAGGTTGAGGAGGTAGTAGGCATTTGACAGTAAGATCCATTCCATGTACCTCCTGCTTGCCTACAACCTGTTGCAGGATCGCTGCTGTATGAGGCAACCGGGTAAGGTGAAGCATTGCTTCCTCCGCTTGTTGTCCCTGAAGAATTATATCCGGCGCATCTGCAGTAACCCGGGCTCCAATCGCACGTTCCACCTCCGGACCTGCATGTTGACTCCTGACTTTCCCTGCTTCCATAATAACCAGACGAAGACGGGTAGGAGGATGTACCTGGGTAAGGACTCGTACCAGTAGTTGTATTACTTGGGCTTTGGTAACCTTTGCAGTAACAATGGCCTGAACTCCAATCACAGGTTCCTCCACCAGATCTGCATGTTGACTCCTGACTTTCCCTGCTTCCATAATAACCATCCTGTAACCCTGGGGTGTATGTTTTAATCTCTCCGTTAAAAGCACATGCACATGAATTGTTTGCCCATTTACAATTAGTTGTTTTGTTGCACATATCCTGGGGATTATAATTGCCTGTCGTGCCCTCCGGCGATGAATCACGGCAGGATCCACCATCCCAATACCTACCCCTCTCCGAACACCGCCAGGCATCCTGGCTTTTGTCTAAGGGAGTGCATACACCTCCCGGCCCGTAGTAATAGTTAGCGGGACAGGCTTGTGTATAAACATTCCCACCATAAGAACCGCATACGCAGGTATTATTATTCCATGCACAATTGGGTGTTCTGGCACAGTATTCCTGAGGAGAGTAGTTGCTGCCGCCTTCACGATTTTGTGATAAAGATTGGCATTTTTCCGGGTTTTGCTTGCAGTATGTTGCACAGGATTCTGTACTATTACACCCACCCGGACCACTGAAGGATTCCACCCCAACTGATTTTGAATATGACGAACAAATATTGTAGTTTGCAGGATCGCTGCAAAAGGCCTTACAGGTGCTTTCTGAGCTGCATCCACCCGGACCAACCTGCTGCTGGCCTCCGCGTAAACCGACCTCTCTTGCAAACTCTGAGCATTTTTGTTTATTTGCCTCCAATCCGCAAAATGTCATACAGTCCTGAGGTGAGGTACACCCTAAAGCCTCCTTTGCTTTTTCGAGGATCTTTCTTTCTTCTGTTGACCTGACTTGGCCTCCAGTAAGATTATTCTTCTTGGCAAACGAATCACATTCGTCCACATGCTCAGGCTTATCACAATAAGTTTTACAGCTTTCAAAGGAATTACACCCAAAGGTCTGTTTTGCCTTGGCTAAAATCTCATCTTTTTTGACATTTTCCTGCTCTTCTTTATAAAAACCTTTCTTTTTGGCAAAATCAATACAGGTCGTATAGTTTACGGGATCCTCACAAAAGCTTCTGCATGATGAGATATCTTTACAGCTACCCAGTTCTACAACCGGAAATGTAACCCCATACTTTTGAGCAGATTCTGCAGAATCACTGGCGGATTGGGTTTGAGCAAAAACACCCTTCGCTCCAAACACTAAATAAACAACCACTGCGAGGAAAATAATTATTTTTTTGTATTGTCCGTATATAATTTCTGTCATTTTATATATTTCACTTCAGCGAATCGAACGGATTTTTATATGCTGAGAAGGGATTAACATATTGGGAGTTTTTATCAAACGGGTTTCTATAGGAGCTCAGGAGCTTGACTGCAGGCTCTTTAACTGAATTCTTTTGGACTTTATCTCTAATAAGTTGTGTAGGATTTTTAATAATCCCTGAAGAAACCAACAATAACAGGGCTGATATAAAAATAACTGCAACCAGAAGCAGGATAAGATGTGCTATTCCTGATTGAGCAAGGAGCAGTTTTTTAATCATCAACTAATATAGTCCTCAAAATCTGGGACTTTGTCAAGACCTTGTTTTGTGCCTTCTTTTAACCCTGAGCTGGGCAAGTGATCTTTCAAGGACTGCTAAAGTATTAGCATACTCCTCGTCTGAAAGTTTTTGCTCTAGTGCCGCTTCAGCTCTTTTTTTTGCTTCTTCCACCTTTTTCTCGTCAATTTCATTCTCGTCTACTGCCAAATCAGTCAGTATTGTCAGGGTATTATCTACAACCTGTATAAAACCTGCACCAGCCGCCATAACCTGAGTTTTATTCCCGCTTTTTATCCGCAGCTCACCCGGAATAAGTTTGGCCATTAAATTTGCATGATGGGGAAGTATACCAAGCTCTCCTTCAGACGAAGGCACAGTTACCATGTCAACTTCTCCACTATAGATCTCTTTTTCCGGAGTAACTATTTTTAGATCCATCGGCATACTATGAATTATATTGAATGTGTTGTAATATTGCCAGTATGACAGCACACAGCTGTGAAGGAGTTATAGTCACCTGTATTGATTTCAGGTTCCAGGATTATATTAATAAATGGCTTGAGGTAAATTTTGCCCCGGGAAGTTATGACCGGGTGTCAATAGCCGGCGGAATTAAAGACTTAGAGTACGTATTAAATCAGATCGAGATATCTGAAAGGCTTCACAACATTAAAAAAGCAGTGCTGATTAACCATGAAGACTGCGGTGCGTATGGAGACGAAGGGTCGCCGGAAAACCATACCCGGGACCTCAGGGCTGCTGCAGAAAAAATTGCCCGGCAGCACCCGGATATTGCAATCCAAATTTACTTTGCAAAACTTGACGGCACATTTGAGAACATCGGGGCGTAGTAAAAAAATAATATCGCAGTGAAGAAAAGGGACCTGGAATTTTTATATGAAGTTGGCAGCCTGAGACATATGCCCAGGCTTTGGAAAAGGTTTTTAACTCCCGATTTCAAAAACAATACTGAACATACCTTTAGGGTAGCCTGGATTGCTTTAATGATCGCAAACATTGAGGGAACAGGAAACCATGAAAAGATTTTAAAATTGGCGCTTTTGCATGATTTACCGGAAAGCAGAAGTACTGATGTGGATTATCTGTCTCGGCAATATGTCGAAAGAAATGAGGACCTAGCTGCAAGAGATGTCTTCGAAACAACCTCGTTGGAAGAGGAATTTTTGGAGCTTTGGCACGAATACTCGGAGAGAAAATCGATAGAGGCAAAAATCGTCAAGGACGCTGACAATTTAGACGTAGATATGGAACTTCAGGAACAGGAAACCAGGGGGTTTAAGTTAAAAAAATTTTGGAGCAAGCAGCGCGATACTGCTGTTTACAAAAAGCTTTACACAAAAACTGCAAAAAGGTTGGCAAAATTAATTAATAAATCAAATCCCCATGACTGGCACTTAAACGGAAGGAACCGCTTCAACGCAGGGGACTGGAAAAAACCGTAAAGTTCGCACAGAAGAGTTAGTAGAAACCTTCAACCGCAACCGTATGATTTACATGATCTGTCGACTTAAGGGTTGACATGCCTCCCCTAAAAGACTATTCTTCTAAAAATTGGGGGTGATTAATTTGAAAGATAGAGAACAAAATATAAGTGCTTTAAGCAAAATGGGTAGGGGGATAGCTATGGTGGGATTATTCCTGGGTGGTTGTGCACCATCAATTGCTGAACTGCGCAGAGAACCAAAATTACACACTTCATCTACATTACAGACGGATCATTACCGTATAGAAAGAGTTTCACCGCATGTTTTTAGAGTTGCCGGTAACACCAATTGGAAATGGCAACTTGAGTCATCACTGCAGGCTGGTGAACAATTTTTAGAAAAGCAGTGCAGTATAGAGTATAAGATTGAATCTGGGAGGAACGAGTACTTTGTAATCGTCGCAAATGATGATTGTTTACCAGAAGTTAAGTGAAGTTAAGTACTAAAACTTGAAATTTACCTACTAAAAGTGCATTACCTTAGCACTTTTAAATAATCTTCAATTTTAATTCCTACCTTCTTAATTTGTGCTTTTAGTAGAAATTGTGCCACTTCTTTGTGAAGCGGGATGGATAAAGTTGGGGAACCTGTTTTTTGCAAAATTGCATGATCACCTGAAGTATGAATATGTTTGTATCCAAATTTGAGAAAAGTTTTAACGGCTTGTTTACCTGAGATATTTGTAAGTTTAGGCATTCAAAACAGGTAGGGGAGTATTAATACTTCTTTTTGTAAATTCCACATTTTTATTGTGTTTAGATATTACCTCCATATATGCTTTAATTTCTTTTTTAGTATTTTCTATGTCTTCTTTTTTAGTTTTACCTTTTTACATGTATCTATAACTGTTCATACCCTTTTCCATTATCTTCCTGTGAAGGCTTCGCCGACGTAAAAGGGCTGGGTTAAGGCCCTTTGAATTTTCCTGGCGCGGGTAACAGTCAGCTTATCATCATCAGACAGCTCTTCCATACCTAAAATCGCAATAATATCCTGCAAATCCTTATATCTTTGAAGGATTTTTTGTACTTGAGCCGCAACGTTATAGTGCTGCTCACCTACAATCTCTGGAGTAAGAACCCGGGAATTTGAAGCAAGCGGATCAACGGCAGGATAGAGACCCTGTTCAGCCAGACCACGTTCCAAAGCAACTGTTGAATCAAGATGGGCAAAGGTGGTAGCAGGCGCGGGATCTGTATAATCATCTGCCGGAACATAAACAGCCTGAACTGAAGTGATGGAACCTTTTTTCGTTGAGGTGATTCTTTCCTGCAACGCTCCCATTTCTGTCGCAAGGGTGGGCTGGTAACCCACGGCCGAGGGAATGCGTCCCAAAAGCGCGGAAACCTCCGAACCTGCCTGGGAAAACCGGAATATATTGTCAATAAAAAGCAAAACGTCTTTGCCTTCCTCATCCCGGAAGTATTCCGCCATTGTCAACCCCGACAAACCAACCCGCTGTCTCGCACCGGGAGGCTCATTCATTTGGCCAAAAACCATGGCTGTTTTATCAATCACCCCCGAACCGATCATCTCATGATACAAGTCGTTTCCTTCCCTGGTCCTCTCACCCACACCGGTAAAAACAGAGTAGCCTCCATGCTCTGCAGCAATATTGCGGATGAGCTCCTGGATTAAAACTGTTTTTCCAACCCCTGCCCCCCCAAAAAGTCCGACTTTTCCGCCTTTTACAAAGGGTGCCAAAAGGTCAATCACTTTAATCCCCGTTTCAAAGATTTCGGAAGTTGTTGATTGCTCTGCAAAAGACGGGGCCAACCGGTGGATCGGTAACTTCTTTTTTGATTTAACTTCGCCTTTTTTATCGATAGTTTCTCCTAAAACATTAAAAAGCCTTCCCAAAACCTCTTCCCCAACAGGCACGGAGATCGGAACACCGGTATCAGAGGCAATCATCCCGCGGCTTAAACCGTCGGTTGAGCTCATTGCCACTGCTCTTACCTGTCCGTCACCCAAGTGTTGTTGTACTTCCGCCACCAGCTTACTGTTTTTGCCAATAGAAATTTCAACTGCATTGTAAATAGCAGGCAAATCCTTTTCGTCAAACTGTATATCAACTACCGGTCCAATAATTTGAATGATACGTCCTTTATTCATGATAATCTCCATTCATTCAAATTACTCAGCGTAGCGCTAATTTGGACAATTCTTCCCCTATTCATAGTTGTTACTCCAATACTGCTCCTGCACTTGTTATTTCCAAAAGTTCATTCGTAATACCTGCCTGGCGGATCTGATTATAACTAAGTTGCAGGTCACCAATCAATTCGTTTGCGTTATCCGTCGCATTCTGCATTGCCATCATTCTGGCTGAGTGTTCCGAAGCTTTAGTCTCCAAAAGAGCTTGGTAAATCCTAATTTCAATCTGGTGGTTTAATACAAAACCCAGCAGGTCATTGGGATTTGGTTCAAACAGGAATTCACCATTTGTCGCACCTGTGAGGTGAAATCGGGTTTGGGAGTCTAATACATCTGGTGAAATTGGCAAAAGCTTGACAATATTCGGTTCCTGTTTGAGAGTGGAAATAAAATCAGGATATGCAAGATAGACTTCAGCAAGCTGTCCGTCTAAAAATAAAGGGGTGATAAGTTTACCAATCTGCTTTGCTAAACGAAACTCAACAACTTCTGCATTTTCAAAATCAGCTTCAAGGTGATGACCGGTTTTTACTACAAAGTTTCTCGCCTTTTTACCTACTGTAAAAAAACTTAAATTCTTTTTTCCGGAAGAAAAACTCAAAACCGTTCTAAAAAGATTTGTGTTGAGGCTTCCACATAGACTTTTATCGGTTGCAATAAACAATACTCCGATTGTCTCTCCGCCTTGTGAGTGAAAAAACGGATGAATATCATCCGATGCTTTTGCCCGCAATTTTGTAAGAGCCTGAGTTAAAGTTAAATCGTACGGCCTGCCGGCTAAAGCCTGATTTTGAGCCTTTCTCATCTTTGTCGCTGCCACCATCTGCATGGCTTTGGTAATCTGACTGGTATTTTTAATTGATTTTATCCTCCTTCTGAGTTCTCTGGTATTTGCCATAATATTATCTCTTATTTGTTTTCTGAAACATCTTCACAAACTCAATCGTGATTTTCTCCAATTCCTTAGTCAATTTTTCGTCTAATTCTTTTTTTTCTGCAATATCCGAAAGTAATTTTTTCTCACGCAGTCCCAGATGCTGAATAAAACCCGTTTCAAATTCCTTAACTCTTTCCATCTCCACACCATCCAAGTAACCCTGGGTCGCAACCCAAAGCACCGCCACCTGCTGCTCAACCGGAACAGGGGAGTAGGGAGGCTGCTTCAAAACCTCAGTAATCCTGCGGCCACGCTCAATTTGGGCTTTTGTAGCAGGATCTAGATCCGAGCTGAATTGGGCAAATGCTGCCAACTCTCTAAACTGAGCCAGATCCAGTCTTAATTTACCTGCCACTGATTTCATCGCTTTGGTTTGAGCGGCACCTCCCACGCGGGAAACGGATAAACCAACATTCAAAGCCGGCCTGATACCTGCATAAAACAGGTCACCTTCCAAATAGATTTGCCCGTCGGTAATGGAGATAACATTGGTAGGAATATAGGCAGAAACATCACCTGCCTGGGTTTCAATAATGGGAAGGGCGGTCAGTGAACCTCCACCGTAATCTTTATTCAATTTTGATGCACGCTCAAGTAATCTGGAGTGAAGATAGAAAACGTCTCCCGGATAAGCCTCACGCCCCGAGGGCCTGCGCAAAAGAAGCGATATCTGACGGTAGGCCCAGGCGTGTTTAGACAGATCATCATAAATGACCAATGCATCCTTGCCCTGATCCATAAAATATTCACCCATAGCACAACCTGCGTAGGGAGCGATATATTGCATAGGAGCGGGATCTGAGGCTGATGCTACCACAACTATTGTATGATCCATTGCGCCATGCTCTTCCAGCTTTGCCACAATTTGGGCAACCTTTGAAACCTTTTGCCCGATTGCCACATAGATACAGATAACAGGACGACTTTCACCTCGGGGGTGTCCACCAGACTTAACCCGGGCTTCACCCCCGAGGTGGGCCTGGTTAATGATGGTATCAACGGCAATTGTGGTTTTGCCGGTGTTACGATCACCGATGATAAGCTCCCTTTGACCACGACCGATCGGGATCATGGAATCAATTGCTTTTATGCCGGTTTGGAGTGGGGTGTCGACTGACTGACGGGCAATTACACCCTCTGCTATTTTTTCAACCGGATATTTGTTCCTAGTATGTACCGGCCCTTTACCGTCAAGCGGGTTACCCAAAGCATCAACAACCCGGCCGATCAGCGCGTCTCCTGCCGGAACCTTCAAAACTTCTCCGGTAGTTTTTACCCGATCGCCCTGCTTGACTTTTGTGAAATCTCCGAATATAACTGCTCCGACGTTGTATTGCTCAAGATTCAACGCCAACCCAAAAATTTTACCGGGAAACTCAATCAGCTCCGAATATTGAACATCAGACAACCCTTCAACACGGGCAATACCATCACCAACTTCAACCACAGTGCCGATATTTTCCCTTGAAGCCTTTAGTTTAAATCCGGCCACTTCTTTCTCAAGTGATGTTAAAAAATCTGCCATATTTTATCCCCTTAGCGTTGCACCAAGTTGCGAGATCCTGTTTTCTAAACTCATATCAAAAATATTATCACCGGTTTTAATTTTCAATCCGCCCAGTATCTGCGGGTTAATTACAAATTTGGTCTCGGAAAAAATGAAGCTCCGCTTCTTTTTGATCTCCTGCACAACCCGGCGTTTCAGATTAGGTTCAATTGCAGTTGCGGACTCAATTACCAAAGAATACTTTTCCTGCTCTTTTTTTAGGTCTTTCACAAATTCACCCAAAAGCAGCAGGGACACTGTTGCAGGAAACTTTTTAAAAAGGATTACAAAAGTTTTAGCTTTCCGGATATCTAATCCGCCTTTTAAAAAACATGCAGACGCTGCTTTTGAGGCGGTTTTTTTAAGTCTTTTTTTCTTCATATTGATCTGATCGATTTTGAAATTAAATCTTTTTGGTCTTTTTTAGTAATGATTTTCCCGGTGACTTTTTGGAGAGACGCTACGACAATGTCCGTAATTTCTTCCCGGATTTCCTGATGCATTTTTTCGCGCTCCTGGTTGATTCCTACCCGGCCTTTTTGTAACATCAGCTCAATGTCATGACCGGCGCGTATATGAGCATCTTCAATAACTTGGGTTGCGGATTTTGTGGCATCCTCAATGATTTTTTTGGATTCATCCACGGCTTTTGCTAAAACCTTCTCCCGATCTTCTTCAGTCTTTAACAGCTTTTTCTCAATTTCTTCAGCGTTTTTTAAGCTTTGGGCAATTGTATCTTTTCTTTGCTGCAGGATTTTCAGGATAGGTTTATAAAGCAGCTTTTTTAGTATCAAAAGCAGTAGCAAAAAGTTAACTACCTGGGCAAGAAGCAGTATAGGCTGGACACCAAAATCTTTTAAAAAATCCATAAGTAAAATTGACAAGCTGAGTCTGTCATCCTGAGCGAGCGAGGTGAGTCAAAGGATCTAGTTCGGGATCAGATTCTTCGTCGACTTAATGTCTCCTCAGGATGACGCAAAGCGTCATTTTGTGAATGCTATCACCAAAGCATAAATAGCAATAGCCTCGGCAAAAGCCATACCCAAAAGCATTGCCGGCAAAATCTTACTTTGGGCTTCCGGATTGCGTCCGATTGCTTCCATCGCCTTCATACCAATTAAACCAATGCCTAAACCCGGCCCCAAGGCGCCTAAACCTATCGCCAGTGCTGATGGTAGATGTTCCATACATTCTCCTTTCTATAAAATATTAGTGTGCTTCATGTTTTTCAGTCAAAAGCACCATAAAAACAA
>CAZFVS010000020.1:0-1954 GCA_964522265.1 uncultured Gammaproteobacteria bacterium | reverse complement strand
CCAAATAGACGGAAATAAAGTGATATGATTGTGGTAAATTCGGAAATTATCTCTAAAATCCCCACAAACAAAAATATGGGATTTAACGAAACCCATCTTAGCAAATAGTTTTTGACACCCAAATATTTGACTGCAAAAACATGGGTTGCTACCGCGGAAACCAGAGCCAAAGACAGGGTCATATTTAAATCGGAGTTGATTGAGCGCAAGATAGGGACAAATACTTTTTTGCCGTTTTCCATAACATTCAATCCTATAGTTGTAAATCCTGGAAACAACCCCAAAATATTTGCCGTTGCAATAAATAGGAAAAAGGTCATGACAAAAGGGAAAAATACTTTTGTTTTGGAGTGGGCCAGGTCCTCAACTGTTGAGTAGCCGGTATCAACAATCGCCTCCATAAAATTCTGCAGACCGCCCGGTACAAGATTCATCCTTCTGGTTGCAAGGAAGCTTGCAACAGTTAATATTGCCATAACAATCCAACTGACGAACAAGGTATTTGTTAAAGGAAGCTGGCCTATCTGGCCGATCACCTCAGGTTTTAAAACTATTCCACTTTCCATATTCAGTCCTAAGTATTGTAACTGACCAGTTGAGTTTAAGTCAACGGCATGCTGCGCTGGCCCACCCGGAACACTTGACAACTATAGGTTGAATGTGTTAAGGTATGTCTCGCACTTTAAGGGGTGGGGGGATTTTCCGCAGGATCGGTGTTGAACCGGTTTACTGCGGGAGGTTTTTCCGGAAAAAAGAGGAGAGGATTCAAAGGAGGAAAGCATGGAGTATTTCGACCGTTGGTTCAGCCTCAGGGGCAATAAAGCCCCGGAGGTTCCGGAGGCTGAGGATCCGCGTATCAAGTTCAGGCCGGAAGTGCTTGACAGGGCACTGGCCCTGTTGGGAACTAGCCGGCAAAAACTGACCGAGCTGGCCAGCCAGGAACAAGTCGCTCGGCAAGCAAGCAGTACCGAAACCAGGCAACAGGCGATTGCTGCCGAAGAAGCAGCTCACAAGCGCTATCTCGAGGAACGAGACTGTATCGAGCTAGCGCTCGGGAAGCGACTGAGGGTCGTTGAAGGCTTGCACAAGCAAGCCAGAGCCGACGAGTACGAGGCAGCGCTCCATGGGGAGCTTGCCCGACTCGTCGGCAAGGAAACCAACTAAGGTATAACCTCCTCCTCTTCCCCTTTTGCCGGCTGGGCCGGCGTGCAGCCCCCTACCATCTGGTAGGGGGCTTTTTTTACAATGAAAAATATGATATATACTGGGTCATGGCTGAAAAAATATCCTGGGAATTCAAGGCGTTAAGAATACAACCAGGCAAAGCATTAACTGAGCTGTCAGAGGAACAAAGAAAGCGGACTGACAGGTACTCAAAAGTGCTTAAAAAAGCCCTAAGATCCACTGTCCCAAACCCAATTTTTTCAAATTATTTTGTCAGAGAGGCAGTCGGAACTATTAAAGCAAATATGCTACCGGCAGGCAATATTGAGTACGGGTACTGCCAGGCATTACATGGGGAGGAAGCAGCTATTGCGGTATTCAGGAGCGGTTGCAAACAGGGTGGGGATCCGCCTGTTTTGGGGATTGTCGCCGGAAAAGAGGGGGAGATACCCAGACCCTGCGGAAACTGCAGAGATATTTTATTTGACGGGTTCGGACCAGATTTGGAGTTTGCATCCGGAGCGCCAGAGGGAGGACTGGGGATTATCTCAAAACTTAGTGATTACTTATTTGATAATTTTCAAAAAATTCCCAGGATTAAGGTTATGTATTTAGAAGACAGTTTAATAACCAATATTTGGGATACCTTAAACCATGGCCGAAAACGGAACCCTCCGCGAACAATTCTCCCGCGCCTCCAAAGCGCGCGCTCAAGAAAAATTTTCATTCTCCTCTATGCTTACTCGAACCATTGACTTATATACTAAATAATTTTACAGAAAAGGTTTAC
>CAZFVS010000019.1:12654-13558 GCA_964522265.1 uncultured Gammaproteobacteria bacterium | reverse complement strand
CCAGTTCTCTTTCAGTCATAAAATTATTTTATTTAACCTGAAAGCCGGCTGCTTGACAGCACCTAAACCTTAATCTGACAAAATCATGACCTTCATCAACAGACAAGCTTTGCTTTCCTAAAGTTGCTAATTTGCCGCAATCAAACTAAAATTAGACCTGCATGGTAAACACGGTCTTAGAATCGTATTACCCTCTAACTTTCAGGCAACAGATCTCCGAAATCCTTGGGAAACACCTAAAAAACAGGCAGACAGTCATTATGATCGGAATGCGGCGGGTTGGCATCAGTAACTTCCTAAGGTTTTTCCTAAACCATGAAGAAATTATAGGCCGGTTTATTCATGACTCCCGTAAGCATATATTTATCCCTGTCGATCTCAATAATTTAGTAGAACGGAAACTATTCCCTTTTTGGATGTTAACACTCAAAAGGATTGTCGATGCTGCAGAAAAATCAATCCTAGATAGCAGTACAAAAAAATATATTGAGAGCCTGTTTTTAGATTCCATTCAATCTCAAGACCTTTTCCTGTTGGTTGACTGCGTCCGCCTGAGTTTAATCAGGTTAATACAGGCTGGATTTATCCCAACCCTTTTTTTTATCCATTTTTTCCGAATTAAAGATGCAGTTACGCCGGAATTTTTTGCTAATTTAGAAGGGCTGCAGGATGCAACCAACAACCAGTTAACTTATGTGCTTACCAGCTTCCGCAAGCTTGATAGACTAATCCCCAGGGCTTTCAGTCATGCTTCACCTTCATTGATCATGCACCAGATGTTTATTAAACCGGCAAAGGATAAAGATCTGGAGATAATTTATAAAGTAACTGCCAAAAGGTATCACCTGGATCTGCCGCCCAATTTAAAACAGGAGCTGTTGTACCTGGTAGGAGGTTATATACA
>CAZFVS010000019.1:3735-12644 GCA_964522265.1 uncultured Gammaproteobacteria bacterium | reverse complement strand
TCGGAAAAAACACCCCCTTTAGAAGAAAGCGCGCAGCTTTTTGCCACTCTTATTGCCGATGAGCGAATCAGTATGCAATCAGAAGAGCTTTGGGATAGTTTAACTTATGAGGAACAAAATATTTTGATTAAGATAGCCTCTGCAGAAAAAATATCTGAACATGAAAAAAATACCGGCAAATATCTGTGGGATACAGGTTTAATCTGCCTGAATAATATTTTTAGCCCAATTTTTGAGCACTTCCTAAAATTGCAGCAAAATAATCAAGACCGGGAGGCTGTAAAAACCAATCCGGCAGATCTAAGTAAAAAAGAATATCTGTTGTTCACCTACTTACAAAATAATATCGGCCAGGTCTGTGAGCGTGAAGATATCATCAGCGCAGTCTGGCCGGAAGAGGAAGAACTGGGTGTTTCAGATTGGGCTATAGACAGGCTGGTAGCCAGGGTCAGAAGTAAACTGAAACACCAAAACAACCCTTTTGAAATTATTACAATAAAAACCAGGGGGTATAAACTTATTCAATTAACTTAGCCTCAAAAGGGGACGCCTTTCGTGCCTAGGAAAATACAAGTATTAAAAAAGCTATTTCAATAGTAGCGAAAATCTCGCAAGGCGGAGCACATTTCAGATTACCATCTGAAATGTGCGAACGCCTTATTTGCTTCAGCCATCCTGGAGATATCTTCTTTCCTTTTGATAGCAATACCCTGGCTGTTGGCAGCATCCAGAAACTCCTGTGCAAGTTTTTCAGAAAAAGTATGAAACTCTTTATTGGGGCGGGATTTGGCGGCAGCGATCAGCCACCGTATTGCCAAAGCCTCTCTCCTGTCTCCCCTGACCTCAACCGGAACCTGGTATGAAGCTCCTCCAACTCTCCTGGGCCTGACTTCCATCCTGGGGGAAACATTAGCTAAAGCTGTTTCAAAAATTTGTAGAGGATTCTTCCCGTTTTTTTCTATCCGGTCAAAAGCTGCATAAACTATATTTTGGGCAACAGTTTTTTTGCCGCTGAACATCACCCTGTTGATAAAACGGGTAACCAGCCTTGAATTATATATTGGGTCTGGTGCTAATTTCCTTTTTGTTATTTTTCCGCTTCTCACGTTTTTAAATCCTCCCTTTTGCTATTATCATATGTATTTAAAAAGGCAAGGTTCTGATATTTGAGCAGTATAATTTTTCCAAGCTGCGAAAATATCATGGTCCTTATACTACTCCTCCGGCTGCAGGTGCTGGCGTAGGTGCAACAACTCTAGGTGCAGCTGCTCCACCTCCACCCTTCTTAGAACCATATTTGCTTCTTGATGTTTTTCTGCCCGAAACGCCCATCAGATCAAGTTTTCCTCTTACCAGATGATATTTCACGCCTGGCAGGTCTTTAACCCTGCCTCCACGCACCAGAACAATCCCGTGCTCGGCCAAATCATGCCCAATTCCCTGGATATAAGCAGTTACTTCAGTCCTGTTTGAAAGCCTCACCCTGGCAACTTTACGAAGTGCTGAGTTTGGTTTTTTCGGGGTCATCGTACGCACTAAAGTCACCACCCCGCGTTTTTGCGGATTTGGCGAAGTCTTATATCTTCTATCTTTTGCATTATAAGAACGCCTCAAAGCGGTTGCTTTTACTTTAGCAACCTTACTTTTCCGTCCTTTTCTGACCAATTGGTTGATCGTCGGCATATTTTACTCCATCTTCGCCCGTTCGGGTGAAGTCGGTATCAATCTGCCTATGATAACATTTTCTTTTAACCCAAGCAAATTGTCCACCTTACCGGAAGCCGCAGCATCAGCCAAAACTGTAGTGGTCTCCTGGAAGCTGGCAGCAGACAAAAAGCTCTCGGTCTGCAGGCTGGACCTGGTAATACCCAAAATAATCACACCGGCTGTAGCAGGCTCCCCGCCCTCAGCTAAAACCCTGATATTTTCTTTTTCAAACCGGTTTTTATCAACAACTTCACCAGGCAGTAAGATTGTATCCCCCTGTGATTCAATGCGCACCTTGTCAGACATCTTGCGTACAATCACCTCAAAATGCTTCTCGTTAATATGCACCCCTTGGGATTCATAAACTTCTCTTGCCTGATCAACAATATATCTTTGTGCTTCTCTCAAACCCTTTACCCTCAACACCTCATTTATATCCAGATGTCCGGATGCAAGAGGGCTCCCTGCCGCTACTAAATTTCCGTCTTCCACCAAAAGCTCCGCGGCTGCCGGGATAGTATACTCCCGCTCTTCGTGCGGTTTTGAGGTTGTCCTGATGCGGACCATTTTGCCTTCTTCTGATTCAACAACAGTCACTTTGCCGGCAATTTCTGAAATTGGGCTGGCTACCTTAGGGCTTCTGGCTTCAAATAATTCCTCAACTCTGGGCAACCCCTGGGTGATATCTATCCCAACTACACCTCCTGTATGGAAAGTTCTCATGGTCAGCTGGGTTCCGGGTTCTCCGATCGCCTGAGCAGCCACAACTCCTACCGGAGTACCCAAGCAAACAGGTTTTCGGTTTGATAAATCCAAACCATAACAGTTTGAGCAAAGCCCAATTTTAGCCTGACAGGTCAGGGGGGACCGGACAACTACTTCATTGACATTGCTCTTGAAGAGTGCTGCCACCTCAATCTCTTCAATATAGGAGCCTGCAGAAATGATGGTTTTTTTAGTTTTGGGGTCAACAATCCTACCAATGATCTTTCGGCCTAAGAATCTTGAATTGTTAGAAACGATGTTCTCTTTGGCAACCTCTATGGCTACCCCCTGGTCAGTACCACAATCTTCAAGCCTGATGATAGCATCATGGGAAACATCAACCAATCTCCTGGTCAAATATCCTGCATCAGCAGTCCTGATAGCCCTGTCCGCGACACCTTTTCTGGCACCCCTGCAGGAAGTGAAATATTCAAATACCCCCAACCCTTCACGGTAATTTGACTTGGTGGGAAGCTCAACGATTTTTCCCGTCGGGTCAACAGAAAACCCCCTCATCCCGGAGGTTTGGGCAATTTGGGCTGTGGTAGCCCTGGCCCCTCCGGACTGCATGATAATCTGAATCGGGCTGTCGGATTCAATTGAGGCAAGCGTTTTTCTCACAATCTCCTCGCCTACCCTGGTCCAAACTTCCTGGGCTAGAGCCCTTCTCTCCTCATTGGTGATAAAACCCTTCCTTAAGTTGTTTTCAATCTCTAAAATTTCTTTATCCCCCTGTGCAATTAGTTTGGGTTTTTCGGGGATAATTTTATTGTCTGAAATCGCCAGAGAAAGACCCGAGATCGTCACCCCCCAAAAACCAAAATCTTTAATATCATCGATCAGTTTGGCAACTTGGGGTTTATCAAACATCTTAAATGCCTGCATAACTATCTTAACTATCCAGGATTGAGAGATACTTTCATTGATAAACTGCAGCTCTTGAGGTAAAAAGCTGTTGAATAATATCCTGCCGACAGTGGTCTCAAGAGGCTGCCCTGACTCCTTAAAAAAGTCTTTTGCATAACACCTGATCACTCTTCTTGGTTCCAGCTTGCCTATCTGATAGGCAAGAAGCGCCTCATCCTTGGAATAAATCTTTTCTGAAGGCTTAAGGGTTCGATCAATAGAAGTTATGTAAAAACAACCCAATGCCATCTCTTTGTTGGGCATATTGACAGAAGAGCTGTCCCCTGGCTTAAGGATATTTTCTTTGGCCATCATCAGCTCCCTTGCTTCAGCTTTAGCTTTTTCAGATAGGGGAATATGAATAGCCATCTGGTCACCGTCAAAATCAGCGTTAAATCCTGCACAGATACAGGGATGGATCTTGATCGCATTACCGTCAGTCAAAACCGGATAAAATGCCTGAATCCCAAGCCGATGCAGTGTGGGAGCCCGGTTAATCAGTACTGGGTGGTTGGCAATAACCTCTTCCAGAATATCCCAAACCTCAGGCGGACGGAATTCTAATATGTTTTTAGCCCCTTTGACATTTGAGGATAAACCCCGCTTTATCAGCTCACGCAGAACAAATGGTTTGAATACCTCCAGAGCCATTTCTTTGGGAATCCCCACCTGGTGCAGTTTTAATTTGGGACCGACAATAATGACACTCCTTCCTGAATAATCAACCCTTTTACCAAGCAAGTTCTGCCTGAATCTGCCCTGTTTGCCCCGCAGCATGTCAGAGAGAGAACGCAGTTGGTGCCCACCCATTCTTCTGGTGGTACGGGTATTAGTATCAATTAGGGAATCAACAGCTTCCTGAAGCATTCTTTTTTCGTTCCTGAGAATAATCTCGGGCGCACCCAGTTCAATCAATCTTTTCAACCTATTATTCCTGTTAATAACCCTTCTGTATAAATCATTCAGATCGCTTGTCGCAAATCTGCCTCCGGGGAGTTGAACCATCGGCCGCAGATCCGGTGGTAAAACAGGCAAAACCGTTAAAATCATCCAGGTTGGGCTGATTTTTGACTTACGCATGCCTTCTACCAAACGAAGCCTTTTAGTGGCTTTTATATGGCGTTGGCCGGAAGATTTTTGGACTTCTCCCCTAAGTTCGGCTGCCAATTTATCAAGATCAATCTTTTGTATGGCCTGCAATAATGCTTCTGCACCCATCCCGACTGTAACAAAATCAGCCACCCCATACTCCTGCAGTTTATAGTACTCGTCTTCAGACAGCAGCCTCAAAGGGATGATGCTTTTTGTTAAATCAGCAACAACTTTATAGATTTCCTCCAGTTGGCTTAATTCAATCTGGTTGTTTTCTCTAAGGCTTGCTATAAACTGGCGGGATCCAAGCTGTTCTTCTGACGCAGCCAACTCATACTTTTCATGCTCCTTAAGTTTCTTTTTTAATTCTTTGAGGTCTTTTTCCAGGTTTTTTTCTGCCTCCTCAATTGCCCGGTTTAAATTCTTTGTTGTCGCTTCTTTTTTATCTTCAAGCTGTTTTTCTAACATCTCTAAAGCTTTATGTTTGTTGCTTTCATCAATCTCAATCACCATATACGATGCAAAATATATTACTGCTTCCAGGTTTTTCATTGTCAAATCCAAAATCAGGGACAACTTGGAAGGTGCACCCTTAACAAACCAGATGTGGGAAACAGGGGTGGCAAGCAGAATATGCCCCATCCTTTCACGCCTAACCTTTGATTGAGTCACCTCAACCCCGCATTTGTCACAGATTACACCCCGGTAACGAATCCTTTTATATTTGCCGCAGTAACATTCAAAATCTTTTGTTGGACCGAAGATGTTTTCGGAAAACAGACCGTCTTTTTCGGCTTTTAGAGTACGATAGTTGATAGTCTCGGGTTTTGTCACCTCACCAAAAGACCACCCTCTGATAATCTCAGGCGAGGCAATTGATACTTTCAGGCTTTCAAAATCCAGTAAATCATTCATAAATTCATTCTGGCTGACTTGATGCGTCAATAACCTCCATCGGGCTGTTATCGCTTGCCAGCTCTTTGCTGTCGCCAACATCAACCATATCTAAAGCCAGTTTAAACTCCTCTACTTTCCGCTTTTCCGCATCAGTTGGCTCTCCTTCATTAAGCTCCTCAGTTTGAGCAACTTGCGGCATACTGACAATCTGCACACCCTGCGGTTCTACTGATATGGCCAGGCTCTGCAGCTCCTTACCCAAGACTTTAAAAGACTCAGGTATCAAGGCCTGGGGAATCTCTGTCCCCTTAACTATCGCCTCAAATGCTTTAGCCCGCCCAACCACATCATCAGATTTAATGGTGAGCATCTCCTGCAGAATATTAGCAGCACCGTATGCTTCCAATGCCCAAACCTCCATCTCCCCTAGCCTCTGCCCGCCCATCTGGGCTTTACCACCCAAAGGCTGCTGGGTAACAAGGGAATAAGGTCCTGTAGAACGGGCATGAGTCTTATCCTCAACCATATGGATAAGCTTCAGGAAATACGCATACCCAACTGTAACGTCCTGATAGAAATAATCTCCTGTGCGCCCATCGATTAAACGGCTCTTGCCTGAGGCTGGTAATTTAGCTTTTTTAAGCTCCGCTAGCAAAATATCTTCAGGTATTTTTTCAAAAACCGGTGCTGCTATCTTATAGCCTAATATCTTGGCGGCAAAACCGAAATGGGCTTCCAAAAGCTGCCCCAAATTCATCCTGTTTAAGATAGCTGCCGGGCGGATAATAATATCAACCGGCGTGCCGTCTTCCAGATGGGGCATATCATATTCAGGTACGACTTTCGAGATCACTCCTTTGTTCCCATGGCGCCCTGCCAGCTTGTCACCTGCTGTCACTTTCCGAAACTGGGCAACCTTGACTTTAATCTTCTGAAGTATTCCTGCCCCCAAGTCATCCCCTGCCTCCCGGGAAAGGATCTGAACTCCAATCACAGTACCTTTCTCCCCATGCGGCATCCGCAAAGATGTATCCCGGACTTCTTTAGCTTTTTCTCCGAAGATCGCCCGCAATAACCTCTCTTCCGCTGTCAGCTCTGTTTCACCCTTTGGCTGGACTTTACCAACTAAAATATCCCCTGGCCCTACCTCTGCACCAATCCTGACAATACCGCCGGCATCCAGATTAGCTAAATTCTCCTCAGAAACATTCGGGATATCACTTGTAACCTCATCCGGCCCAAGCTTCGTCTCAACTACATCCGTAGAATACTCTTCGATATGAATACTTGTCAGCAGGTCCTCTTTAACCAATCTGTCAGAAATAATAATTGCATCTTCATACTCCAACCCATCATAGCTCATATAAGCAATCAGCAGATTTTGCCCCAAAGCTAACTCTCCACCTTCCGTTGCAACACCATCGATAAGCAGATCTCCTTCTTGTACCTTTTGGCCAAGGTGCACTGCAGGACGCTGGGAGTAACAGGTCATGGCAGGGGAATTGACAAACTTTTGTATCTTTATCTCTTCTCTCCTCTGCCCCGAACCACGCTTGGCGGTTCCTTCCAATACCAACTTTTCTCCGTCAACATAGGTTATAGTCCCTTCAAAAGGAGCACGGACAATCCTGCCCATATTAGAAGCAATGATCCCCTCCATCCCTGTCCCAACTATCGGCGCATGGGGTAGAAGCAGAGGGACTGCTTGACACTGCATATGAGTACCCATCAGCGCTCTGTTAGCATCATCATGAGCCAGGAAAGGAATTAGTGATGCTGAAGTTCCAACGATCTGCTGCGGGGAAACATCAATCAGGTTGACTACCTTGCTGTCTGCCTCAAAGAAACTCCCGCCAAAACGCACAGGAACCCGTCTTTGCACAATAAAACCTTTGTCGTCAATTTCTATAGTCGCCTCGGTTATATATTGGTCTTCTTCATCATCAGCAGTCAGGTACACTATCTCGCCTGTAACTTTCGGTTTTCCGTTTTGTAAAACTATCTTCCTGTATGGTGTTTCCAGAAATCCATATTCATTAATCCTGGCAAAAAGCGCCAGGTATGTTACCAGCCCAATATTTTGACCTTCTGGAGAACGGACCGGGTCAATCCTCCCGTATTGAGAGTGGTTAATATCCCGGATGGAGAAGCTGGCCCGGTCTCTGGAAATTCCTCCTGTACCGGTCACAGAAAGCCGCCTTAAATGATCAACCTCGGACAGAGGGTTAATCTGATCCAAAATCTGCGATAGCTGTGAAGAGCGGAAAAATTCATTAATGGCTGCTATAACAGGTCTGGCATTAACCAGACCCGATGCGGTAATCTCCTGGTCAGCAGATAGAAGGCTCATCCTTTCTCTTATAACCCTCTCCAGACGCTGTAATCCTATCCAAAAAGCATTCTGGGCAACCAATTCCCCAACCATCCGTACGCGTCTGTTGGCTAAATGGTCTATATCATCAATCCTGCCTTTACCGTTGGCAAGCCCGATTAAATATTTCAGCGTCTCAACAATATCCTCTTTGGTGAGCGTCCAATTCTCCGGAGTATTGGGGATATTAAGACCTAACCTCTTATTAATTTTAAACCTGCCCACCCGGGTCAGGTAATAACGGCGGGGGTTAAAAAACATATTTTCTAAAAGCGCCTTGGCAGTATCTAAAACTACAGGGTCTCCCGGCCTCATCTTACGGAAAATTTCCAGCAGGGCTTCGTTCCCATCTTTCGTCACATCTTTGGCCAGGGTCGATTCAATGTACTGGTGATCGCTATTTTGGTCTACTGGAGCAAACTCTTCCCGCATCTGCTCATCGCTGTATCCAAGTGCCCTCAGCAGGGTGGCTGCTGTAAATTTTCTTCTGCGGTCGATTTTTACTGTTAAAACATCTGAGCGGGAGATCGAAAATTCCAACCAGGAACCATGGGAAGGACGAAGCTCTGCGCCAAAAAGCCTCCTGCCTGTTACAGGATCCTCTGTTGCTGAGAAGAAAACACCGGGGGAGCGGACTATCTGGTTAACAATTACCCTTTCCACACCATTGATGATAAAAGTGCCCTTTTCAGTTACTTGGGGAATATCACCTAAAAATGCATCCTGTTTGTAGATTTCGTTTGTCTGCAGGTTTGTCAATGTGACCTTAACCCTCAGAGGGGCATCAAAAGAGACTCCTTTCAGAATACATTGCTCCGGATTAAATCTGGTTTTGCCAAAAAAATATTCACCAAACTCAAGTTTCCAGTTTTTGCCTGTAAAATCTACAACCGGAGAAATTTCATTTAAAAGCTGTCCAATTCCGGAGTTTAAAAACAGTTCGTAAGATTGTTTTTGGAGTTTGGTTAAATCTAGTTTTTTAAACTCTTCTGAAGAGCTTTTCCGATTCCAATATACCCTGCTGTTTTTTGTGTTTTCTCCTGCCCCTTGCATAAAAGTAAGTGGTTCACCAAGTTACACAAAAAAGTAAGCATACACCTCTGGTACGCCTACTTATTAAAAATGATTGAATTTAATTAAAAGATACCAAAAAAAGATCCGTCTGTCAACC
>CAZFVS010000019.1:0-3725 GCA_964522265.1 uncultured Gammaproteobacteria bacterium | reverse complement strand
TCAAAGCTCATCGCCACTGCTCCACCGCCTCCATGACACAAAGCTGCCAGTCCTCGTTTTAAACCCCGTTCCTGCAGGGCATTGATAAGCGTTACCACCAATCTTGCCCCGGTTGCACCAATCGGATGGCCTAAGGCGATTGCACCACCATTAACATTCAACCTATCCCAATCCCAATTGAGTGTCTTCCCGTTTGCCAATATCTGTGCAGCAAAAGCTTCATTGACTTCCAATAAACCATAGTCAGAAAGCTGTGTGTTTGTCTGGATAAGTAATTTTTGTATTGCAACCTCAGGAGCTGCAAAAAGCCACTTCGGCGATAGGGAAGCAGCTGTATAACCTGTAACCTTAGCTAAGGGTTTGATCTTATGTCTTTTAACCCACGATTCCTCTGCTAAAACCAGAGCTGCTGCCCCATCAGCAAACCCTGGTGCATTGCCTGCCGTAACTGTACCATTTTTCTCGAAAACAGGTTTTAATTTACCTAGCTTGTATATGTTCGTATCAGACCTGACTGTTTCATCCTGGCCAAGCAAACCAATAGACACCAGCTCATTATCAAAATAGCCTTCCTCAATAGCAATCACCGCTTTTAAATGGCTGTTCCATGCATACTCATCCATCTCTTCCCTGCTGATTCCTCTTTCCCTGGCTATAAATTCAGCCAGATTCCCCATATGGGTATTTTCTAAAGCGCACCAGAGCCCGTCATGGATGGCACTATCCCAAGCCGTTAAATTACCCATTTTAAAATTTCGCATGTTTTGTAAAATCTGAGGCGCTCTGCTCATGCTTTCCATACCGCCTGCGACTATACAATCTGCTTCTCCTGCCATAATCTTCAAAGCACCAAGATGGATTGCTTCAAGCCCGGAAGCACAAACTTTATTGATCGTGGTTGCCGACGTGGCCTCAGATAATCCTGCCTTAATTGCTGCCTGTCTGGCAGGAGCCTGTCCGCAGCCTGCCTGGAGCACCTGACCCAAAATTACGTCATCAATATCATCAACATTCACACCTGATCTTTTGACAGCCTCTTTTATGGCAAAACTCCCAAGTTCGGCAGCAGAGTATGAAGATAAAGCACCTAAAAATTTGCCTGTCGGAGTCCTCGCAGCCCCAACAATATAAACTTCTTTCATTTTTACAAACCTATCGTCTCAGCTGTATCAGCTTAGTTTTTCGATTATGTTTTTATCTCTGAAAACTTTGAATAACGTCCCCATAAAACTTCTCTCATTATCGGTCTATCTTTCACTTTTAAATAGAATTTATTGCCTTCTTGAGCCTGTTCATACATAAAATTCTCAGTTGCAATCGCATATCTTAAAGCTTCTGTTAGAGTAACAACCCGATTATTAGCAATTTTTCTCAAGATATCAATGTCTGACTGGAAAAGGTTTACTTTAACTGTCACTATTTTATCTAATTCAGGATGTTCTTGTGCAGCAGTTTCTGTTTCTTGTGTCATATTATCACCTCCTTTGCATTTTATCAGATAATAATTCCCAAAACTATAGTTTCAGGTTGCTTGAATGGCCGGGCTTTACAGATGCTCCTGGATGGATAAATACATAGGCATAACCTACTGCTATAGGCGCCTGACCAAATCCTGTGGCTATCAAACCCATATTTTCAACATTAGGATGTTTGGCTATGTCGCCAATAGCATAAACTCCCGGAATATAAGTTTCTTGTCTCTCATTTACCCGAATGTATTTATCCACAAGCTCACCATTTATTTCCTCTTGAATAAGATCTAGCCCCCAATCCTTAATTGGTCCAAGTTTCTCTTTTGGATCAAAACCGAGCAGTAAAAGTATATAATCAAGATCCAGTGTCGTTTCCTGTTTATTTCTATTATCAAAAATCGTAGCTCCTTCAAACCCATCCCCAACCTTAATATTTTTCAGTTCATGAAAAGGCTTGAAGTTAATTAATTTGGAATGCTGAACCTCAGCCACAGTTGAAAGTTCTGCTTTATATCTGTCGCTTCTATGAATGTGTGTAACCTCTTTAGCATAATCCTTGAGTCCCAATGCCCATTCAAAAGCACTGTCACCTCCGCCTACTATTAACAATCTTTTGTCCAAAAAACGATTTTTATTTTTTACTGAATAGAATATATTTTTATTCTCAAATGGTTTCAAGCTTTTATTAAGCTTTTCATTCGTAAGTTTTTGCGGATTCATAGCCCCCTGCCCAGCAGCAATTATTAAAGTTCTAGTTTGATGGATTCCTTTGTCACTTTCTAAAACCAGCGGCTTATCAATATCATCAAATTTAAGGGTATGTATTTTTTCTTTTTTTCAAATTTTAGGATTCCAATGGCTTGCCTGAGCTTCGAGTTGCCTTATCAAATCCCTGGCAAAGATCCTTTCAATAGCGGGGGAATCAAAAACTAATTTTTCAGGATACATAGCAATCAGTTGTCCTCCAACGTGTTCATGCATATCAATAAGCTTACAGCTCATTTTTCTCATCCCTGCATAAAATGAGCCAAACAAAGCAGAGGGCCCTGCACCTATGAAAGTTACATCATAAATATCATCTTCCGGGGGATTATGATGAGGATTATGCTCAGTCATGTAATAATTAAATTATACGCTCTCCCGTCAATATCAAATATCACACCCCCCGGGTGTGATATTTTTACTTCAACCATCTGTTCTTCAGTTTAACAAATTGTTTGTTTAAAATCGCTTCTCTGATTCGGTTGACTAAATTACATACAAAATAAACATTGTGGATTGAAGCCAGGCGGTAATAGAGGAGTTCGGAAGAAACAAACAGGTGGCGCAAATATGCTCTGGAAAAGTTCTGGCAGGCGTAGCACCCGCAGCCCGGATCTACCGGTTTTTTATCCAAAGCATACTCTGCTCTTTGGATTGATATGACAAACCGATTGACCTTTTTCCCTCCGTTTTTTGGAGAAACATATAGCGATCCGTTTCTTGCCCGTCTGGTAGGGGAGACACAATCAAACATATCTATCCCTCTTTCAATAGATTCGAACAGATTCTGCACTTCACCAATCCCCAATCCATGTCTTGGCAAATCTTCAGGCAGCAGGGGAGTCACCCATTCAAAAGTCTCGTTGATTACTCCCGCCGCTACCCAGCTTGTTTGAGGGTCGGACCCTTCAGGGTCCGACCCTTTCCAGAATTTTGATGTTCCAAATGATCCGCCTATTGAAATCCCGTCAAACCCCTGTTTAGCAATCCATTTAGCCTCGTCTTCCCTTATTTTCTTATCATAAACCCCCTGTAAAATTCCAAACAGGGCAGGGGAGGGGTTTATTGATTTTTTTGAATACTTTTTAAAATATCTTTGGCTTTCAATTTCCCACCTATGAGTTCTTTCTAGTGATCTTTTAACATAACTCTGATAATGAAGAGGGGAGAGTAGTTCATCCAAAACAAGAATTATGTCCGATCCTAAATCCAGTTGGATTTCAATGGACTTTTGCGGAGTCAACAGATGGGAAGAACCATCCAGGTGAGACCTAAAAATAATCCCATCATCAGTTATCTTCGAAAAAGTTGTTTTATTTTTATCTGACATCTGATTTCCGATATCTGATTTCCGACTTGGTGCTTCCCCCTCCCCTCTGCTATTTTCACACGATTTTTCACGCTTTTCGGGTTTTTTTGGGTCATTATCGCTAACTATATCACCACCCATAGTATTTGCGAGCGAATTGTAATTTTGACTTTTGACTTTTA
>CAZFVS010000018.1:0-13644 GCA_964522265.1 uncultured Gammaproteobacteria bacterium | reverse complement strand
CTTCTTGCCATTCAAAGTTATCCATGAAGGACCACAATAAAAAACCTTCAACAGGTGAACCATTTTGTATAGACTGACTTAAAACCTTTAGATGATCCCTGAGGAACTTTAATCTTTTGTTATCCTTAACCCTACCAGCAATGAGCTTATCTTTAAAAGCTGCACCATTCTCTGTGATATAAATCTTTTTAATATCAAAGGCTTTTAACCTTTCTAAAACCTCGCTTAGTCCTTTTGGGTAGATAGCCCAACCAAAGTTTGTTTTTTGAACCCATTTTGGGGTTGAAAAAGAAAAATTTAAAGGAGGATTTGAATTTGAATATTCAACCCAGGCAGAGGTGTAATAATTTACACCCAAAAAATCTGTTTTAGCTGAGATAATTTTTAAATCATAGGGCATAATTTGAGAAAAATAGCTCCCATATATTTCCAACAAATCTTGTGGATAACTACCCTTATACAAAGGATCTAAAAACCATCTATTCATATAACCATCACAGTTAGATGCAGCTTTACCATCTTTTAAAAGAACTGTTTTGGGGTAAACAGGGTATAAATTTAAGGCTATACCTGCCTCACTATCAGGAGAGTTTAATCTGATAGAGGAAAGCGAGAGACCATGAGCTAAAAGTAGGTTGTGGGAGGCTTGGAGGGCTTTTTTTAGATCCTTTTCTCCTGGGGCATGTATACCTTCATAATAACCCAGCATAGAGGAACACAAGGGCTCATTTAAAGTTATCCAATGCTTTATTCTATCCCCAAGTTTTTTGCTGACAATATCTGAATAATTTGAAAAATAAAATGGGGTTATTCTATTTGTCCATCCACCTTTATACTCAAGGTTTTGGGGAAGATCCCAATGATAGAGGGTGGCAAATGGGGTAATTCCAGCTTTTAGAAGTGAATCTGTTAGTCTGTCATAAAAATCAAGCCCTTTTTGGTTTACCTTATCATATCCAGAAGGGAGAATTCTTGGCCAGGAAATAGAGAATCTATAGGAATTTACTCCCAGCTCTTTCATAAGCTCAATATCCTCAAGGTATCTGTGGTAATGATCACAGGCTATATCAGCTGTTGATGAATCTTTAATTTTCCCTGGGGTATGAGAGAATTTATCCCAAATAGACTCGCCCTTACCATCCTCAGAAACAGCCCCTTCAATTTGATAAGCTGATGTGGCAACCCCCCAAAAAAACTTTTCAGGAAATACAAGCTTTTCCATTCTTAATGTGGTTATTATGGATCATATAATCTAATAAATCAATGCAGATTTGTAGGTGAGCATAGTCGAATCACTATTATAGAATTCTTATTTTTTCTTAAGGAAATTTTCAGCTGATGTTTCGAATACTTTCCTCATATCACTAAAGTGTGTTAAATTTCCACCCCCACCAAAGGACGCCGTAATCATTTTATTATCGACTTTTTGTGTAAGAAGTCGAACCATATACCTTCGACTATTGTCGTCGAGAATTAATAGATCAATACTACCTGCACCATTTCTCCTAAAAATTCGTGTTAGCTCTTGTTTAATTCCTTTTTTACGAGATTGACTGTACGCGGGAGTATCTATCAATTCTTCTACGAGTTGTAAGATTCTCCCTGTTTCTCCGATGAGTCGAATATATCCATCATTTAAAGTGCTTTTCGGTTCTTGTATTGACATTTCAATACCTACACCTCTCAACCTTTCTTCTAGTGATGGTTGTTTCATTTCTTCCTCTTGCTCACCCATATTTTTATAATACAAACTAGAGTTTGAGTTTATAAATAGCGTTGTTTTTTAGGAGATTGCCTATATTGCTGTTGTGCGTTTGGGAGTTTAATTTGAGCTCTCATTTCAGAATAATCTCTATTGATAATTGGAGGTGTTGACCCTTCAAATGTTACTCCTTCTTGATTCAAACTTTCCAATAGTGCTTGATATTCCTGAATATCTTCTGCTCTTACTGGATGCTCCCACGCAGGCCAATTTGGCAATGGAACACCAATAGGTGTGTGAATAGTAAGATGTTCACTCTCCCATCTCTTTGACTGTAAAATTGCTTGTGAACCTTCAATAATTAAGATTTTACCTAAGTCTTCTACATCAACTTGATAGTCTAAACTTTTTGCAGATCCAGGGTTGTCTGCTTCTGGGTAAGCCGAAGCTGAAATTGTAACTTTTACTACCTCACCATCTTCTAAAGGAATTGCCGCAGTTAGCTTTGTTTTTAGTTGCCTTTTTCTACGACTTTGTCTAAAGTCATCCATGTCATCTCTATAATTAAAACGAGTAACCTGTTCGATAATTACCTCGGGTGCGGGAACTTTTGTAGTAATCAAGCCACCAAGTTGTGTTTTGAAATCTGGAAGCATCTGCTTTGCTTGTACTTCGCTTTGTCTTTGAGCTTCTTGTGCTTTGTTTTGTTGAAAAACTTGATCTATTAAAGGATTTGGCTTTCTACCAGTTTCAACCATATTTGATTAGATTTAATCACTTTAGATTATTAAAGTCAATAGATATGTGTAGGTGAGCTAGCGGATCGTATACACCTTTCAGCTAGAATTAAGGAGTTTGATCATTTTTTAATTTTTAGTTCATGAGCAACGACGGAAACAGACTCAATTTCATCTAATCTCCTGTCTTGTTCAAAATCCTTGTCAAATATTTTATCCAGCTTTCTCTCCAAACGGTCGATATCAGTTTTATCTGCCTTTTCTGCTATTTGAGGAAGCAGATTCTGATCTATAAAATCTGCTATCTCACCCATAATTCTTTTTTCAGATGTCATTAACTCACCCATAATTCTTTTTTCAGATGTCATTAACTCACCCATAATTCTTTTTTCAGATGTCATTAACTTCTCATCAAGCAAGCTGCCTATCTTTTTGAAATCTTTATCAGTCATAGTTTTTTCATGCTACTGCTTTTTGATATCAAAAACAAGTATCTCCAAATTGATTTAATCTGATACCTTTCCTTTTTTTGCTGCGGGACAACACGCCGTCCCTGCTGCGGGACTCAGTCTCGTTTTACTCGTCTGGTCCCTTGCAAAAAATTGAAAATTTTTTGCTGCGGGACTAGGACTTGAACCTAGATAAACAGATCCAGAGTCTGTTGTCCTACCATTAGACGATCCCGCAATATGCAAATTTTACCAAACCGGGATGTTAATTGAAAGTTTGGATCACTGGGGGTTGGGTTTAGATTCGTTTCCTGTTGCGAAATCCTTCATCATCTCAATTGGTTTCTTGACAGGATAAAGAAGCAGCTCCGGAAACTCTTTTTTCAGCTGCTCCGAAATCGGCTTACTCGCTCTTTCCATCTGTTCCAAAATTGATTTTTCTATATAATTTGTATCAGTCCTTTGGAGCATATCTTCTAACTCCTGATCCTTGTGTTTAATCCCCATTTGTTTACGCATATCTGCTAAAATACTGAGTATTTTAGTAATCTCCTCCTCGGCAATTAAGTTGACTCTTAAATGCACCTCTTCCCGGATTGACCCTATATAAGAAGACCTGTTCTGAGACACTAAAACAAATATGGATAAAAAAATTGCTTCCAGGGATACAACCATTGTCAGGAGTCCGAAAGGGAAGGGATCGAAGGGGGCAATAAAATCTATAACCAAACCTGTATTTACCCCTATCCAAACAGCAAAAATCAGAACATGGAAAAGCAAAAATTTTGTTGACCCACAGATATTGGTCAAATCATCAGCGATCTGGGTCAGAAGTGATCTGGATCTCAACGATTTAGCCTCAAACGATTTAAAAAACTGTCTCCTACGCTCTGAATTATTGGGCATACAGTTTAAATATAACCAGAGGGTTTGCAATAATCAAGTAATCATAGCTGCATTTTGGGTGTTTTTTTAACCAGCTTAGCAACATACACTATCTCTCTAACCTCTCCGTCATCTCCCTCTATTTCATCCACACCGGACATTCTTCGGTATTCCTGCAGGTAATCTGAGAGAGAACCCCGGCTTTCTTTGATTTGTGACCTGAGGTATTTTATCTTGCTGTCCAGTTCAGCCGGCTGAGGACGTTTTAAAATCTCTTTTTTGGTCTTTTGTTTGATCTGGTTTGCCTCTTTTGCCTGTTTAAAATGATCCTGATAGGTGGGATCATTCTTAAAGATATCTTCCAGCATCTCTTTGAGCTTTTTTAGCTCTTCAGAAGATTTGTCAATTGAAGAAATATGGTTTTTGATAAGCCCTTCCAGATTAATAATTATCTGGGCCGCGTTAACCTGTTGATCATCCATAAGAGATTCAATATACCCCATATTTACATAAGAAAACAAGTCCCAAAGCAACTCAGGCTGCACGATTTTTTGCGTGATAATTGCGTGATTTGTGATATAATATAAGGAGTTTATGTTCCGGCCTAATTTTATAATCACCCCAACGCTTCTGAACTCCATCTCCGGAATAACTGAGATCAAGGCTATAGTAGAACGGTCGCGGGTGCTCCCCCTAAACGAGGCCCAACTAAGAAGGCAGGCAATAGTAAGAATGGCCCATACCTCTACTTCTATTGAGGGTAATAAATTGGCGGAGTTTCAGGTAGGCAAGGTGTTATCCGGAATGTCAGTGGTTGCTGACCACAAAAGTATTTTAGAGGTGAAAAACTACCAGGAGGCTTTAATGGAAATTGAGAAATTTTCTAATGCACATGTCTTATCGCTTTCTTTCATACTAAAACTCCATAAAATTTTAATGAAAAACCTTCTGGAACCCAATAAAACCGGGCATTTCCGTCCCGGGTCAATTTTTGTGGTGGATGACCTGGGGGACGGGAGAGAACATCTGCGCTTCAGGGGCCCTGATTCAAAAAAAGTAGCTTTTCTTTTAAACGAGCTTTTGGAGTGGCTCAAGAGGGCGGAGCAAGAGCAGATACACCCGATTTTAATTTCCGGGATTTTTCATCTGCAGTTTGTCACCATTCACCCCTTCTCTGATGGCAACGGCCGTCTGACTAGGCTGCTGACCCAATTAATCCTTTATCAAAAAGGTTGGGACTTCCGTAAAATTTTAGTTTTAGAGGATTATTACAACCGTGATAGGTTAAGCTATTATAATGCCCTGAATGCAGCTCAAGGCAGGAAATACCATGAGGGTGAAAACATTACATCCTGGCTTGAATATTTTGTGCAGGGGTTTTTGGCGGAGGCACAAAAAGTTGAGGAAGCGATCACCTCAATAGGTTTTGGCAGGGCTTCTGACGAATCTGAACAGGTATTTCTCTCAAAAGACGAACTTCAAATCATGGATTTCCTGACAACAACAGGAAAAATCACCAGCAGTGACGTCCAAGATGTTTTAGGCATAGCCAAGCGTACTGCTCAGCTTAAACTTAAGAGCCTTGTTTTTAAAAAACTCATCAAATCCTGCGGTAAGGGTCCCAGCACTTACTACCTGCTTGCGCAATAATTTGCGTGATTATTGCGCGATTCTTTTTACTATTTCTAAATCGTTTCGGGTAGTAACCTTGATGTTTGATCGGTCTCCCTCCACAACCTTAACAGGTATTTTGGCATGTTCAAATAACCCTGCTTCATCCGTAGCAGTTGCATGCTTCTCCTGGCTCAATTTAATGGCTCTGATAAAATTTTTCAGGGTGGCTGCCTGTGGGGTCTGTGAAAGCCAGATATTTTCTCTCTCAATGGTTTTAATGACCATAAGATCACTGTCAACCATTTTGAGCGTATCTTGAGACCGGACTGCTGCTGCCGCAGCACCAAACTGCTTCGCTGATAGGATAACTGATTCCAAAAGCTGAGGTTTAACCAGAGGGCGGGCGCCATCATGAACTATAACAATATCCTGCCTGCGGGTACTGATTCTACTGGCTGCTTTGATTCCGTTTATTACCGAACTCTGCCGATTATCGCCTCCGGGGATAATAGAAGCTATTTTACGGCAAGCCCAATTTTTTACCAATCTGTTAAAAAGCCGTATATCTGACTTCTTTACCACCAGGATAATGGAATTGACGGATTTTGATTGTTCAAAACAGCCCAGTGTCCAGTATATGAGAGGATAGCGGTTAATCTTTAATAAAATTTTGTCTACACCCCGCATCCGGGATGATGAACCTGCTGCAACAATAACTGCAAAGTTCATCTATATTGAATTATTTATTAAGCTCAAGGTCGATCCTCTTTTTAAAATCACTATACTCAGGGACGCCTTCTGCTTTTTTACCGTTAATAAAAAAGGTTGGTGTGACCCTCACCCCGAGTGAGAAACCGTCTGTCTGATCCTGCGAAATTATGTTTGAGTATTTATTGGCATCTATATCTTCGTTAAATTTATTCACATCCAGCCCAAGATCTTTAGCGTAGCCTACCAAAAAATCCCCTGCCTGCGGGCTTTCTGACCAAATTTCCTGATTTTCATATAATATTTTATGCATCTCCCAAAATTTGCCTTGTGCTGCCGCTGCTTCTGCTGCTTCGGCAGAAAGTAACCCGTATTTGTGTTGAGCCAGAGGAAAATTCCTGAAAACAAAGTTTATTTTACCGGAATATTCTTTAATGATCTGCTCTGCTACCGGGTAGGCTGCCTTGCAGGCCGGACACTGGTAATCCCCAAATTCAATTACATTGACTTTTGCGGATGCTGAGGCTGTCTGGTGGCTATTATCCCTAAGCAGAAACTTTTCCCCTGCCGAAGAAACTGTAGACTCCGCTGGAGTGGAGCTGCTGTTAAACATCAATGCGGCAATGGCTAAGATTGCAATCGTTATTGCTCCAATCCCGACTAAGACCTTTGCTTCTTGTTTCATTTGCCGCCATTATATCTCTTGTAAACAAGCATGCCAATAGTAATAAAAGTAAAGGATATTAAAGACAGCATGGGTATGCTGACAAATCCAAACCATTCTATAAATCTTGTGGTACAGGAAACCCCTGCTGTACAAGGGGCTATGCTTTCAGGCAAAATTTTATAGTATAAAAGGTTTTGGTAAAAAGCCACAGCCATACCCGCAATAGCTAGCGGCAGCACGTAATAGTAGACTTTTTTATCCTTCCTTAATATCCCTACAGCTATAATAATAGCCAGTGGATACATAAATATCCTCTGGTACCAACATAAAACACAGGGCGGAAAGTGCTTGATCTCACTAAAAAATAGGCTGCCGCCTATAGCAAGCAGGACCTGAAACCAGACTATATATAAAATATTCCTTTTCACTTTATCCATGCTTATTATTATAATTGTTTTTTTGGCAAATTTAATATAGACTTTTTTAAATGGGTAATTTAAGATGAGGAGTAATCAAATTGTTTCTGCAGTTGTACCGATTTTCAATGAGGAAGAGAATCTGGAAGACGAGCTTGCAAAGCTTTTATCATTTAAGTCTATAGGTGAAGTAATCTGTATAAATGACGGTTCCACAGACGAAAGCCTGGAAATACTCGGCCGGTTTTTAGGCAGAATTAAATTAATTAATTATTCGAAAAATTACGGCAAAGGGTTTGCACTGGCTTCCGGAATCAAAGAGGCTTCGGGTGAAATCGTCCTTTTTATAGACAGCGACCTGAAAAACCTTTCCGCTGTGCATATCTCAAGTCTTATTACCCCGTTAAAAAATGGCTTGTGCAAAGCTGTTATTGGTGTCAGCTCGTTTGAAAAAGCCAATTGTTATATCCCCCTGCGCTTTAATATTGCCGGCCAAAGGGCGTATTACAAAGATTCCCTTCTGCAGCATTTACCTAAAATGAGAAGCAGCCGTTATGGTGTAGAGATACTGCTAAATTCACTTTTCAGCAAAAAAGACACCCGGTTAACAATACTTGACGGCCTGTACAACCCACCTAAATATAAAAAAAGGGGGGTGGAGGAGGGGATAAAAGAATATATCAGGGAAAGTATTGAAATCGCCATCGAGGTTGCCAAAATTGAAGGAGGTTCCTTGGAAGATTATCTAAAAATCAGGCAACTTATCAGGCTAAAAAACGTAGATGATATCAAACAAAGAGTAAGAAGCATCGGCAACCAGCATGCAAAATCATTTTTAATACATTACTTCAGAAAGTATATGCAGGGGGTGCAGAGGATTTTGGCTAAATTTTAGCTGGGGCTTTCTGAAATACTTGATAAATTTTTTTCTATCTGGATAATGAAAGGGTACTGCGCATTAAGCCGAAAGTCCTTTTATGTTTGTTAGTTTACACAGTCTCTCTTTTTACTTTTTTTGCGTTCAGGCTTGCAGACACCCCAAACGGTATCAACGGAGACGAGGCATCCTACGGATATAACGGAATTTTACTTGCTCACTCCTTACGCGACCAAAATGGACGTTTTCTCCCGTTTTTTATTTTGGGGTCTGATGGGGTAACTTGGTATCCGCCATATCTGCAGTATGCTGTTGCCTTATCTTTTAAATTATTCGGACCATCTATATTTGCATTAAGGCTGCCAAATGTAATAATTGCAATTTTCTCAGCCTTTTTAATTTTTTATTTAGCAAGAATGATTTTTGATCTAAAAGGAGCGTTAATAGCATTTTTTGCCTTTTTGATAACTCCTGAGGTAATGATTGAAACCCATACCGCTCTAGAACACATCATTGTTGTGCCTTTTGTCCTCCTATGGCTAATCTGCTTGTTAAAATACAAGTTGCGCTCTGATTATAAATATCTGGTTTTTGCTGCCTTGAGTCTTGGAACAGGAATTTACTCATATGCCGGAATAAGACCACAGATAGCTGTTTGGATTGTAATAAGCATTGTCTATATAGCCTATTTAAACTGGCCGAAACATAGCTCTTTTTTGAAGCCATTAGTAATTTTTGTCCTAACAGCTCTGCCTTTTTTTGCAATTATTCCTATACTGGAAGCTCATTATCCAGGTGCAGTATTTAACCATCAAAGATTTCAAATAAACTCAATCTACAGTTTTCTTTATTACTACCTCGCCAGTTTTGACATATCTTTTTTATTTGTGACCGGTGATAAACTGATGGTCCAATCGACTGGCCGTCACGGTATGTTTCTTGTTACCAGCCTACCATTATTTTTAATGGGGATTTATCTGTCTTTTAGAAAAAGAGATGACTATTTCATATTACTTGCTATCACTTATTTGACCTCTCCATTTCTTTTTGGCTTTGTTGGTTCTGCTTTTTTTGCCCATCGACTAATGTATATGATCCCGTTTTACTCTATATTTTTTACCCTGGGGTTTTTGGAACTCCTAAAAAACAGACAAGCTTATTTAAAATATTTCGGATTTTTTATAGCTATTCTTTTGTTTATTAATTTTTTGGATTTTTGGAAATATTATATGTTCGATTACCCAAAAGACACTTACCACATCTTTTACCATTTAGATGATTTTAACAAGGTGTATCGTGAGTTCTACAAACAGTCTAAAAATAGAGGGCTTATTCCTTATATCTCCTCCGATGTGGCTCAATTAGATGGAATAAATATAAATGATCTTGAACTTTTTTCTAGAGCAATCTATTTCCCTAAACTGCCTTCTGTTTTAGATGACCAGAATGCTCAATTACCGGAAAAGGGGATTTTGCTGTCAAAACAAGCTAATTTACCAAACCTGAAGAGATTGGATTTAGGAGGCTTCATCTATAATTTTTATATCAAGCAGTAGCGGGGGTATTGAATATTCTTTTTCATCAGCATATACTCAGAACAAGTATGGAAGAACAAAATATTAAATTATCATTGGATAAATTATTTGACCTCTCAGGGAAAACTGCTATTGTAACAGGTGGTGCGCTAGGCATCGGCTTTGGTATAGCATACAGATTGGCGGAAGCAGGGGCCAATGTGGTTATTGCTGACCTTAAGGAAGAGGAAGCCCAAAAATCAGAACAGGGTCTGTCTTCAAAAGGTTTTAAGGCCAAGGTTATCAAGGTTGATGTATCAGATGAGGAGGGAGTTAAAACAATGATTGGGAAAGCGGTCAATGCTTTCGGCTCAGTCGATATTTTAGTAAACAACGCTGGGATCTACCCTAATATTACCTTATCCCAGATGAGCTTAGCAGATTTTGACAGAGTTCTATCTGTAAACTTAAAAAGTGTTTTTCTCTGCACCAAGTATGTTTCAGAACAGATGATCAAACAGGGCATGGGAGGCAAAATCATCAACATTACCTCAATCGATGCTATCCATCCGTCTTCAATTGGTCTTGCCCACTATGACGCATCAAAGCACGGCGTCTGGGGGTTTACCAAAAATGTTGCCCTGGAGCTGGCACCGCACAAAATTTGGGTAAATGCCATAGCACCCGGAGGAATTTTAACTCCGGGGGTACAGGAATTTCAGAAAAAAACAGATATTCCGGCAGGAGTTGACACATCAAAGATGATGGAAACATTCCTGGCAAAAATACCGATGCATAGGATGGGAGAAGCAGATGACATTGGTAAAGCAGCCCTGTTTCTGGCGTCCGAGATGTCCTCGTATATGACAGGCGCTCAGATCGTAGTGGATGGCGGTGTTCTTCTTTCGTAATTCGCCCCATAGTAACACTTGACAACCGGTATAAATTATGTTATATTATGCAACATTCAGAAGCGAGTGCAAATCAATTGCATGCATTCTTCTTCTGAAGGGTTCGAGACCATCACATCCGAGTCCGTCCCCCAGATGGGGGTGAAGAAAGGAGGGTGCCTGGATCTAGTATAGGCACCAAAACTTTCTATCAGGGCAGTTCGGCAAAATGCCGGGCTGCCCTTCTTTTTTCATCTGTGTTGTTTAGCAAGTTTTAAAAACTGCTGGTAATCCCTGATATAGTCATCCGGGTCATAAATATGTGAGGCAAGAACCAGCAGGATAGTATCCTTTTTAAATCCGTGCATCTCATGCCAGACCATTTTATCCAAGAATAACCCTTTTTCAGGCGTGTCCAAAAAAACTTCTTCCCTTTTTTTACCATTATCAACTATAATTTGAATATCAGAATTTAAACAAAATAAAACCTGGCGGTTTTCTTTATGGGCATGAAAACCTCTGGAGGAACCGGGGCCTACATTAAATATTGAATAAATCCTTTTTATTGTAAAAGGGATGTGGTCAGGGGTTTGACCAAACATCAGAAGACCTTCGTCTTTTACAACCGGCAGAGCAATGAAACAGACCAGTTCATTTTCCTTCATTGATCCTTACAAATATACCAGAAACTTTGTCTTTGTAAACTAGTTTCCACTGTTGTAAAGTATCTTTATGGCCAATTTCTTTAAAAACCCGGCACTTATAATCTCTGTTGGAGCAGCTACTTTTTTCTTCGGGTTTGGCGCTGGGGCGCTTTATAATTATTATCTGATTTTGACAGATTCACCGATAGTTGCAACACTTCGGACCTCTTTAACCTTCAAATCGGCGATTTTTGGGGACGGGATTATTTTACCGGTTGTTAATATGACAGCGGCATATTTTTTGATTAATCATAAAAAATATTTAACGAAAACAATCCTGGGTTATGCGTTGATTTCAGGAGGTTTCGTGACAGCTTATTTTAATATCACCCAGGCTGTAAAAGGACTGGTGAATTGGGCGATGCCTACCCCCTGGCACTGGAATTTATTGGGGCTTTGGCATGCAATCTACATGTACTGCGTTGCCAGCTTCCTTGTTTATTTTTATTTTACTTCCATAAAAGTTGTAGTGAAAGAAAAAAGATTTCCGCTTCAGTTGTTTTTTGTCACAATCGGGATGGTAGTGTTTTTTATACTCCTCGATCTCGATTACCGCTGACTTGACATTCAACCCATAGTTTTGGTATATTTATCAAAGGTTGCGGAGTAAAGGAGGCGTCATGTCCGCAGAGAGTCGGGAACCGCAGCAGATCTCGGATGAGATCTGGGGGTCATTGGGACCCGAGGAGGGCCACTGGCCCGAAGGGGACGAGTTCCCGGAGGAACTCCTGTACGAAGGAGTTGAACCGGATTGGGAAGCTCTCTCCTCACTGCCCCGGTGGAGGAATCCATCGGGACAGTTTCTGGATTGATATAGCCGCAGCTTTCGGGCGCCGGGAATTTTTCCGGCGCCCTTTTTCATGTTAAAGGCTATTTCCCAAGCTCTCCAATCACCAGCAGTCTTTTTAGGCTTGTACCGGGCGGAGTACAGGTCATCAAAGTTACTGTGTGCCTGTTAAAATCACCTCTTAAGTATTGAACATCTTTCGGGTCAACTATTTTTTTATCCGAAACCCGGTATTTAAACTTTTCCCCTTTATAATACAGGTCTACCTCATCATTTTTATCCAGTTTACTTAACAGGTAAAAGATTGCATTAAAACGGCTTGCCTCATAAAAATTTGCGGCTGAGTGTGAGAATAAAAAAACATTGCCGTTTTGACCAGGGAAGGCTGTACCTTTAGCATGGGCTATACCCTGTGTTAAACTCCATTGATATTCCTTCTCGTTTATAGGGTCAACATTGGCAATGATGCGTGAATTAGCCCCTATTTTGGGCACCACAATACCAAAATCTGAACTTATAGGATTAATATCTTGTGGGTACTGGCTTACCAGGGTTCTGGTCTGATAACCAAGCTCTGCTATAAACATGGGATAAAAAGTAAGTCCTGCAATAGTAAGTGAAAAAAGAATTAGAATAATACCTAGAGACACGGTTTTCAAGGGGACTTTTTTGACCTTAACCCCTTGAAAAGTATTACCAGACCTGAGATCAGTGAAACTGAAGCAATAATTAACCAGCGGGCGTCTGCCCCGGTTTTTGGCAGACTGATTGATGCTCCCAAAACCTCTCCGCCCCCGGTACTGCCTGATGAATCCGAATTGCTGCTGCCACTATTATTTCCGCCCCCACCGCAGCTGTAATTGCTGTTTTTGGCCAAATACGACGCTTCCTCCAGTCCCCAAAGACTGCCGTTGGGGATAAAAACCCATCCATCCCTTTTTAGAATCTCTATCTGATCTTCTGTCAGAGATTCTATCTTCCACCAGTTTGTCTGGATTCCATCACCATTGATTGAGCAAAAACATTGTTGAAGGGTATTGTCAGACAAGCTGTAAACTTTATCACTACCTGAAAATTGCCTGCTGTCTCCGGCAATACCATGAGTACCTGCAGGATAATCACTTTTAATTGTCCCCTGAGGATTTGAACACGATGGGAAATTCGGCGTTTCAATCGCAAAGACTTCAGATATAGAAGCAGTTAAGAACAATATTATAGCTGATAGTAATAATATTAGGTATTGCATTAGATTGACAAAAAAATATCTTGTGAATTATAGCAGTCCTATAATGAATTTGCAAGGGGTATTAATTTCTTTGAGTTTAAAGTTTTTTTCTGAGGTTGTAAAAATAAGTTAAGGTTTTTACAACCTCAAGAGTTTTACCATCTTTAATCCAAAGTTGTGTTGTACCGCCAACATTTACCCAGTAATTTAATCCAATCAGGTTATTATTTTGAGATAATTTTGTTAAAGCTTTACTTACCCAATCAGACTGCTCCTGCTCTGTCATTGCACCATTAATATCAGGAATTGGAACCCCAAATTCACCCAGCACTACTTTACCCTGACTTTTTTGAGCAATTTTTGTCACATCCTCATCTAATTTTTCCGGCTGTTTTACATAATGATCTATAACCACAACCCCGCCTAAAGACTTGGTAGTTTCTTGATCCATTATTAAATTTGCTACGTC
>CAZFVS010000017.1:0-13875 GCA_964522265.1 uncultured Gammaproteobacteria bacterium | reverse complement strand
GCTGACAGGTTAGATTGTCCCATCCTTTAATTCCTTAGAATGCAATGACCCTGACAGTGAACATTGCAGCCGTTGACATTAATACTACGATCGTGATAATAATGTCAACAAAGTTACTTTGCTTATCGTAAGGTTTGCGAATATAAGGTTTGCGAATATACTGAAAATCATGAATACAAATAAAAAATTAGGAGATTTTATTCTACTGGGGTTAGAGAAAGCGGTTGATGGTTATGTTAGCTTTGAAGATTTTGCAATCAATTATTATAAACATCTTTATGGATACCCCAGACCTATTAAGAAGTCAGCGCTCTCAAAAGCTTTAAAAAGATTGCGGGAAAATGGTTTGATTGATTTTGTAAGTGATGGAAAATTGGCATTTAAATTAACTGATAGCGGTAGAGACCAGGCAATTTGGGCCAGTATCCGTAACGAACAGACAGAATGGGATGGAAAGTGGAGAATAATAATTTTTGATATTCCGGAAAAAAGGAGACAGGCAAGAGATCTGCTAAGGTCAAAGCTCAAACAATGGGGTTTTATGCATTGGCAAAAAAGTGTATGGGCCAGCAAAAAAATTGCACCAAACCGATGCGGGATTTCATCAGTCAAGTAGGGATAAAAAATTGGGTAAGAGTAATTGAATCAGATAATGTTGGGTAAAAGTTGCATTTATCTTGTGCCTGAACTAAACTAATCTTCATGTTAAACGTAACAGAACTTAAAAATGGCGCCTGTTTTAAGGATTCCGGGCAGATATTGCAGGTGATCTCTTATGAGCATACTAAGATGGGTCGTGGGTCTGGTACGATCAAAGTCAAAGTCAGAAATTTAAGGACAGGCTCCGTGACTGAAAAATCCTTCATTACCGGAGCCAGGGTTGATGAGGCAGGTGTTGAAAAGAAAAAAGCCCAATTTCTCTACAAAGATGATAATTTTAATTTTATGGACCCTGAATCTTTTGAACAATTTGCCCTCCCGAAAAATGTTTTAGCCGAACAGGCGAAATACCTAAAAGAGGGTTTAGAGGTGATTTTAATAGTCTCGGGAGAGGAGGCTTTGGGGATAGAGCTGCCGAACAGCCTGATATATACAATCTCCGAAACAGGCCCTTCCGAAAAGGGGAACACCGTCGCAAATGTATATAAAGAGGCAACCTTAGATAATGGGTTAGTTGTGAAAGTCCCGATGTTTATGGATGCTGGGGAAAAGGTTAAGATTGATACCAGGAGCGGAGAGTATGTGGAGAGGGTTAAATAATACGTGATATATTTAACCGAAAATGTGTCAAGATTAACCTGCCTATCCTCGGTATTTTCCTGTCCAAGCCTCTAAAATTTGCTGCTGTATTTTGGTAGAGTTTCCAGCTAAAAGGAATGTTTATTGGGTGATATTTTGAGACTTCCGGTCTAGTGGTATTTTTGTCCAAAGCGGCAAAAAAATCCTTAACCGGATCTCCAGACATTTTTGGGTAGTGGGTTACGAACTTTCTGCCGACATTTCCCCAGTGGTCATCACTAACCCCGATTTCTGCAATGTTATATTGTCTGGCGGTTTGCAGTGCCTGGATTGTATGCCTGGTATTGAAACTGGGATGGGCTGTTTCAATTGCTGAAACATGTCTGCCTGTTTGATAAAGGTCATTCAATGTTGCAGGCGCGACTGAGCCTGGTGATATACAAAAACCCAAATGAGGGATGAGAATAATACCTCCGTAATCGCTCACAACCTCCACTGTATCTGCCAAAGAATAGAATTCCTCAAAAGGTCTGTTGGGAAAGGTATTATTTTTATCAAGTGCAATCAGATGTCCTTGGGCTGTGGTAATTTCACAAGCTCTAATCAGTCCTATATTCAGCTTTTGGGCTTTTTCTGAAAGTTGTGGCGTAATACCTGCTGTGGTGTCATGATCAGTTAAAGCCACAACATTAAGACCTGCTTTTTTAGCCTGTTTGAGGATTTCCCAAGGAGAGTGAAGACCATCACTGAATTTACTGTGGACATGCGTATCCGCGATATAGTAATTTTTGTTCCCCAATTCCATTCAGATCTAAAATACCCTTATTTAACACTAGCATAATTTCCAAAAAACTGATAGTATAATTTTGGGTATGGCTAAAAAAATTACCAAAGCCTTAATTCCTGCAGCCGGGTTTGGTACAAGATTTTTACCTCAGACCAAAGCCATGCCTAAGGAGATGATGCCTCTGGTGGATAAACCCATTATCCAAAGGGTGGTTGAAGAGCTGGTTGAGGTTGGGATTGAGGTAATTGTGATTGTCACGGGTTGGAATAAGAGAAGCATAGAGGATCATTTTGACAACAACTTTGAACTTGAAGAAAAACTGGCCCGAGCCGGCAAAGAAAAAGAGTTAGAGATTGTGCGGAAAATTTCATCTCTGGCTGAATTTGTATATCTCAGGCAAAAAGGGCCCCTCGGTAACGCTACTCCGATTTTAAACGCGCAGCATATCATGGGTGATGACCCATTTATGGTTTTTTGGGGAGATGATTTTGTTGATGCAGCCCCCTCCAGGGCTAAACAGCTGCTTTCAGCTTACGAAAAATATGATGCTGCAATCCTGGGGGCTCTCCGTGTACATGGCGAGGATGATTATAAAAAATACGGTTTTGTTGGGGGAGATCAAATGGAGAATGGCGTTTTCAAATTAAACAGGATCATAGAAAAACCCGGAAGCAAGGAAAATTCTCCTTCAGACTTGGCGGTAGTTTCCGGGATAGTGGTAACACCGGGGATTTACGCATCGCTTGAGGAGGCAAAATCAGGGCTTGGTCCTGATCAGGAGCTGGTCTATACCCATGGTCTCCAGGGTATGATTGATAAAAATCTGCCTGTGTATGCTATTGAAATTCAGAATGCCAAATACAGGGATACGGGTAATAAGTTGGATTATTTAAAAGCTGTGGTTGAATATGGTTTGGACCATCCGGAAATTGGTAAAGATTTTGCGGCATATTTAAAGGATTTGAGAAATTAAAAAAATTACTGAAAGTTTTGCAGAAGAATGATTATGATGATAACTGATGCAACTTGGGTTAATATTCCCCAGGGAAGTTTAAGTTTGCCCTGCATCCTTGACTGTACATTGTAAATCCAGGAGAAGGGCGGGAAGCGCCAGTTTAAAAACCAGTAAGGTGCTTCCATGATGTCCCAAACTTCAGAAGCAAAAACGCAGGCTGAAAAATACCAGAAATTAATATTTTGACCAAAAAAAAGATAAGCCAAAGCAAAACCTAACACCAGATCAAAACTCGCCTGAAAGAAAAGCGTTATTTTAGTCTTTTTCTTCCACCCCCAGCCAAAATCCCAATGGGGGATTATGTCTAAAAATGGATGGGTTGCAAAAGACAGAGTGATACCCAGCACAGGGTCTTTTACGCCGGCAGCAATTGCGCCGCCTACTAACGCATGTGCAGTTGCAGTCATGACTTCTAAGGTTAGTATACCAGTATTGGTCAAACTCTGGCAATTTTGGTAAGATATTGTGGATGCAGCCAGTACTGTTTACCATCGGTTCTCTGCCTATCTCATCATTTGGGTTTTTTTTAATCCTTGCCTGTCTCTCTGCTACATATTTTATCTGGAGAATTATTAAGGTTTATGATCTTGATGAGGAGAGGTTTCTGGACCTGATTCTTCTGACGCTGGCTGGAGGTTTCATATTATCGAGGCTGCTTTTTGTTATTTTCCACCTGGACCAATTTCGTGAACCCTTGAAAGCTGTTTTATTCAACCGTTATCCAGGACTTTCATTTTGGGGAGGGTTCTTTGGGTCATTTGTAATTCTGAAGTGGTTATGCCTGCGGTTTAAACTTGACTTTTGGCAGGTCGTAGATCTTGTTATCCCGGGAGTATTTTTAGGGATTTCCTTTGCCAGTATAGGTTGTCTTTTGGGCAGTTGTGAATATGGTTTTGCATTGAACCTGCCTTTTGCTGTAACCCAGGTTGGATTGATTGATAAAAGATTTCCTGTCCAAGCAGTTGAGTCTTTACTTTTTTTCTTAGGGTTCTTATATCTTTGGAAAGGGGTTTTAAGGTTTCATCCCAATGGTGCAATAGCAGCAGAGGGATTATTGATGCTCGGAATTTTTAAGTTTTTATTGGAATTTTTTTATGGAAATAGGCAATGGATTGGACCGGTTCCGGTAGGTATTTTGAGTTCCACCTTGGTGATTATTTATAGCTTGAGGATCTTCTATGTTGCAAATAAACACTCTTTCGCAGCAGATCTTAGGTGGCTCAAGACTTTTTTCAAAAGTGCCGGTAAAAGACAAGAGGTTGTTTCCAAGATTTATAAAAACTGGTATAATTTTAGAGTAGATTTAAGTATTGGGTTTGGCCGAAGATGTAAAAAACTCTTAAAGTTTTTAAACATTAAATCAAATCCACCTCAATTTTAATGAATACACTGGATAAAATCAAAAAATTACTTGTTAGAAAGCAGAAGAAGGTTGAAGAGGATCTTAAGACTTTAGAAAAAGATGATCCGGTCATGAGTGGTGGACCTATCGAAAGTTCGGAACCAGGAACAGATTCCTGGTTGGCAGATGTACATTCGAGGGCGGTTGCAGTGAAGATAAGTTTACAACAGATACTTGAAAGGACCAAAAAGGCGCTTGAAAAACTTAAAAGCGGCAAATATGGAAGATGTGAAAAGTGCAACAAAATGATTGAAGCGGAAAGATTGGGTGTGATGCCTGATGCCCATCTTTGTATCTCCTGCTCCCAAAAAAGCTCCAAAAAAACAGAATGAGCACAAAAATACCCAGCCCGAACTTGACTTATACCCCATAGGTTAGTAAACTATCATAATTGCTTAAATTATGCAGAACAGAAATTTCAATTTTGAATCACATCCGGATTTTGATGACCATAAGCTGATACAGTTTATTTATGATAGGGAAACCGGTCTGAAAGGTGTGATAGCTATACATAAAGGCGGTTTTAAAAATCCTACCTTTGGGGCAACGCGTCTTTGGAGATATAAAACGGAATTTGATGCACTGAAGGATGCCCTGAGGTTATCCAAAACAATGTCCTATAAATCGGCTCTGGCTGGATTAAATTACGGCGGTTCAAAAGCGGTTCTTATGAGTACCCAGCATGCAAACTCAATATCGAGAAAAGCTTTTTTTAAAAAATATGCAGAGTTTGTAAATCTGTTATCCGGCCGCTTTGTAACCGGGGCAGATCTGGGAGTAGAGGAGGCGGACGTTAGGTTGATGTCATCGGTGAGCCCTCATATAGTTGGTTTAAGATACGATCCCGTAAAATATACTGCGCTCGGGGTTTACTATTCCATTAAAATATGTCTTAAAGCAGTTTTCGGTAAAAAAAGTCTTCAAGGCAAAACCTTTGCCATCCAGGGGCTTGGTAAAACAGGCATAGAGCTTTTGAAGCTGATATACTTTAATGCAGGCAAAATTTACGTTTCCGATATCAGCTCCGCCAGAGTATTATGTATTAAACAAAAATTTCCGAAAGTTGAAATTGTCAAGCCTGCTGAAATTCATAAACAAAAAGTTGATGTTTTTTCACCCTGCGCATTAGGCAATGCCATAAATTTCAAGAACATATCTTCATTGAGCTGCAGGATTATCGCCGGTTCTGCCAACAGTCAGCTTGAGGATAAGGAGGTTGGTGAAGTTTTGCATAAACGCGGGATACTTTATGCACCCGATTATGTAATTAATGCCGGCGGGCTGATTTGTGTTGTTGATGAATATGAACATAAGGAATATGATGAGGAAAGACTGAGGGCAAAGGTTATAAAAATTCAGAAAACATTAAGCTCAATAATCGAAAAAAGTAAAAAATCCAAGCGTGCTACCAATACTATTGCGGATGAAATAGCTGAAAAACTGTTGAAAAAATTTGAATGAGCACTGTAGATTCATTAAATCAGCTCAAAAGCAAACCTGAAGAATATTGGACCAAAAGAGGCGATCGTGTCGTGCTTGATCTTTTCAAAAAAATGTCCAGGAATGTTCCTGCCTACAAGGACTTTCTGAAAAAAAACAAAATCGACCCTATTGCCATAAAAACAATTAATGATTTTAAGTCAATACCTACAATTGGTAAAGCTAACTATCTGAGGGTTTATCCAAGGAGATCTTTGTGCTGGGATGGGGAATTTGCAGGCAAAAATTGGGTTATATCAACAACTTCGGGGTCAACCGGTGAGCCGTTTTACTTTCCAAGGGACAATTCACAGGATCTGCAGTATGCTCTAGCTTTGGAGTTAATGCTAACAACGAACTTCGGGATTGATGAAAAGAGTACGCTGTTTATAGTGGGATTTCCCATGGGGGTATGGATTGGCGGCCTTTTTACCTATCAGGCGCTTAAAATGATCCAAAATTTAGGGAAGTATAAATTGAGTATTATTACTCCGGGTATCAGTAAAGCAGAAATAAGTAAAGCCTTAAAAAATTTAGGCCATGAATTTGACCAGGTAATAATTGGTTCTTACGGTCCGTTTTTAAAAGATGCATTGGATGATGGCCCAAAATTTGGTGTGAATTGGCAGGATTATAATTTAAAGTTTGTTTTTGCGGCAGAAGGTTTTAGTGAGCAGTTCAGGGATTATGTTATAGAAAAAGCCGGTTTAAAAAACCCCTATAAAGATACTTTAAATATTTATGGAACAGTTGACCTTGGGACAATGGCCCATGAAACACCGCTGTCTGTTTTAATCAGAAGATTGGCTGTTAAAAACCCCAACTTATTTAAAGAGATATTTGGCAATATTGATAGGCTTCCAACCCTTTGCCAGTACATCCCGGAACTTTTTTATTTTGAAAGTATTGATGGAAATTTAATCTGTTCTGCAGAAAGCGGTTATCCGCTAATACGCTATGATTTAAAAGACCATGGCGGGGTAATAGGATACAGTGAGATGATGGAAAAACTGCTCAGGAGCGGTGTTGATATTGATGATCAGGTAGATAAAGCTGGTATTTCAGATACAGTTTTTAAAGCGCCTTTTGTCTATGTTTACGAACGGAGTGATTTTTCAGTCAGTTTTTTTGCCTTCCAGATTTATCCCGAGACTGTCAGGAAAGCCTTGCAGGCAGGAAGCTTGAAAGATCAAATTACAGGCAAATTTACCATGCTAATTAAATATAATAAAAAAGGAGGGCAAATTTTTGAAATAAATGTTGAACTCAAAGAAAAAATTAAAGAAGGTAAAGAGTTAAAAAAACAGGTTAGGAATACTATTCAAAAAAAACTTTTAGAGGAAAATTCAGAATACAGAAAGACATACGAGGAGTACCCAAAGAAAGTTATCCCTAAAGTAATTTTTTGGGACTATGAAAACCCAAAATATTTTAGGCCCGGAGGTAAACAACAATGGGTGCAGAAATGAGTATTCCAAAACCGGAGATTTTAATAGAGGGTTATACCAGGGAAAATCTTGAAAAGTTTAAGACAGGGAAAAAGATTTGGAAAGTTGTTGATATTTATAAGAGTCAGCTTGTGGAGTTGTTTGAGATAAAATTCCCAGCCCTGAAATTTTCACCTGATTATAAAACCAAATTTGCTAAGTTTTTAGAAAAATATGACGGAGACTTAAAAGGAAATTGGGTTTATTTTCCCTGGAATGGCTGTTTGATCCATATGGTTTCTGAGAAAGATTTTCAAAAGCTCCGTACCAACAGAAACCAGGATTTAATCACTGAGGATGAACAAAAGAAACTTTTAAAAAGCTGTGTGGCTGTTTGTGGATTGTCGGTTGGAGGCAGTATTGCAGTAAGTTTAGCATACAGCGGGATTGGGCAACTGAAACTGACAGATTTTGATAATTTATCTACCAGCAATTTAAACAGAGTTCGGGCCGGGGTGCACCAAATTGGGGAAAGTAAATCATCTTTGGTATCCCGTCAAATTTATGAAGCAAACCCTTATGCTAATTTAATTGTTTTTGATAAAGGTTTAAACAAAAATAATCTGCAAAATTTTTTATCTCGACAAAACCCCGAAATTTTATTTGATGAGATTGATGATTTTGAGATGAAAATAAGGCTCAGGATGGAGGCCAAAAAAAGAGGCATCCCAGTTTTAATGGTGACTAACTTAGGAGATGGGTTTTTAGTTGATATTGAAAGATATGATATTGATAAAAATATTGAGCTTTTTAATGGACTTTTGGGCGGAATCCCTGAGGAGATTTTATCAAAGCCCATTGGGGAGAAGGAGAAAATAAAATATGCCATTGAAATAGTTGGTATGGAAAATATTCCTACCAGGGCGCTGCAGTCGCTTTTGAAAATTAATAAGACTTTGGTTGGCAGGCCTCAGCTTGGTAATACAGTCACTGCCTCAAGCGGAATCGCCGCATATTTGGTGAGGAAATTGTTATTGGGTGAGGATCTTCCTTCAGGCAGACATTTTATCTCTTTTGATAAACTCTTTAATTTAGACTATAATGACGAAAAGAGAAAAGAGGTTATAAAAATAACGAAAGGATTACTCAATGGTTGAAAACAATTACAGTGCTTGGGAAATCTCAGAGAGGGATTTTCCTAAAAACGGAGATATAGCAGAGGAGATTAAATTTTTTTTGAGATTCGGGATTTTAGCTCCGTCTACTCATAATACTCAACCTTGGAAAATTAAAATCGCAAATAATACTGCGCTCATATTACCTGATTGGAGCAGGAGACTTCCGCAAGCTGATCCTGATGACTCCAACCTTTTTTTCTCTCTCGGATGTCTGGCTCAAAATACTATTATTGCCGCAGCAAAGTTTGGATATACTGTCTTCCCAAAAATAGAAATAGTCACAAAACAAGAATCAAGCATTCAATTGGTTTTTAAAAAAACCGGCACCAGTAACCGGAGTCTTGCAGAACTTTTTCCAGCCCTTTCCCAAAGATATTCCAATAAACTGGTTTATTCAAAGAAATTAATTGATCCGGATCAACTTAGATGTTTGCGTGAGATCTCTGCAGACAATACAAAAGTAGTTTTGACCACTGATGATGAAATTATCAATAGAGTTTCTCAAATCCATCAAGAGGCTGTCGCGGAATATGCCCAAAAAAAGGATTTTACAGTGGAGCTTTCGCACTGGATGAGGACCAATAACACGAAAGCGGATGATGGTATGCCTGCTTTTGTAGTAGGGCAGACAGGTATCCCGGCAATGATCGGTAAGCATGTGATTGGGCGTTTTCCCCAAATTATGAAACTGCTTGCCAAAAAAGATCGCCGGTTGATCCAAAGCAGCAGTGCCGTTGGGATTATTGCAAGCCCTGATGATCATATGCGGGATTGGATATACTCAGGCATGACTTATGAAAAGCTTGCTTTGCAGGCGACAGTTTTAGGGCTTTCTACCACTGTAATGGCAGCGATGACAGAGGATAAATTTTCCAAGAAAGCGCTTGGTGAAATTTTTAATGTCCCCCGGATACCTCAAATGTTTTTCCGCCTCGGATTTTCCTCAAATGTTCCGTATCATACCCCTAGAAGGAATCTGGAAAAAGCGCTAGTATAGTATTATGGACCTGCCTGTCTCTCTTGTTACCACTCTAGCTTGTTTTATTTTGGTACTTTTTGTCTTTGCTAAAAATCCCAGAAGTGCTACTAACATCTATTTTTCACTACTGATATTTTTCATCGGTCTTTACCCGATTTTTAACTATTTGGCTCTTCATTCAACCTCAAGTCAGGATGCACTTTTTTGGGCAAAATTTATTATTTTTTCTGCAGTGCCGGTTGGACCGTTATTTTTTCTATTTGTCAAAACTTTTCCCCAGGTAAAAACAACTGTAAGTATGCCGATTCACCTGTTACTCACTGTTTGGGTGATGATAAATATAATTTTAGGATTTTTGGGGTTTATTTTTAGCAATGTGATAATTGTGAATGGTCAACCGGACATTCAAACAGGAATTGCAGTTCCGCTTTTCGCCATGCTGCAGATTTTAACAATTTCTTCCGGATCATGGGTTTTGTTCCAAAAATACAGAAAAGCCACTGGTTTTTTGAAACTGCAGTTAAGATACATAGCCTTTGGTATAGTAACGAGTTTCGGCCTGACGCTTTTATCAACCCTGATTTTACCGCTTGTATTCGGTATTACTCTGTTTATCGCCGTCAGTCCGACTTTTTTACTGATCGCAGCGGTTGCCATAGCTTATTCAATCTTAAAGCACAGGCTGCTTGATATACGTCTGGTTTTAGCACGTACAGTATCTTTTATACTGCTTATAGCATTCTTCGGGATTGCCTACGCTGTTTTATTTGCTCTGTTGTCAACACTCTTTCTGGGTATCACAATAGTCGCTATCAAAACTATTGTAGTTTCAGCGGTGCTGGCACTTTCCATGACTTTCTCTTTCCAGCCCATCCGCAAAATCCTTGAAAAACTCACTGATCGGTTCCTTTATAAAAATCATTATGATACCAATAAACTTCTCTATGAATTGGCATTGATCATGTCTTCGACCTTAAGGCTTGAAGATCTGATGCATCAGATCTTGCAAAAATTGCTCAAACAGATGAAAATTTCCCGGGTAGCGCTGATTTTAACGGAAAAGGGGTATATTTATCAGGTTGCCTCCGAAGGGTTTTCTAAACTGCCTGAGTTGGATGAAGATAAGATAGCTTCTTTGGCTGCGGCCAAACAAACAATTATTTTGGAAGAATTGCCCGAAAATGAAAATTATAAAGAGATCCTGAGGTCTTTGGATCTGACGGTTGCAAAATCCCTATACAGCGAAAGCAATAATATCGGCCTTTTAGTTTTAGGGGAGAAGCTTTCAGGTGATCCCTATACTCCTGAGGATATCAAAGTGCTTGAGATTATTGCCCCTGAGGTTGCCGTGGCGATACAAAATGCCACAAACTATGAGGAGATCAGAAAGTTTAATATTACACTGCAGGGTAAGATTACTCAGGCTACTCAAGACTTGAGGGTTGTTAATGCCAAATTGCAACAACTGGACCAGCTGAAAGACGATTTTGTATCAATTGCATCTCATGAGCTGAGAACCCCGATGACAGTAATCCGCTCCTATGCATGGATGGCCTTAAACAGGTCTGATATTCCTCTTTCTGATAAACTGAAGAGGTATTTAGAGCGAATGTTTCTTTCAACAGAGAGGCTCATAAACCTGGTGAATGATATGCTCAACATCTCACGGATTGAATCTGGCAAGATAGAAATCGTGCCTCGAATTTTCGATATTGCAGCTCTTTCTTCTGATGTCTTCTTAGAGGTCGGACTCAAAGCTAAAGAGAAAAATCTGAACTTAAAGGTTGAATATGCAAAAATCCCGAAAGTTTTTTCCGACCCCGACAAAGTCCACCAAGTGTTGCTCAACCTGGTAGGAAATGCAGTCAAATTTACCCCGGAAGGAGGGTTGATTACAGTATCTTTCTTCTCTGATGGAAATACAGTTGAAACTTCTATCAAAGACAACGGTGTGGGTATTGCTGCTGATGAACAGCAGGCATTATTTAAGAAATTTGGCCGTTTAGATAATTCCTATACAGCAGCTGCTGTTTCCGGTGGAACCGGTTTGGGTCTTTACATCTGCAAAAGTCTGGTTGAGCTGATGGGCGGAAGAATTTGGGTCAAATCAGAGGGTGTAGGTAAGGGAGCTACTTTTACTTTTCTCCTGCCTGCAGCCACCAACCAGACATTGGCTCATCCGGAGGTTTATACCAAGCAAGTTAAAGGAGAAGTTAAGCTGCTTGAGCCTGTAATGCCTTGAAAAAAGCTTCCACGGTTTTGCAATAATCAATCTCTTGTGTTATAAATAAAATATGGATAGCAACCAAAACCCTAATAAAAAAATCCTTATTGTAGAAGACGATCAGTTCCTGAGAGAGTTTTATCAGGAGCTTTTGCAGACAGACGGTTTTTTGGTAGATGTAGCAGCCGATGGAGAAACTGCTTCCAATAAAATATATGAAGGAGGGTATGCTTTAATTATTCTGGATATTATGCTGCCCAAAAAAGACGGATTACAGATTTTGAGGGATAATAAGACCAACCCCCCGAAAAATCCCAACGGTCCGATAGTTGTTTTAACAAATTTAGGTCAGGATGCTGTAATAAAACAGTGCTTTGAGCTGGGGAGTACAGGTTACATGATTAAATCTGCCTTAAACCCCGACCAGGTTTTAACTGAAATCAACAACTACCTGCAAGCTACCAAAAAATAGTTTCCATTCGTGATATTGTGAAGGTACAATAAACCCATGGTGAAAATCCCAATAATCTTTGAAGATGAATATCTGATGGTGGTTGAAAAGCCCCCTGGACTGGTAGTTGATGAATCATCAACAAATAAGGGTTTGACTTTGGTAAGTTGGTTAAAGGAGCACTATGAGACTCTAGAGTATCATAGTGGGGCAAAACTGGAGAGGATGGGGATAGTACATAGATTGGATAAGGATACTTCAGGACTTTTACTGGTTGCTAAAACCCAAGATATTTTGGAACAATTGCAGTCCCAATTTAAAGATAGGATAGTGAAAAAAGAATATTTAGCACTTGTTCATGGTTTTGTGGAGGGGAATGGAGTGGTTGTAGGCGCCATAGAAAGAAACCCTGTAAAAAGGGAAAAATTTGAGGTTTCAACAACAGGTAAGGAAGCTGAGACAGAATATAAACCTGCGGGCAATTTTCAATTTTCAATTTTCAATTTTCAATCAATTTTTAATGATTTAAACAACATTCAAGCTAGGAAACTGGATAAAATGCATTATAACCAGTTTACTTTGTTAAAGTGTTATCCCAAAACTGGACGGACGCATCACATTAGGGTACATTTAAAGTATATTGGGCATCCGGTTGTTTCGGATGAAAAGTATGGCGGCAGAAAAACTGTCAGGTTAGACAAAAGATGGTGCCCGAGACTATTTTTACATGCCGGCAAAATAGGTTTTAGGCATCCCGTAAGTGATAAATGGATTGAATTTAAAAGTAATTTGCCTCATGATTTACAAGAAGCGTTGGATAAGTTACACATTATAAATTCTTAATGGAAAATATCTTTTTGCAATTTGCGTTAGTCCTATCACTGGCTTCATTTTTCGGTTTTGTTATGTACAGGCTGAGGTTGCCTTTGGTCATAGCTTATCTGGTCTCAGGTGTTACATTGTCTGGTTTAGCGCTGTTGGTGTTCCAAAACAGCCCGATAGATTTTCACAGTCTTTGGATATTTAATTTTTTGCCGGAACTTGGCATAGCTTTTGTATTGTTTTTGATAGGTATGGAACTAGATCTGCGGGAGATAAGAAGCCTTGGAAAACCGATTATCATGACATCTTTGGGCCAGACCATTATCTCTACGCTAGCAGGATACGCCATAGCTGGCTATTTAGGTTTCAACCAGATTGAAAGTTTCTATTTAGGCATAGGTTTGGCTTTTTCGTCGACCTTGGTAGTGATCAAATTGCTTCTTGAGAAGCGGGATCTTACCTCTTTATACGGCAAGCTTTCACTGGGTATCCTCCTCTTGGAAGACTTGGTTGCGATATTGGTTCTAATGGGGATATCGGTCAGCAGCTCATTTTTACACCTGGGTCTTCAACAATCACTGCCGCTTTTGATCCTCGTTTTCAAAGCATTGCTGCTTTTCTTTTTAACATTTGTACTTTCAAAATATGTGTTGGAAAAGATTTTTGATGCTGTTGCAAAAAATACTGAACTGCTTTTTTTAACAGCGATAACCTGGTGTTTCTTATTTACCACAATAGCAACACTAAGCGGTTTTTCGGTAGTGATCGGAGCGTTTCTCGCGGGGATAGGGTTGGCGTCGTCGCCGTATCTCCTGCAGTTACAATGCAAGATTAGACCTCTGCGTGATTTTTTTGTGACGTTGTTTTTTGTA
>CAZFVS010000016.1:0-14161 GCA_964522265.1 uncultured Gammaproteobacteria bacterium | reverse complement strand
GGGAGCTCTTTATTCTGCTATTGGTTCCTCATCCTATATTTATTTTTTAGGAGGAGCTGATGGTGTAGACTTTCTTCCAGATGTCTACAAAAGCGCCTTAAACACTGACCCAGTTGTCCAGGCTTTTGCCACCACTTCCCAGGGTCAGATTCCCCAAAAACTAAAAAATCTGAGTGCCAATTTTGCCACAATTGCCGGAACCAGCTATATCTACCTGATGGGAGGACTAAACGATAGTACTGTCTCTGTCTCCACCCTCTACCGGGCCACTGTTACCGGGACTGTTGGTGCCACCCAGGGTGATGTAGGCACTTTTGCCACCACTTCCCAAACTCAACTTTCAACACTTCTGCAGTCCCATGCCACAGCATTTTACAACCATAATGGCTCCTCTTATGTTTATACCATAGGCGGATGTACAGATGCCGGTGCCTGTACCCTGGCCAACACCCAGCAGACTATCTACCGCTTCACCATCCCTGCATCAACCGGTAATGTCGGAGCATTTTCCTACTCTGCCAATGGACTGCCCATTGTTTTAAACAAACACACAGCTGTTACTGCCACTCTTGGTGCTACCACTTACCTGTATATCAGCGGAGGACAACTTGGTACTACTGACCAATCCACCTTTTACCAGTCCAGGATATCAAACAGTGAGTATGACAGTGAGATCCAAAATGCCCAAGTTGCCTCATCCTGGCTGGTAGTTGATATATCATCCCTGGCCATCCCTGAGAATTTACTGGGATTGTTGCCATTAGGGCTGCTGCTGCCAAAGATAGTGGAGAAATTCAAAAGGTGGAGGAGGGATAGGAGATAATTTTCAAGTAACAATTTTCAATTTTCAGTGAATTTTCAATGATACAATTTTTCAAACTAAACAGTATAATGCAAAGTAAATCGAACAATATGGAGCAATCATCAAAAAGTTATGACTTGGAAGAGAGGACAGCTAAATTTGGTGAGGCTGTTATTAAGTTTTGTAAAGGTTTGAAACAAAACGTGATTTCTGTGCCGCTTATTAACCAGCTTACTAGGTCCGGGACAAGTGTAGGTGCGAATTATATGGAAGCAAACGGAGCAAGTTCCAGGAAGGATTTTCAAAATAAAATCTTCATATGTAAAAAAGAAGCACAAGAAACTAAACACTGGCTTAGGATGCTTGTAACATGTTTCCCTGAGCATAAAGAGGAAATAGATAAATTATGGAAAGAAGCACAAGAATTGACTTTAATATTCCAAAAAATTACATCTTCATTAAGAGGAGCAAGATTTTAAATGTAAATTGATACATTAAATATTGATTGTAAATTGTAAATTAAAAATTGAAAATTAAAGTAGTATGAACACAAAGCGTGAGACTTTTTCCAGCCTTTTTATACTGCTTGTGGCAGTACTGGTATTTTTGCCCTTTATTACCACTTTCCAGGATGTACTAACCCGCATAATTTTACACTTTGACAGCTATAAGGTTTTGCAAAATATTGTGGTGCCGTATGAGATGAAGGTTTTGGCAGCGGTTTTAAACCTATTTCGTCTTCAAACTGAAGCAGGCCCCTCATACGTCCAGTTTATCAGAAGCGGTAAGCTTGAGGTGATATATTTAGCATGGAATTGTATCGGTTGGCAGTCATTTCTTTTGTTTTTTATCACCTTAATCACTGGTCTATCAGGGGCTTACACAAAATTCAGCAAATTCCAGGCGTTTTTAGTCGGGGTGTTGGGGACGTACCTGATTAATATCTTCCGTTTCGCGATAGTCGTGATGATCTATTATTTTACCGGACGGGGGGTAGGGACTGTCTTCCATGACTATTTTTCCAACCTGCTGTCAATTTTATGGCTGTTTGTTTACTGGTGGATAGCGTACAAGTATATTTTGGAGGAGAAAAATCCATTGCTTGATGTTAAATTTGCTAAACGGTCTAAAAAACCTGCTATAATCAGCGCTAGTTTTATATCTTTTGTATTAAGTATCAAGTATTATGTATTATGCAAAATCAAATTTCTCTTAAAAAAACTCAAACAATTAAATCTTTTACAGATCTTAATGCGTGGAAAGAAGGACATAAATTAGTTATGGTAATTTATAATGAAACTAAATTATTTCCAGTATATGAAAGATTTGATCTTAGTAGTCAGCTCAGAAGAGCAGTAGTTTCTGTTACCAGTAATATAGCAGAAGGTTTTTCTAGAAATTCAAATAAAGAAAAGGTTCAATTTTACTATATATCATTAGGGTCCTTGACTGAAGTTCAAAACCAACTTTTAATAGCCAGAGATTTAGGATATATCAATAAACAGCGTTTTCAAGAAATAGCTTCACAAACAGTGATTATTAGCAAGCTCATTAATGGTCTGGTCAAAAGCGTTAGAAATAAGTATTAAGTATTATGCTAAACATAATACATGCTACGTAATACATGATACAAACTGTCTTGGCTCTCTCCCAGTTTTTTATAAATAACTTTCCCGATATTTCCTGGTATCCTGACTGGTATTTAGGAGTACCCTTCCATTATTTAATAGGGCCGGTGATCCCAGCTTTGCTGGGAATTTTCAATTTTCAATTACCAATTTTCAATGAATTTTCAATGTTACAAAAATATTTAATTCTGGTTACTATCTCATGGGTGGTTGGAGGGATGGGGGTGTATAAGCTGGTAAGGGGATTAATGTATGTTGCTCGGGGTCCTACCGCATCACCTCTCGTAACTTCGTTACCATTTATTGTCTCTCTTTTATTTTTACTCTTGCCTTTTTACTTTTTTCTTTTATTATCCGGCAGCAATGGCCTTTACCATTTTGCCTGGGGGTTTTTACCCTGGGTTTTTGTGGTATTTTTACAGTTTTTACAAAAAAAAGACACAAAATTTGCCCTATTGCTTTGTGTTTTGATAGCATTTTTATCTCTTATAGATATTTCGATACTGCTTCCGCTTGTGGTAGGGTTTATCTGTTTGGGGGTGGTACGGGGGATTGGAGAATACCAAATTTTTAAAACCTTCATTATTATATTGCTTGCCTTAAGCCTGGCTACGGTTTGGTATACGCCCGGGTTTTGGCTCACTCTTTTGCAAAACCCTTCCTTTGGAGGGATGCCGCTTGTTAATTTGGGAAAATTCCTGTTCCAGCTGCTTTTGAACCTGGTTCCTATCCTGGCAGCGGTTTGGGTGGTTAAGCTGAGGCATAAAAAACCCCAACCATTGCTCTTTTTTGGCATTCTTTTTACTTTTTCCTTTTTACTTTTAACTTTATTCAGGTTTTTATCAGACCCTGATTTTGTGAGGGATTGGATCGGGTTTTTTATTGAGATTCAATTTGGGGTGGCAATTTTGCTGGGTCAGTGGATGTCATCCCGGACACCGATCCGGGATCCATCCTTTGTCTCTAATGAACTAAAGTTCCCGCTTCGCGGTTGGATTCCCGCTTTCGCGGGAATGACAATATTGTTGGCGCTGATTTTAAGAGGATGGGTTGGTGGGATGAATGGGGAATACAAAAAAAGGGTTACTGAGATGCTGCAAAATGTGCCCAAAAGTGAGCGGGTGTTTCTTTCCGGCACGAGCGTTTTTTGGATAAACAGCAAGCTTGATATTGCCCAAGTCAGGGGTGGAGTTGACCAGGCATCAATCCATCCGTTTTGGGCGCATGGAGTATTCCAAATCAGGGAAGGGGAAAGTAGTGAATTGGCGCTGAATTGGCTCAAAGCCCTGGGTGCAAGTTGGATTTTGGTGCATGGGGAAGGGTCGCAGGAGCCTTACAGGGATTTTAAGCACTTGGAGAAGTTTGGGGGGATTGGGGAGATCGGGGGGATAAGGGAGATCAGGGAGGAGAAGGGGGATACTCTATATAAGGTAAGTGGGGCAAGTATTGCCAGGGTAGCTGATAAATCAATACTTGAGGTTAAAAAACCCAAAAACGGCGCAGATCAAGATACACTGACAAAATATGTCAACACCTTCAAAACCCCTCTTAGCCTCACAAGCTCTCACTTTGCAAGGTTGGTTGAGATAAATGCTGATTTAAAAAAAGATGAAGTAATTTCTTTGGCAATCTCTTTCAGTCCTGGTTGGGCAATTGAGGGTGGCGCGGGCGGCAGGGTGGTTGGTGATAGTTTGGGCAATATTGTAGTGATACCGGCTGCAGCCGGCCGGGTTCACCTGAGCCTTGAGTACCGGATCCAGGCTTGGGAAAGGGTTATACCTGTTTTGATATCTTTGGTGCTGGTTTTTATGATATTAAATTATGATAAATTCTATCCCGGGATGTCCCGAATCCTGGCTAAATTATCGCATGGATTAGGGGAAGAAGAGTAACAAATCGAGGTATTGACAAAAACCAAAGAGTTGCTTACAGTAATAATGTAGATGCCCAGTAAACTGCCAGTTGTTTTGGTAATATTTTTAAGCCTCCTTTTTATCCCCAAACCTGTATTTGCAGCCCCCGGGACCTTGGATTTAAGCTTTGGGACAAACGGTTTTGTGACAACGAGTTTTAGCTCTGATCCCAATGGCGATGATGCTATAGCTGTTGCTATACAAACTGATGGAAAAATTATAGCTGCGGGTTTTGTTTCTGTAAGCGCCGCCCCATCCACCCAATTCGCCTTCGGACTGTCTAGATACAACACAGACGGTACGTTGGATACTACTTTTGGTTCTGAAGGCAAAGTCATTACGGATTTTTCCTCGGCTTACGATATGCTTTATGATATAGCTATACAGATCGATCCTGCAGGCAGGATAGTGGCAGTAGGCAATGCAGATGATAATTTAGCCGTTGTCAGGTATAACACAGACGGTACCCTGGACAACACTTTTGGCTCCGGGGGCAAGGTAACTACTGATTTTGGTGGTTTTACTGAAGTGGCGCATGCTGTAACCTTACAAACAGACAGTAAAATTGTAGTGGCCGGAACGACGAGGGTGGATTACTTTAACGATTCGGCAGATTTTGCTTTAGCACGTTATAACACAGACGGTACATTGGATAACACTTTTGGCTCCGGGGGTAAAGTAATCACTGATTTTACCGGTTTTAATGATGAAGGCAATACTGTAGGAATCCAATCAGATGGGAAAATTGTAGTTGGTGGAAACTTTTCCAACGGGACGCCATTTATTAACCACTTTGCCCTAGCTCGTTATAACACAGACGGCAGTTTAGATACCACTTTTGGCTCGGGGGGCAAGGTAACTACTGATTTTCGTTCAGAAGATGATTTCGCAAATGCTGTAGTACTCCAATCCGACGGGAAAATTATGGTTGGAGGAGATGCAACTGTTAACGGAGTGTTTAACTTAGGATTGGCCAGGTACAATACAGATGGCAGTTTGGACACAAATTTTGGTTCAGCAGGAAAAATCATCCAGCCTTTTGGGGCTGATTCTGTACAACTTAAGGATTTAAGCTTCCAAAGCGATGGTCAGCTGGTAGGGGTTGGTATTTTTACTGACATAGGGACCTTAAGACCAAACTTCCTGGTTACCAGATTTAATACCTCAACTTTAGAAAATGTTATTCAAACCGTTTCAGCAGGAGGCAGTTTAACCTCTGATTCAGAGTCAGATGGGGCCACAGCTGTTGATCCTGTTGAAACAACCATCACCAGCCCCACCGGTGGAGAAGTTTCTATCAGTGAAACAACACCCAGTTTGCAGCCCCCTTCAGGTTATAGTTTTCTTGGCTCGCAGGTAAATATTACTGCCCCTGCCGCAACAGCAGAAAACCCGTTGCAGCTGGTGTTCGTTTTAGATTCTACTGTAGTAGCCGGGGCTGATGTCAATACCATACAAATATTAAAAAATACTGTGCCGGTTCCGCCTTGTTTAGGCAGCCCGGGTGTGGCATCTCCTGATCCATGTGTGTCTTCCAGGGTGCTTCTTGCCGGCGGGGATGCTCAGATAACAGTATTGACCTCAACTGCCAGCAGCTGGAATTTAGCCCTGCAAACAAATTCCCCTCCCGAGCTTGCCATCACTTCACCTGCCGGAGGACAACTTTATGCTTTGGGTAATGCTGTCAATCTTCAGGCCTCCTTTACTGACCCGAATGACAGCGGTATCCACACATGTATTACTTATTGGGATGATGGCAGCAACAGCCAGGGCAGCGTGGTTGAGTCAGCCGGCTCCGGGACTTGCGGTGCAAGCCATAACTTCAGTGGTGCCGGGGTTTATACTATCAATACTGTTTTAACAGACAGCCAGGGAGCAGCTGATACTGAAAGTGTGATGGTAGTAGTTTATGATCCTGATGGTGGGTTTGTCACAGGCGGAGGATGGCTTAACTCACCTGCAGGCGCATATACTGCTGATCCGGGCCTTGCCGGTGTTGCCAATTTTGGTTTTGTCTCCAAATACCAAAAAGGGGCAGATGTTCCAACAGGGCAGACTGAGTTCCAATTTAAGGTTGCCGGTTTTAACTTCCACAGTGATACCTATCAGTGGCTGGTGGTTGCAGGAAGCAAGGCGCAATATAAAGGCTCAGGTTCAGTAAACGAGGTTTCAGGTTATAACTTTCTTTTAACCGCAACCGATGGTGAGACAAAAGATAATCCGGATAAGTTCAGGATTAAAATTACCAAAGACAGCCAAGTTGGTTATGATAATGCCTTAGGCGTCTCAGATGATCTTGACTCAGCCAACCCGCAAGAGCTTGGCGGAGGGTCCATTATCATCCACAAGTGACATCTTCTGTTTAGGTCTTTTTCTGTGATAAACTCGGAGTTAGCATCTCAAATCTTAAATCTCAAATGTCAGATCTATTAAAATCGCTTAAAGATACAAAAATTCAACTTTTGGTTGTTCTGATATTGACTTTTTTGGTTTATGCCAACTCATTGCCCAATAGGCTGCTTTGGGATGACCATTTATTTCTGGAACAATGGCCCCAGATTCAAAGTTTTCAAAATTTGGGTGAGATTTTAAAGGGTTCTGCACCGCCTGCACAAGGCAAGATCTACCGGCCGCTTAGAGGAGTATTTTATATGGTAGATTACCAGCTTTGGGGTTCAAATCCCTTGGGATACAGGGTCCAGGCTATTTTAATCCACCTTATCAGTACGCTTTTGGTCTATTTTATAACCAGACAGCTTATCTCCCAAGCAACTCACCTCGGAGGTGAAAAAAATGCAGTTACACCTCCGAGGTGGATACTAGGAGCCGGTCACTATTTGCCATTTATCACAGCCCTGCTTTTTGGCCGTCATCCCATCCATACAGAAACCATTGATTATATCTCAACCAGCATGGAAAGCTTTGGGACTGTATTTTTCTTTCTGAGCTTCTGGCTGTATTTGCTTTTCCGGCGGCACACCTCAGAGGAATTCACCTCGAAGGTGAAAGAAATGGGATTACACCTTCGAGGTGTGATTCTGGGAGCTTCGGTTATTTCTGCAGCCCTGGCTTTTTTCACCTATGAAATGACTTTGACTTTGCCTATGCTGATAGTGCTGTATGAGATCTGTTTCCGATTTCCTCTTCGAGCGATCAGGCTTCGCCTGAGAGCGAGAAGTTACCTTAAGGTTGTGCCTTATTTTGCAATAGCTCTAACTTTTGTGGCTATCAGGTTCAGTGTGCTTGGACTGCTTTCCAGGACAGATTATCTTGGGTACAGCTTTTACCTGACCCAGCTTACTATGGTCAAGGTATTTGTGCGCTACATTGGGCTTTTATTTTTCCCAATTAACCAGACAGCCATCCATAATCTGGTGGGGGATTTTCCCTCATCCATGACCCCTTATGACAAACTTGGCCCAATCCTAAACCAGACTATTTTTGATGCGGACGTCCTGCTTTCCATAGCAGTTATAGCAGCGTTACTTTTGGCAGCAGTTAAATACATCAGAAAATATCCAATTATATCATTTTCAATTCTATGGTTTTTTATCTCTCTTTTGCCTGTCTCTTATATCATCCCGCACGGTGGAGCCATGGCTGAGAAGTACTTGTATATACCTTCTTTCGGGTTTTTGCTGCTTATATCACACCTCGGAGGTGTAATATTTTCTTCGTCTCCGGGGTGGATTACCAAAAAGTTTTTTCAGCAACTGCTGATATTCATGCTTATTTTGCTGCTTGTGGTTTACTCAGGATTAACTTTTGCCAGAAACATAGTTTGGAGAGACGATATCAGCCTTTTTTCTGATGTTGTCAAAAAATCACCGGGAAACCTGCTGGCAAATTATACACTGGGGATATGGTTTGGTAATTTTAATGCACTGGGGGAGGCTGAAAAATATTACAGGGCAGTGCTGGACAAAGCACCTGATTTTTGGCAGGCGCATATGAATTTGGGCAATATTTACCTGCGGGCAGCGGTGCTTGAAAAGGCTGCGGAGGAATACCAAACAGCTCTAAATTTAAATCCGAATTTAAAAGCAGCTTCAAATACTCTCAAAAACTTGTCCCTGGTAAAAGCATCCACAGATTCCGCCCAGATCTACGGCAATGATGTTTTTGCAAAGTTTAAAAAAGAAAACAGGTTTGAGTTTTTCTTCCCAAGCTACTGGAGTATTGAGGATGGAGGTAAGATTATAATCAAAGACCAAGATGGGCAATTTTTTGTTGAGTTTGAGGAGGCTGCCAAGCCTGCAAAGATGAAGATTAATGATTTTCTGGACAAACAAGCATCGCCTGCGGGTATGTTGGTTAACCAGGGTTTGGCGAGGATCCCTAATTTCCAGACAGCTTATGTCAGGGTTTTTGATGATAATGGTGTGAGTAGATTGCAGTTTTTCCTGGTCCAGGACGAAAAGGTGATAAAAATTTTGGCCTACCCTGCAAATTCACCTCAGATGAGGTTGTTTGATATTATTTTGGGGTCAATTAAAATTTAATGTTCCGAAAGCTCAAATCCACAAAAATCCAATTACTGATTATTATCATCCTAACCTTTCTTGCTTACTCCAACATCTTCGCAAATGCATTTGTGATTGATGACCCGAAAATTATTGTTGAATGGACAACAAAAAACGACTTGCGTAATATACCTAAAATTTTTACGGGAGAAGAGGCAGCAGGTATAAATACACGATATAGACCTATAGGTAATCTCTTTTTCATGCTTGCATATCAAATTTTTGGCGTAAACCCTTTTGGGTATCATATTGTATCTATTCTGGTCCATTTAGCCTCGACAGTGTTGATTTATTTTATAATTAGACATTTGAGGGGTGGTCACTGGTTACCCTTCGTCACAGCTCTGCTTTTTGGCCTGCACCCCATCCATACTGAGGCAATAACTTTTATAACTATCGGGGTGTACTCAACAGGTGCAGTTTTTTTACTGGCCTCATTTTACCTTTACTTATTTTACGAAAAAACGTCAAAACCTGTTTTTTATGCCTGTTCTTTGTCTTTGGGGATAGTGGCGATGCTCATATATGAAGCTGCAGTTGTATTGCCGCTGCTTATTATGTTGTACGGCCTTTGCTTTAAGCAAAAAATCAAATTTTTTTCCAGCATTAAGTATTATATTGGATATCTGGTGCCTGTGTTAATTTTTATAGCACACAGGTTTATTTTCTTACAGCATGATTTTGTGCTCAGCAAATACTCATTACAAGGCTTATATCATGCTCAGCTTTTAATGTCCAAGATATATGCGTTTTACATATACCTTATGGTTTTACCGCTGTGGTTATCCATAAACCATATTATTGCGGATGGGGTAGAGAGTTTTTCCCCGGTTTCCAATGATTTACGGCTATTTTTTAAAGAATCTATATTTGGATCAGGAGTATTTTTATCAATTTTATCAGTTGTAGTGTTAGTTATTATTGCCATAAAATTTTTCAAAAAAACCCCGATCATCTCTTTTAGCATAGGCTGGTTTTTTTTAAGCCTGTTGCCTTTTGCCAACCTAACTCCGCAGCTTACGCCTATGGCAGAAAGATATCTTTACATCCCCTCATTTGGATTTGTGCTGTTTTTGGGGTTGTTTTTTAGGGAAGTCATACGGCGCGTGAGACTGGTTGGTCTGATAGGACTTATTGGATTGTTAGCCTGTTACCTGGTGCTGACTTACCGGCGTAATTTTGACTGGAAAAATGATGAAACTTTATGGCAGAAAGTAGTTAAAATTTATCCGAACAGTGCTCTCGGTTATTATAGTATTGGTGCTATCTATAATGAACAAAAAAAATATGATATTGCAATAATTTTTACTGCCAAAGCAATTAGCTTAAAACCAAATTTTTATCAGGCAAGGTATAATTTAGCTTATGCAAACCAAAAGATAGGGAATTTGTATCAGGCTCAGGAGCAATATAAGAAAGCGATAGAAATTAACCCGGATTTTGCATCAGCCTATATTAATCTTGCAAATATTTACAGGGCAGAGAATCCTGAATTGGCGATAAAGTTATTATCAAAGGCAATAAAGATAAGCTCTAAAGAAGATCTGTCTATAGTGTACAGAAATTTAGGTTTTATTTATAAAGACCGGAAAGAGTTTGATCTTGCATTTTTAAATTTTAAAAAGGCTTTAGTTTTAGACCCTTCTGATAGTATTATTAGACAGGAATTACTTGATCTGATAAATATTAATCCACAGCTATCAAATGAAAATCCTTGAATCATTTCGTTCTATTCGGTTTCAGCTTGTTGTAGTAATACTTCTTACGCTTCTGGCCTATTCAAATATTTTCGCTAATAGGTTTGTTATAGATGATCCTATTTTTATCATCAATTGGCAGGAAAAAAACGATATTAGAAATTTACCGGCAATAATTAAAGGTGAGGGCCCGGTTTCTAAAAAAGATTACAGGCCGGTAAGGGATATGATATTTGTGTTATACCATCAATTTTTTGGCACAAATCCTTTTGGCTATCATCTTCATTCCATTTTGGTCCACCTTGGGATAACTGTCCTCATATATTTTATAACCAGGGAATTAGTATTTGTTTGGGGTCCTGTCAGTCGCCACCCCCGCCCGATGTCCTCGCTCGAAGCCGTCGCTGCGGGCACTCGGCGGGGGCCCTCCGGGGAGTCATTTAGACTCCCGTCCGCACTACGTGCAGGACCCGCTCCTGCCACCCCGCACAAACTACTCACTACTCACTACTCACTGCCACCTTTTTTAACTGCCCTGCTTTTTGGCCTGCATCCGATCCATACTGAGGCTATTACCTTCATTACATCAAGTATAGATATGACCGGAGTCTTATTGTTTTTTGGGTCATTTTTACTGTACATCAAAAACAGGCGTAAAACCTCCCTGCTTCTTGCCGGTTTGGCATTTTTAACTTATGATCCGGCAGTTATCCTCCCGGCTTTTTTGTTCCTGTATGACTGTTATGTTTACAGGTCTAAAATATCGATATTCGTCAGGCTCAAAAAGGTAGCGCCTTTTTTGGCTCTTATCGCAGTAATCTTTTTTGTCAGGATAGCTGTTTTAGGCAGGAGTTCATCCAATTTTAACTATGATCTCAGTAGTTTCTACTTAATGCAGCTTTTAACATTGAAAATACACCTGCAGTATCTTTTGCTGTTAATTTTGCCGGTTAACCTTTCTTTAAACCATATTATTCCCCCCGGATTTGAAACTTTTGCGCCCGCATTAAACGCCCATGGGATTTTAACCCGGCAAAACTTTTTCGATCAGGATATTTTGACCTCAGCTGTAGTTTTATTAACACTGGTGGTCCTTTTTTTCAGGTTCTTCAAGAACCCTGTTATTTCATTCGGTTTGAGTTGGTTTTTGGTTTCCTTGTTGCCGTTTTCAAACTTCATTACTCAGTTTACTCCTATGGCGGAAAGGTATATGTACATACCATCTTTCGGGTTTGTAATGATTTTGAGTTGGTTTTTAAATAAGTTGATCCAGCAGAAACGGATTATAGGGTTGATTCTGCTTACAGGAATAGTTATTTTTTATTCAGCCAGAACTTACCGGCGGAATTTTGATTGGAGAGATCAGATGAGTTTGTGGCAATCAGTCAGCAAAGTTTATCCCGAAAGCGCTTTAGCATATTATAATATAGGCGCTTTTAATTCCTCTGGAAGCCAGCCTGATAAGGCAGTTCTATATTATAAAAAAGCTATCGGACTGCGTCCTGATTTTTATCAGGCGATATTTAATTTAGCCCACGTTTACAAGGTTTTAGGTGAGGATAATTTATCAGTAGAAAGCTTTGAAAAAGTTATAAGTATAAACCCGAATTATATGCCTGCATATCTGGGTTTAGGTAATCATTATATCAATGAGAAGAGTCTGAGCAAAGCTTTTGAAATCTATAATCAGGGGTTAAAATCTAATCTGGAAAAGGGAGGTATGACCGGTACTGAGATCAAGGAGAGTATGGCCGGAATTTATAATAATTTAGGGTTAATTTACCAAAGCCAAAAATATTTTGACCAGGCTTACAATAATTTTCAGAAAGCTATTTTAACCAATCCTGCCAATCGGGAAGCAAAAGATAATTTAGAAAAACTGCTCAAAGACTATCCTCAAAAATGAAAATTTTAGGCATAAATTGTAATCTGCTGCATGATAGCGGTGCAGCTCTGGTTGTAGATGGAAAGTTAGCAGCAGCTGTAAACGAGGAGAGGTTTACTAGGGTAAAACAGCAAAGAGGAGTGCCCTTAAGGTCGGTTGAGGCTGTTTTGGAGACTTTGGATATCAAACCTTCGGAATTGGACTGCATCCATATAGTCGGATATCCGCCAGTAAAGAAAATTGCTGCTTTTATAAAAACCTTTTTTAGGTTATTGGCTCTTCTCAAATTTGATCTTATCAGGATCTCTTTTTCCAAAGATAAGTTCCAGTCAGTTGTTTCCAGAAGGATGGCTTCATCGCAGGGAAGTATTAATATGGCTGAAAAAGCATTAAAGGATGAGTGGGGGATGGCAAAACTGGTCAGAAGCCTTAAAAAATTAGGGTTTAAGGGAAAAATCCGTTACATTCCCCATAAACTTTGTCATATTTATGCGGCCTACAGCGCTTCAGGTTTTGCCGGCAAATGCCTGATATTGAATATTGAGGGGAGCTCATTTGAACATACTGTGAACGCTTATATTGGTGAAAAAGGCATCATAACAGAGGTTGTTTCAACCCCTGACCCGCACAGCGCCGGTCATTTTTATGCGGCCTTTACGGAGCTTTTAGGGTTTAAACCCGGATTTGATGAAGGTAAAGTAACTGGATTATCTGCTTGGGGTAGAATCAAAAAGCAACCTGATGGGTTCAAAAAATTGCATGAAATTGTACAGCAGATGTTAGGAACAAAAAGTATGAAGCTTAAACTTTCAGACAAAGTTTTTTTATTCCCATACTATTTTAGTCAGCAGAAAAAACTGCCTATTCAGCTTAAGGGTTTCCAGAAAGAGGATATTGCTTGGGCTGCCCAAAAGAGGCTGGAGGAGGTTGTTACGGATTTGGCAAGCAGGCTTCTTAAGAAGACAGACTGCAAAAAAATTGTGCTGACAGGTGGAGTCTGTGCGAATGTTAGGATGAACCAAACAATTGCTGAGCTTCCGGAGGTTAAGAAGCTTTTTGTCTACCCCGGGATGGGGGATTTTGGCAATGCTCATGGGGCAGCTGCAGCGCCTGTGAAAGGTACCGAAATTAAGGTCAGCAGGCTTAAAAACTTATACTTGGGTCCACAGTTTGGAGATGTCGCGATAGAGGAAGCTCTTAAAAAAAATGGATTGAAATACGAAAAACCCAAGGTTCTTAAGCTAAGGGTTGCAAAATTACTGAAAGATAAAAAAATAATCGCCGTTTTCAGGGGGAGGATGGAATATGGTCCCCGGGCTTTGGGCAACCGGTCAATTTTAGCATCGGCTGCAGACAAAAAAACCGCCGAAAAGTTGAATAGGCTGCTCAAAAGGGATGAGTTTATGCCTTTTGCACCGGTAGTCCTGTTTGAACAACGGTTCAGGTGTTTTAAGGATATTAAGAAAGCCCAATCTTCAGCAGAGTTTATGACAATTACCTTTAATTGCACACCTTTTATGGCAAAAAAATGCCCTGCAGTTGTACACATTGACGGTACTGCCAGGCCCCAGCTTTTAAAAAACGAGGCAACCCCGTTTGTTTATGGTGTTTTGTTAGTGCTTGTAGGGTACTCCGTAATGTTTGGAGGTTCAACCTCCAAACATTAGAAATTGCGCGAAAAGTTTTTTGTGGTACAATATAAATATGAAAAGT
>CAZFVS010000015.1:291-14472 GCA_964522265.1 uncultured Gammaproteobacteria bacterium | reverse complement strand
ACATCTTGCTTACCTGGATACATCATAACTTTTTGGAAACTCCTGAACAGCTACTCTTCTACTCGTTGCTTTTAGGCATAGTTTCTGGTAAATTATGAAGATAGATTCCCGCCTGCGCGGGAATGACAAAGTATATGATCACGAAAAATATAGTAAACCAGCCCAAGTCTGTAGTTGAAATTGAAATTACTGTACCTTGGGAAGATATACAAAAAACCTGGGATGAAACTCTAACCAGAATGTCTCAAGAGGTAGAGATTGCAGGTTTTAGGAAAGGGCAGGCTCCAACTGTCATGGTTGAGCAGTCTTTGGGCAGCAAACTTACAGATGAGGTGTTTAAATTAGTAATGCCGCAAGCCCTAATTGAGGCTTTGAAAGACAGCAATATCATCCCGATTGATTATCCTAAATACAAAATTATCTCATTTCAAAAGGGAACTGAGCTTAAATACAGTGCCCAAATTACCCAGCGTCCTGTGATCACCTTACGGGATTATAAAGCAATCAAAGTACAAAGACCTATTCTTAAGGTAGTAACAGGTGAAGATGTCAATAAAATTATTGATGAATTGTTTAAGAGATGGAAGTTAAAAAACCCCCAGGTTCAGAAGTCGGAAAATCAACAGCCTGTACAGGGGGCTTCCGGGAGTATGAGTTTTAATTCTTCGACAGATTCTGCAAGTTCACTGCAAGTAAGCTCAGGATCTTCGATTGCCCAACCGAGCGTGGTATCTCAACCTGCAGTTTCGGCATCGGTTTCGGAGGCTCCTGATGATAATTTTGCCAAAGCAGTAGGGGCAGAAAACCTGGTAGATTTAAAAGCAAAAATCAGACAGGATTTGGAAAATGAGGCCAAATACAACAATGAACTGGATTTTGAAGAGGCAATACTCCAGGAGGTTGAGAAAATAACCCAAGTTGATATTCCAGAGGTTTTAATACAGGATGAATTAAACAGGATGTTGGTGTCGCTTCAAAGAACAGTAACCGAGAGGGGGATGTTGCTGGATGAGTATTTAAAGAATCAGAATAAGACTACAGAACAGTTAAAAAGTGAGTGGAAACCACAGTCAGAAAAAAACGTTAGGATGGAGTTGGGGCTTTCTGAAATTGCCAAACAGGAAGGAATTAGCATCTCTGATGATGAGCTTTCCTCAGAGATAGATAAGATCCAGGATTCCCGGATTAAATCTCAATTTAGCCAGGAAGAGCCGAGGATGCATCTTCGCCATGCCCTCCGCCAAACAAAAACCTTAAACCTCTTAAAAACACTGATAGGCAATCCATAAGTATTCAAGACAAATCGGAAGTTTTGGTGTACAATAGCAGTCAGACATAATAAACGGGGAGGTGCTGTAAATATGTCAATTATAGTGAGGGCGGGTCCGAATGATACTTCAGATTCTGTCATACGTAAATTTCAAAAACGGGTAGTTTTGGAGAAGGTTGTTCAGGAATATCGCGATAGGGCTTTTCATAAAAAGGATTCTGAAAAGCGCCAGGAAAGATTGGCTGAGAAGAGAAGAAAAATAATGAGGGCTAAGCGGTATAACCAGTAATATTCCACAAGTTATGGAGGACCAGCTCAAAGAAGATCTAAAACAGGCACAGCTTGCCCGCGACGGATTGCGGGTTTCCACTCTGCGCCTTTTAATTTCAGAAATTAATAATGCAAAGATACAAAAAGGTATGCAGCTTAGTGAGGAGGACATTATTCAGGTTATCAGGCGGGAGTTAAAAAAAAGGGTTGAGGCTGCAGCAGGGTTCAGGCAAGGCAATAGGGAAGAATTGGCTGGCAAGGAAGAGGCAGAGGCTGAAATTTTGAAAGCATATCTACCTGCCCAGATGACAAATGAGGAATTGACTAAAATTATAGAAGAGACTATAAAAGAGATAGGTGCTCAGGATTTGAATCAGATGGGTCGGGTAATGAATGCTGTGATGGGTAAAGTTTTAGGCAAGGCAGATGGCTCAAGAGTGAGTGTTTTGGTGAGGGAACAATTGAGTTAATTAATCATATGGATTTATGGCTGTTATGGCAAATTTTTATATTGGTGTTTTTCATAATTTGCTTGTATACAGGATATAGGCAGCTTATTGTTTCAAAAACAAAGAAGGATCAAAAAGAAAAAGAACTCTGGGGTTTGATGAAGGATTTAAAAACAGAACTAAAGGAGAAAAAGAAAAAATAATTAACATTATTATCAGTTCGGATTCAAGATATCCTGTTAACAAGATTGCAATCCAGACCTGTATTATGGGACTTCTGCAGCGCCATAAAATTACAGGTAATATTGAAATAGGGGTAACTATTGTTGGTGACAGGAAGATGCATGCTGTTAACAGGAAATATAGGGATATAGATGCCACTACCAATATTCTCTCTTTTGCATTGGAAGATCCGGTCTCCAGCGACCTGTTGCAGCATGTCCCCAGAATGGGTTTTGTTAGGTCTCCTGACAAGATCCTGCGGCTTGGGGATATTTTAATATCCTACCCGGAACTGCTCAAAGACGCTTCTTTGGAAGGAGTTTCAGTAGAGGAACAGCTGCTTTTTTTGATTGAGCATGGTACCAGGCATTTATTAGGTATTCACCACGACTAACTTGTATGGCTTTTTATCTAAAATACCGTCCCCAAGCACTTGAAGAAATTGTTGGACAGCGGGGGATTAAAGAGATTTTGTCGCAAGCTTTCTCGAAAAATAAGCTTTCCCATGCCTATCTTTTTTGCGGCCTGAAAGGTACTGGTAAAACCTCAACGGCAAGAATATTAGCAAAAATGGTCAATTGTCAGTTATCGGTTCTCGCAAATTCTGAAAACCGACAACAAAAAACTGATAACCGGACCATCCCTTGTAATAAATGTGATTCCTGTATATCTATAACTAGTGGTACCAGTCTGGATCTTATTGAAATTGATGCAGCCTCCAACAGAGGGATAGATGATATCAGGGATCTTAAAGAAAAGATTAAGCTTGTCCCAACTTCAAGCAATAAAAAAGTTTATATAATTGATGAAGCACATATGTTAACTGCTGAGGCGTTTAATGCACTGCTGAAGACTTTAGAAGAACCACCTGACCACGCTCTTTTTATTCTGGCGACCACCGAACCGCAAAAAATTCCGCAAACCATTATGTCAAGAGTGCAGAAACTTGAATTTAAACAAGCAAGCACAAAGGACCTATTTGAACTTTTAGAAAGTATTGTTAAAAAAGAAAAAATTAAGATAGATCCAGATGCTATCCGGCTGATCGCCAAAAAAGGGGAGGGCAGCTTCAGGGATGCTGTAAAATTGCTTGAACAGCTGGTTTCACTGGGTCAGGAAACAATCAGCACATTGGATGTGCAGCGGCAGTTATCCAGCGGCGGGTTTGAGGATATAATTCAACTTTTGAACTCAATTGCCCAAAAAGACGCTAAAAAAGGTTTGGAAACTATCGGTAGGCAACTAGAGAAAGGTATCAGTACCAGGGAGTATCTTCTTTCTGTTTTGGATGTTTTACGCGCCATACTTCTGATTAAACATCAGGCTTTAGAGGTGGTTAAGGAGGATTTGGGTTCAGCCAAGTTCACGGAGGCAGTTGAATTGGCGGACAAATTTTCCTCCGGAGATCTGATTTCATCAATTGGTTTTTTCCAGCAGGCCTTGGAGAAGCTAAAAATTTCGTCCCATCCAACTCTGCCGCTTGAGATAGCAGTGGTAGAGAGCTGCCAAGGTTGGATATCAGATGTCGGGTATCGGATGTCAAACCAGACTCAATCTGATAATGTATTAAAGATTGGTACAACTTTGAACCCGGTACACCGGACCGCTGAGATTGAAATACAGGCTTCACCCGGTGTACAGAATTCCTCTGGTAATACTGTGGATCCTGCTGATATGCACAAACTTTTGGACAAATGGGTATACATATTGGAAACAGTTAAACCGTATAATTATTCCCTGGAGGCTCTTTTGAAGCAAGCCACTGTTTTAAGCTGTGAAGCTGGAAATGTGGTGTTTGAAGTTCCCTACTCTTTTCACCAAAGGATTCTTGAATCACCGAAAAACAGAAGCTTGCTTGAATCTGTTTTATCCGATGTGTTAGAAAAAGAAGTCAGAGTAAGCTATGTATTAGGCGTGAAGCCGATGAGGATTGAAGAGATAGCAAATGTTGAATTGGCAGCAGATGATGAGGTAATCAGGGTTGCAGCAGAGATTTTTAATTCAGAACCGGTGAACTAGCCCCACTTCGCTGATAGCTTCGCGGGGCAAGGGAGGTGATAAATCTTGAGAGAAAGAGAAACAAATTTAGAAATCTATGATTATGATGAGATAGATTTGTCCAATTTAACTCCGGAAGAGATGGAGAAAGTTTGGAAAATTATTGAGCTGTACGATGCCCTGGATAAAATCGATGAGGAGCTGGATAGAATTGAGGATGAGAAAGACGAGTTGTTCGATGAGATGGATAGGTTGGGAGATGAATTAGACCAGGAATGTGATGGCATCAGTCCTGAAGTTCAGGATAAAATTGAAAAATATTTTCAGAAGCCAATGGAGAGAATTTAGCCTGAAATGTAGCCTGAGCAATTTTAAATCTGATTTGATATACTAATCAGGTTATGCCATCAAAAATTTTTGCCCTGATTGAGGCTGAAAAACTAAGGCAAATTAACGGTTTGGAGATGATCCCGTCTGAAAATTACGTGTCAGCGAATGTTTTACAGGCGTTGGGGTCAGTTTTGACCAATAAATATTCTGAGGGGTACCCCGGAGCCAGATATTATGCGGGAAATAAGATAATTGACGATATTGAAAATTATGCCAGGGATTTGGCCAATAAGATTTTTGGCACGATCCATGCCAACGTTCAACCGTACTCAGGTTCCCCGGCCAATTTAGCCGTTGACCTGGCTTTGGCAAATCCCGGTGATACTATCATGGGGATGGCGCTTCCCTCAGGTGGGCATTTAACCCATGGAGCTCAAGCATCTTTTACTTCAAAACTTTTTAACGCTATACAATATACTGTCAAAAACGATGGCCGGATTGATATGGGTGAGGTGGAGTCTTTAGCCAAAAAGCATCAACCCAAAATTATTTGGGTGGGTGGTACAGCCTACCCTTTTATCTTTGACTGGGAAGCATTTTCCAGGGTAGCAGAGAAGGCAGGTGCATATTTGGTAGCGGATATTTCACATATTGTGGGTTTGGTTATTGGAGGACAGCACCCCTCGCCTGTAGATTTTGCCCATGTTATAACGACAACCACGCACAAAACCTTAAGAGGCCCCCGTGGTGCCATGATTCTTGTTACACCCGGGGGGTGTAACAAAGATCCGGAGCTGCCGTCAAAAATTGACAAAGCTGTTTTTCCCGGGCTTCAGGGGGGTCCTCATGACAACCAGGTTGCCGCTTTGGCTGTAGCTTTGGAAGAAGCACAGTCTATTGGATTTAAACAGTACGCCCACCAGATTGTGGTTAATGCAAAAGTTTTAGCCAAAGAGTTAGGCACTAAAACTGAAAATCACCTCATTTTATGGGATCTGTCTGCCTATGGTTTTGGTATGGGTTATCAGGCACAGACCGCCCTTGAGATCAGCGGGATTTATGCCAATAGAAATACTGTGCCCGGGGAAAAATCTTCGCCTTTCTATCCTTCTGGAATCCGTTTGGGTACTCCGGCGCTGACCTCAAGAGATATGAAGGAGCAGGAGATGGTAAAAATTGCCGGCTGGATAAAACAGGTTTTAGAGGAGATTCGGGGATTTGATCTGCCTAAGGAGCAGGGGGAAAGGAAGGGGTTTATTGCGGATTTTAAGGTAAAGATGGCCGGGAATGGGAAGTTGAAAAAAGTCAGGCTGAAAATTGAAGAATTTGCCAAAAAATATCCGGTACCGGGACTTTAAAAATATGGAGCAAAATATGGATGAGCATAGCTCTTCTTTGAATAAAATTATTGATGGTATAAAATTGGCGCTGGAGCATGAGGAAAAGCTCAGGCAAACCTTAGCAGAGTTTCAAGGAGCGCGCCCGCCAAAATTGGTTAGCTTTGTAAATCAGGATGATCCTCCTTCTGTGCAATATACCGGAATGAAAGCAAAAAAAGCTGGAGAATTGGGGATTGTATTTAAAACAGAGAAAATCTCACCTAAAGCGCAATTTGATGCGGTCGCATTAAAAATTGCAAAATATAATAATGATTCCGCCGTAGATGGAATTATGATGCAGCTGCCTATTCCCGGAAGCCTTTTGGATGGGAGAGCACCCAAACAGTTACTGGATAAAATTTCACCAGAAAAAGATGTGGATGGTCTAACCGAAAAATCCTCCTATCTTCCTGCTACAGTCAAAGGAGTAATGACAATTTTGGAGTCTGAGGGAGTGTTGGGGAAAGGGAGAGTTATCAGGGTTTTGGGAGGGGTGCATGGGATGGTGGGTTCGGGACTGGTTAAAGTGCTTTATGAGAAGGGTGAACGGGTGATAGGAGTGTCAAGGGCTGATCCTGCTTTAAAAACTTTAGCAAAACAGGCTGATATTTTAATTAGTGCTGTGGGGCAGCCCAATTTAGTGACTGAAGATATGGTAAAGAAAGGAGCTTTAGTGGTGGATATAGGAAAAGATGTGGATACGGACAATGTTTTAGAAAAAGTCTCCAGAATGACCAGAAAAACCGGTGGTGTTGGCCCGATGACTATTATCTCTTTGATGGAAAATGTGACTGAGGCGTTTTGCCGAAGTCATCCTGAGCGATATAGTTCTCGCTTCGCTCGAACAATAATGTTATAATCTTTCCATGGGTTTGATGGACAATTTAAAACAACTTGGTGATCTGAAAAAAATGCGGGATCAAGCTATGGAAGTGCAAAAGAAGCTTTCGGGTATAAAAATTACAGTTGAGCATAGGAGTGTGACAGTGGTTATGACGGCAGACCAAAAACTGGTTTCCATCTCAGGCGAATTGGATCATGGGAAAATTACCGAGGCTGTCAATGAGGCGTTAAAACAATCACAAAAAGTTGCAGCTGAAGAGATGAAAGGTTTGATGGGCGGGATGGGACTTCCTGGAATGTAACAATATTGCGAAATATTACCGCTTCTTGTTTTTACTAACCCTCGTTAGCAACAGAAAGGATTATGGTTCAATTATAACAATAATTCCTACGTAGCAACAATTGTTAATTAACTAAAGATATGGTATATCACTCTTTAACTCAAGAAAGATAATGGCCGAAGAAAGAAAAGAAGTAGCAAAACATATACTGCTTGCATTAGGAATTATTGGGTTTGTTTCGTTAGCACTAGTGGCTCCTGGAATTTCTAAAGCCATACCATTACTTGAAAAAATTGATCTAGCAAGAATTAATCAAGAGATAAAAAGGTTGAAGAAAAGAGGTCTGGTGGAAATTGTCAAAAGAAAAAGCGGGCTAGAAGAGATAAAATTAACAAAAGAGGGTAAGGTAAAATTAAAAAGTATCAAATTAGGCTTATTACAAATCGAAAAACCACAAAAATGGGATAAAAAATGGCGGATTATTATTTTTGATATCCCTATCCAAAAAAATAAATCAAGAGCACTTTTGAGAAGAAAAATAAAAATGTTAGGGTTTTATAAACTGCAAAACAGTGTTTTTGTTCATCCTCATCCATGCTATGAAGTTGTACGGTTCCTAAGAGAATTTTTTGGAGTTGAAAATGAGGTAGTTTATATTGAGGCTGAAAAAATTGAAAACCCAAACAAATTAATTGAATTTTTCTTTACCTAACAATCTTCTCTACGTGGACACAATTGTATGTTTATAGAATTGAGTTAGAATGAAATTGAGTTGGAATTAATTTTGGAATTAATTTTTGAGGGTGATCTCCTGTTAAAATAAGGCTGACTGTAACAATACCTCAGGTTATGGGATTTAAATGTAGTTAGTCTGGAGCAACCAGCAGTTGTAAAACTCTGTTAATTAATACCTCCCTTAAATAATGAAACCGGGGTCCCCCAAAGCTGCCGCCGCCATATTCTGGATCGTATAGTGTTCGATGCATTCTTTGGTACACAGGATCTTTATCTAATAAATCAGCTACTTCCCTCAGTTTAGATGAGCTAAGATCAAGCAACTGATACTTATGCAACTCAACTGTTGGGTGTTCAAACTCCGCTCCTCTTGCCCGCATGTTTGAATTATAACCAACAAAGTGAAATTGTCAATGATCAACCCCTGTGTTAACATTTGACTGGATATGGCTACCATTCCCAAAGTTGTAAGAAATTTAATTGAGGCATTTGAGCGTTTGCCCGGCATTGGTCCCAAAACTGCCCAGCGGTTGACTTACTATCTGCTTCATGCCCCAAAAGAAGAAGCAAAAGCTTTAGCAGAGTCAGCGCTTGCTTTAAAAGAAAAAACAGTTATCTGCTCAACATGTTTTAATATTTCGGAAGCTGACCCCTGTGAGATAGATGAGGACAGCGCCCGTGACAAATCAATTATTGCTGTTGTGGAGGATCCCTTGGATGTTTTGGCGCTTGAACGGGCTAACTTTAAAGGGCTTTACCATGTCCTTCATGGTTGCATCTCGCCGCTTGAGAATATTGGTCCTGATGAGTTGCACATCCGTGAGCTATTGCCCAGGCTTAAAGAGCCTTCGACAGGCTCAGGCCAAGTGGCTGTCAAAGAGATAATTTTGGCCACAAATCCAACAATGGAAGGGGAGGCAACAGCCATGTATATTGACAGACTGATCAGACCGCTTGGTGTAAAAGTTACCAGAATTGCCAGAGGACTGCCTGTGGGAGGGGATTTGGAATATGCGGACGAGACAACACTAACCAGGGCTTTAGAGGGAAGGAAAGAATATTAATTTAATTCAACAAGATCTTGTTATACTTGGGTAAGTTATGTTAAGTTGTTAGTGTTATGGACGATACCCAAGAACAAGAAAACCCAAAACATAAAGAATTAGATGAAATTATGGCAAGAATTGAAAAATATTGTGATCCTGACAACCCGCCGGAAGATGGTGTTGGAGTAGCCTTCCACAAAGGTTTGGAAGGTGATTTAAGAATTGACACTCAAGAAAAAAAGATTAGACGGGATGCAAATTCAGTATTTGATGGAATGATGCTCACTCTTCAAAATATTGCAGTAAGTGCTTTAGAAAAAGCAAAAAAGAAAACTAGCGGAGCAGATATGTATGAAACAGTGCTAAGGGCAATTGAACCTATGATTCAGATTGGTGTTGCTCTGGCTGACGGTAACTATCTTTACAAAGAAATATCCGTTATGAGCAGAAATTAGCAGCAGAGGGAGATAAAATTTATGCATATAAATTGCGGGATTTTAAATTTGGAGGGGTAGGCTTTGACGAAGTAGAAGTATTTATTAGACCTCAAAAATGGGAATTACCCATAGAGTTAAAGAAGAGAAGGGAGAGTTTAGGGTTACATAACATCAAAGAAAGCGCCCAACCCAAAATGCAGATTCGTATCCGCCCTAAAGATTTTCCTTATGAGATGATAATTATCAGAATTGACAGAGAGGATTCGGGGAGAGATTATGAAATTACTTATGATATTGAGATAGGTTATCCAGGCCAAAATATAGTAGATATTTTAAAATTTGAGGAAGCCGGACAAAGACATACCCATCATTTTTCGTCTGACTTACAAATTAAAGATGGAGTTGCATTCAGTGATATTTTGGAATCATTTAATACTAAAATTTCTGCTTCAATAAGGTAGCGCGTATAGTTCTTGTATCTTGGGCATTTGGAGGTTAATATAAAAATATGGCTGATGGAAATGGGGTAAAAGGTGCAGCTTCTGAGTTTGCCCAAATGGTGAAGCAATCTGTAGTGGAACCTGCTATCAAACAAGGTGAAGAAGTTGTGGAGGAAGCAGGGCAGTCTTTACAGGGTTACCCGGGTCAACAGACACCCCAACAGATTCAGCAAAAACAACAACAGGAACAGCTTGAACAGCAAAAAAAAGCAAAAGAGATACGGAGGATAAACCAATTTTTTACAACTATCAAGCAAGACCAGGAAAGATTGGCCAAAGCAAAAGAATTTTTTGAAAAACAAAAAGAACAGGAAGAGGTTGAAGAAGAACAAAAAGTAAAGCAGCTTGACGTGGTTAAAAAAAATGAAAAAGAAGAGCAACAACAGATAGTTATTCAGAGGAAGAGAACCAAGATGGAAAATAAAGGGGTGGGAGGAGGGTAACCTTCCAAGGGAAGGAATTTTCAATGTAATGACGAGAACTATTATTGCTCCAGGTACCCTATTCTAGTATACTAGGTTCCACATGCTTAAACTTTATAATACTTTAACCCGCAAAATTGAAGATTTTATTGCCCTTAATCCCCCAAAGGTTGGCATATATGCCTGCGGGCCGACTGTTTATGATTTTGCCCATATTGGAAATCTGCGCAGCTTTCTAATGTATGATGTTTTACGAAGGGTTCTTAAGGCGGAAGGATATGAAGTCACTTTCGTAGAAAACATCACCGATATAGATGACAAAATAATCAAAAAAGCCAAAGAAAAAAATCTGGAAATTTCAGAATTTACCACACAATTTACCGACTTTTTTTTGAAGGATTTAAATAAATTGAATATTACACTGCCGGACATTCAGCCAAAAGCGACTGAACATATTACTCAGATGGTTAAATATATAGAAAGCCTGGTGAAAAAAAAACTGGCTTACGTTGAAAAAGATGGGTCGGTATATTTTGACATCTCAAAATTTCCGGATTATGGAAAATTATCAGGAGTTAAAAAACGTGAGCTTAAAAGCGGAACCAGAATATTATCTGATGAATACAGTAAAGACAGTGTACAGGATTTCGCACTCTGGAAAAGTGTTGAAGCGGATCAGGTAGGTTGGAATTCACCGTGGGGGAAAGGCAGGCCCGGCTGGCATATAGAGTGTTCAGTCATGAGCCAGGAATACCTGGGCGATACTTTAGATATCCATGCAGGCGGGATTGATTTAATGTTCCCGCACCACGAAAATGAGATAGCCCAAGCGCAAGGAAAAACAGGCCAACCTTTTGTAAAATATTTTGTCCACGGCGAGCATCTTTTAGTTGATGGGCAAAAAATGAGCAAATCGCTCAATAATTTTTATACACTAAGGGATGTAGAGAGTAAGGATATGGATCCTTTATCGCTGCGCTACCTGGTTTTGACTGCCCATTACCGGGATAAATTGAATTTTACATGGAAATCACTGGAAGCGGCGCAGAATGCTCTGAACAACTTGAGGGAGACAGTTAGAGATTGGGAAGAGCCCAAAATCGGCTGCGCTCAGTATGAAGAGGATTTTTTTAAAGCGCTGAACAATGATTTAAACACACCTCAAGCCCTGGCTGTTATGTGGGATTTAGTTAAGTCGGATTACCCTAGTTCTGCCAAAGCGGAAAGCTTGCTTAAGATGGACCAGGTTTTGGGGCTTGGGCTTGATAAGTATTTAGGTAAAAAAATTGATATACCCGATAAAGTGCAGATTTTGGTTGATGAAAGGGAACAGGCCAGAAAAGACAGCAATTTTGAAAAATCTGACCAGCTTAGAAAAAGCATAAAAGATATGGGATTTGAGATAGAAGATGCTCCTGAAGGTCCAAAAATCAAATAACCCCACAACCCTACGCACGAAAGGCGTCCCCTTTTGAGGCTAAAAAATTAATGCTTGACAAAAAGTGTTAATTGCTAAGATAATACCAACATGGTAGAATGCAGGTTTGATTGTCCCTATCTTCAGTATTCCAAAGACGGTTGGTGTCCTGCGGCAGCTTGCGGTATCTCAAGCGGGAATGATGCGATAGATTTTTGCAGACAGGTTCAAGAAAACAGAAAAAGTGTGGCGGACATGGGTAGTCTTTATTCTGCAGTCGCTGCACCAAATTTTGATAATGATGCTTTTTCTGACATATCTTTTACAGGCAGACGTACAATTAAACCCTGGACTGAAGATTTAAATGATTGGGAAAGTGATGACTTCATAAGATAAAAATCCCTTAAAGGACATTATGTATAATCTGACAACCCTTAAAAATGGTCTAACCTTAATCACCATGAATCTTCCCCATCTTGATTCTGTCACAACGCTTATGGCAGTTGGGGCTGGTTCAAGGTATGAAACTAGAAAAATTAACGGTATCTCTCATTTTTTGGAACATATGTTTTTTAAAGGCTCACGCAAATATCCAACAGCGGAGCAGATTGCGGAAATAGTAGACGGGATGGGTGCTATCAACAATGCAGCAACAAGTAAAGAGTACACATTTTATTGGATCAAGTCTTCAGCCAAACATCTTGAAATGGCGATGGATATCTTATCCTCCCAGCTTAAAGAATCGTTGCTGCAGGAGGACGAGATTGAAAAAGAGAAAGGGGTAATTGCTGAGGAGCTCCGGATGTATCGGGATAACCCGGCCCGCCATATCTGGGATCTTTATGAGAGGCTGCAGTTTGGGGATACTCCTTTGGGTTGGGATACCGGAGGGGAGGAAAAAATTATTAATGCTTTTGAAAGGCTAAACTTTGTTAAATACCTTGATGCTTTATACTCACCCAAAAATATGGTGCTGGTTCTTGCCGGCAACCTGCCACAAAATATTAAAAAGTTATCCGAAAGATATTTCCTGGATTTGCCCAAAAGGTCACAATACAATTTTTTGCCTTTTAAGAAGCAAAAACAGAACAAACCCAAAATTGACGTTTTCCATAAGAAATCAGACCAAGCAAACCTGATTTTAGGAGTTGAAGGATATGATCGGTATGATGATAAAAGATATGCTGCCAGAGTCTTGGGAGTGATTCTGGGCGAAGGGATGTCCTCCAGGTTATTTATCCAGGTGAGGGAAAAACGCGGGTATGCCTATCATATCTCTGCTGGTTTTGATCCTTACAAAGACACGGGCTCTTTTGCGGTTTATGCCGGATTAAAACTGGAAAAAGTTACCGATGGGTTGGAAGTTATTATATCAGAACTGGAAAGAATCACTCAGGAGAACATTACTGATGATGAACTTAGAAAAGCCAAAGAGATGATCAGAGGCAGGTTGTCAATCAAAGCTGAATCAACAAATTTTTTAGCGGAATATTTAAGTACCAACTTTATTTTAGATCGTAAAATCGAAGAATTTGGGGACTTGCAAAAAAGAATAGATTATGTTAGCGTCGGGGATGTAAGACTTGTTGCCGGTGAACTTTTCAGAAGAGAAAAGTTTAATCTACAGGTGATCGGTCCATTTGAAAACAGCAAGCCTTTTGAGCGGATTCTGGTTGGAGGACCCCGATGAAGAGGTCTCGTAACAACCGTATGAAAGAAAACCCGTTTGAGAATGCTTTGGCACAACTCGCTGAAGCAGACAAAGTAGCAAATATTAACCCTGCTGTTTTAGAGGTTTTATCAAAACCTGAGCGGGAGATATATTTTCATTTACCCCTAAAAAGAGACTCCGGAAAATTTGAGATATATGAGGCCTACCGGGTGGAATATAACAATTGGCTTGGCCCCTACAAAGGTGGTTTAAGGTATCATCCTGATGTTGATATTGATGAAGTAAAAGCGTTAGCCTTATGGATGACGATCAAATGTGCGGTTTTAGATCTTCCTCTTGGTGGCGGTAAAGGCGGCATCAAAGTTGACCCCAAAGCTTTATTGTCAGGGGAGCTGGAAAGGCTGACCAGGCTTTTTGGTCATGAACTTGCCCCTAATATCGGTCCTGATAAAGATATCCCGGCGCCTGATGTAAATACCGGTCCAAAACAGATGGACCAAATAGAAGAAGAATATGCCAAAGAAAATGGTTTAAAATTTAATGATCCCAAAGCATTGGCTGTGATTACAGGAAAATCACTAGAGCATGGAGGCTCTGAAGGACGGGGGGTGGCTACTGCATTGGGAGGGTTTTATGTCCTGGAAGCACTTGTTGAAAAGCTTGGGTTTAAAAAACCGCTGACTGTGGCGATCCAGGGATTTGGAAACGCGGGAATGCATGAGGCTGAGTTCCTTTATGCAAACGGATATAAAGTAGTCGCGGTGTCTGATTCAAAAGGTGGTATCTATGATAAAACGCATGAAGGTTTAAATATTGACCTTGTGAAAAAAGTTAAGGCAAAAAGAGGCAGCATACAGGTAGGATACAGTAAAGGCCATATTTCCAACTCAGATCTGCTTAAACTTAATGT
>CAZFVS010000015.1:0-281 GCA_964522265.1 uncultured Gammaproteobacteria bacterium | reverse complement strand
GATATCCTGGTTCCTGCAGCCTTGGAAGGTGTTATTACCAAGAAGAATGCAGATATGATAAGGGCAAAAATTATCCTTGAACTTGCAAACGGTCCAACTACCCCTGAAGCGGATAAAATATTAGGTAAAAAAGGTTGTATAGTTGCACCGGATGTGTTGACTAATGCGGGTGGTGTGACTGTTTCATACTTTGAATTTGTTCAGAATTTGGAAAATGAGCACTGGACAGAAGAAGATGTTTATAAAAAACTTAAATCTAAAATGGTTAAAGAGTTTAACAC
>CAZFVS010000014.1:7583-15287 GCA_964522265.1 uncultured Gammaproteobacteria bacterium | reverse complement strand
TTATCTCCATTATAAAGGTACATTTTCTGCACTAGCGAAACATCCTTCTTTTTAGGTACTGATAAGCGGGATAAAACTGCCACCATGGCAGCGGTTTTCAAAACATATGGCGCTATATGTATACCTTTAATTTGTCCCTCCCTAATCAGTTTTTCATATATCTTAATTTCATCATCAAACCGTAAATTATACGGGACATTTACCATAAAAATCCTATCATGCAATGCTTCTGATTTTTTGTTGGCTATAAAGTTGTTGAATTCATGCTCATTGGTGTGAGACATAATTGCTTCATCCGCATAGATTAACGCAAAGCGCCCGGTTTTGATATTCTGTTCCTGGGTTAGAGTCAAAAGATTGTAAAGGAATTTCTCATCGCACTTTAACATCTCTATAAATTCCATCATCCCCCTGTTGGCTTTATTGAGTTCACCATCAAATTTGAAAGCTCGCGGATCAGATTCAACACCATACTCACCGACAGTCGAAAGATCTATTGAACCGGTCAACTCCGCAATATCTTGCGATTTGGGATCAGAAGGGGTAAAGGTTCCAATCCCTCTTCTCTCCCGTTCTGAAAATGTTACTCTCTCCACAGGCACAGCAAACGGATCATCCAAATATCTTTCCCGAACCATATTGTCACACACAGGACAAAGTCTGCCTTCAACTTCAATACCATGTTTTTCTTTTAACTCTGGCCTAAGTGCATCAGGAATAAGATGCAACGGGTCTTCATGCATCGGGCAACTCTTGATTGCATAAACAGCGCCTTCCCTAGTTTTTGAATATTCTTCCAACCCTTTTTTCATCAGTGACACGATTGAAGATTTACCTCCCCCAACCGGACCCACTAACATCAATATCCTTTTTCTTATTTCAAGCTTTCTTGCTGCTCCGGCAAAATAATTTGCTAATTCATCCAAAGTTTTTTCAATTCCGAAAATCTCGCCACTGAAGAAATTGTATGTTCTGTACTCTTCACCTTTGTCTTCATCCGGCTCTTCCACACCTTTACCTGTCAACATGTCATAAACCATACCGTGAGACAGCCTGTTTAGTTTGGGGTTTTCCGCAAGTAAGTCAAGATAATCCTGAAGGTTTCCATCCCATGTTAAGCTTTTTTCTCTTGCTCGATACTCATCATAACTGGATTTTAAATCAATTCTTTCTACTAGCATTTGTTTCAGACAGGCTTTATGAGTTTATTAATACCTTGAAGTATACCCATACTTGGTACTTTGTCAAGGGTCAAGTTAAAACATACACTGCCTTTTTGGTCCCCCCTGTTTTTTTCACCAGCCCTTTCTGCTTCAAAAATTTTAACTCCCGCAAAACTGTATCATCCGAGAAGTCAGGGAAGATCTTCCTAAAGTCCTTATTCATCATGGATTTATGCCGATGCAGGTATTCCATAATCATCATCTGCCTTTCATTTAACTCCACCTGCTCCCCCAGCTTATCTTTGACCCTGGCATCAGCAGAGATCCTTTGAACCCGTTCCTTAACTCTGTTTAATTCTATGGCCACCCCCTGCACAAAATATTCCAGCCAGGGAGTTAAATCCCGCTCATGGGTATCCAAAACCAGCTGGTTGGAAACAGTCTGCAGTGTGACATAATAGTCCATCGGGTTTTCATCAAAATATTCTTCAAGCGAAAAGAACTTGCGGATATCATAACCGTCTAAAAACATTATCAGGGTTGCCACTGCCCGGGCAGTTCTGCCATTTCCGTCAACAAAAGGATGGATCCTGGAAAGTTCATAATGGATAATGCCTGCTTTAATCACCGGATGAAGTTGCCGGGTTTCGTCACTGTTTACCCAAGCTATCAGATCCTCTATTAAATAATAGACTTCAGCAGCAGGAGGCGGGGTAAAGCTGACCTGTCCTGTTCTGGTATTTTTAACTACCACCTGCCTGACCCTGAATTTCCCGGCAGTTTCATCAGGCAAGATCCGCTGCGTGGTTAATTTATGGATCTCTAAAATTGTTTCAATCGTCAGGATATAACTTTTGCCAACACCTATCTGAACAGCTATGCTGTCAATAAATTTTAAGACATTCCTGTAATTTATAACTTCCTGTATATCCCTGTCCCTGGCAAAAACCTCACGCCCGTCCAAAACATCCTTCACCTCCTCCTCAGATAAGTTATTACCCTCAAGATGAGTACCATGATGGACAGTCCTCTCTATTGCTTCTTTTCTGAATTTTGCCTCCCATGCAGGGATTAGGGGGGCATTTGCCACTATCTCCCGGGCAGTATCAATAATACCGATGTTTTTCAAGATAGAATTGGTAATTGTATATTTTGCTATGAACAATCGGAGCAAACCTCCTTTCTTTTATAATCATAAAGTTTGCGAGATCGCTTGCAAAAATGCGTTTAGCATTTTTGACAAGGGCAAGTTTTCACTTAAGTTGACACTACTCATTTTTCCTCTCTCCCCCATAACTTCCCTAACACCATCACACCAATAATGAACAATAACACCAGGAATGAGTATTTTTTAAGTATTGTTAAAAATATATCACCAGTGGCATAAACTGCCAAACCCCAAAAGGTAGCCCAAACTAAAGTAGAAAGGACGGCGATAATAAAAAAATTTGCGGGTTTCACCTTTAAAACCCCTGCTGCCAGTGAAACAAAAGCTCCCAGGTTGGGATGTATAAAACTCAAGATCAACCCTTGGTTGCCAAACTGGCCTACCTTTATTTTTGTTTTATCAATCGTTTTTCTATACCCAAGCCTGTTAATAATATCAAAAAGCCCAAAGTATCCGGTCATAAAATCCAGTGTATAACCCAGTACCGCACCCAAAGCTGCAACAATGATCACCAGGTCAAGCTGGGTTTGCCCTGATCTTGCAAAAATTACCCCTAAAATCAATGCCCCTCCACCAGGGGCAAACAGGTTCACTAAAACCAAGCTTTCAAAAAGGGCTGATATAAAAATAATTTCATAGCCATATTTAGCATAAAGGTTCCCAAAAGAATTAAACAACTCCTCAGAAGTGGGGAAAACACCTTTGGCAATCAGAAGAAACAAAGCATAAGTTACTACAAGAGTTAGGGGTAAGAAGATCTCGCTGGTGAGTATTGCTCTGGATAATTTTAAAGGGTTTAGTTTGAAAAACATACCTCACAATTATTGCATATTTCCCGCATTTTTTTCTATGATAAAATTAGCATATGCCCAAGAAAAAAGAGACTAGACAGGAAAGACGGTTTCATGTTGAACTGATAACTCAAATGCTGACTTTGGCTACTTCAGGCTTCGGGCTGGTGGCAGCACTGGCTTGGAATGAGGCAATCCAGGAGTTTGTAAAACAGTTTATTGAATCAAGAATTCCCGGATCAGGGATATTTTATAAGTTTATTTATGCCATACTGATCACCGTGTTTGCAATGCTTATCACTTATCAACTCTCCCGCCTGGCTGCCAGATTCCAACGGAAAAAGTAAATACAAACAAATTCAGAAAGACTCGGAATAACTCTGTGTGCCTGTATTTCAGATTATCAGGTATTCAGACTATCTGATTTACTGAGTCTTTCTGAGTTATTCTGAAAAATTGCTTCTAGATTATTGCTTAATATTTATCTTCCCTTTTTTCACCTCCAATACCTCTGCTTCTTTAAACTGGCTCTGAAGGTATTTATCAAGCTCAACTGTTGTAATGATCGTTTGCTGCAGCTTGGCAAGCTCAACCACATGTTTTTTGTGTTCCAAATCAAGTTCTGAGAAGATATCATCCAGAAGCAGCACCGGCCTTGAACCCATTTTTTGTTCCATAAAAGAGACTTCTGCTATTTTTAAATCTAACACTGCTGTTCGTTGTTCACCTCTCGAGCCATATTTTGACAAATCTTTTCTCCTGAATGACTCGGAATGACTCGGATGATCAGAAACACCAGAATTCCGGTTTATCTGATCTTCTGATTTCTTGGAACTCTGAGTATTTCCGAGTTCTTCTGAATCTGTTATCAAAAATGCAAAATCATCCCGATGCGGACCTATCAGCGAGACAGCAGCGTCAATCTCTTTTTGTCGGTATTCCATAAGTCTTTCTGGGGTCAAAATACTGGGCTGGTATTCATATTTGAAATCCCCAAATTTTTTTTCTGCACCACTGATAAACTCAAAAAACTCCTGCCTTTTAGAAACTATCTCCTCTGCAAACCTAAGCTGCTCGCTGCACCAAAAATCTAATTCTCCAATTTTTGCAGTTCCTTCTTTGATCATCTTTAAAAGTTTATTTTTCCGGACAATGATATTCTCATAGCTTGACCATATCTTTTTATACTGGCGGTCAATTTGTGCAATAACCTGATTAATGTGGTCCCGTCTAAGAGACGGCGGACCTGTTACCATATTGATATCTTCCGGAGCAAACGCCACAACTGCCAAATTCTCGCTGTAATCAGAGATTCTTCTTGGGATGCCGTTAACCTGAATTCTTTTCTTAAGTTTTTTCTGCCTGCCGGCAGGCAGGCCATCAACAGACTGCATCGTAATTTCCAGATTTGTCCGGAATGACTCAGAAGAACTCTGTAAACCAGAATTCCGGTTTATCTGAATTTTTGAATCGCTGATTCTCTGAGTTTTTCCGAGTTGTTCTGAATTTTCCACCACCCCCTCTACCCTCACCACATCCTCCCCATACCTTATTATCTCCTCGTCTCTTTCGGCTTTGGGGGATTTTGCTGCTGCCAGAAAATAAATACTTTCTAAAAAATTGGATTTCCCCTGGGCATTATCCCCTATCAAAATAGTTATCGGGGTGCTGAATGAGTGATCTAAAACATGGTAATTCCTGAAATTTTTTAATTTTAGGGATTTCAAAAACATTTGGTATAATATACCTTAGAGGAAACCTAGTTATCTATAAACACCTTGTCTGTATTCAATATTAACAAGTATTACCTTACTGCAAATTTAATCAATCTTTTTGCTTATTACGCATCATGAAATCTTTCTTTAACTCTTCTAATGTTACAAAATGACCTTTATCAAGCTCCTTTTCAGCTTCTTTAATGTCTTTTAATGAGTATTTCAAACTGTATGCTGTCTCTTCTTCCATATCCATAGGTTCAGATACCAATACAAAATCTTTTTTTATTGACCTCATTTTATCATTTCTTTCTCCAATGCCCTAAGCCTAAAAACTGTTTCATATGGAGCGGGAGGTGGTGCTCAGCGAAGAAAAAATCAGGCTTCAGGGCTAAAAATCCAATGATAGCAATTGAACCGCCTAAAGCTATAAATATTGGTGTTGTCCCAAAAATATCTGCCATGATACCGGCAAAAAGTACAGGCAGAAGCGACATTCCTGCCATTGCCACCCCTAAAACCGAAAAAACCTTGCCCCGATCCCCTTCAGGAGTGCTGTCCTGAATCACTGTTTGGGATGGGACCACAATGGAAACCATCGCAACACCCAGTAGGAACGAACCAAAAGCTAAAACTGCTGCCAAAGGCGGCTGGTAGAAAAAAGGCAAAGGCCTCGGTTTTTTAAAAACAATTATCCTGTTATTTTTCATCATCCTTTCCGAATATTTAATTGCAGGTGAAATAACCGGCGAAAAACCGACAGTAAAAAGGAGCAGCCCTGCTAAAATAATCCCCCTGCCCACAATAATCCTTCTCGGGAATTTATTGCCCAGTCTGCCCAGGGCAAAACCGCCAAGCACCATACCGAGTCCCAACGGCAAAACCAAAACCAGTGATGCTTCTGTTGCCCTAATTTGCACAACCCTTTCAAAAAATGAAGGCACAAGTACAGCTAAGATTCCTATCACCATCTGCACTCCGGACATGATCAGGATTGCCGAAAAAACAATCAGCCTGCCCCGTATCAATCTGATTGTTTCCCTAATTTCCTGCAAGATTACCTGTTTGATGGAATGCATATCTTTTCTCCTTAAAGCTTTTATTAAAAGTTTCCCCTGTTTGTCGGGTTTGTTCATGACTGAGGGGAAACGGAAAGCCAGTAAAAATGCCGTAAATGCTAAAACAGCCTCAAATTTAAAAATAAAATTGATCCCTAAATGTGTAAGAATCGGCCCGGCCAGACCAAATCCGAGTAAAAAGCTGGAAAAAAGCGTTATTGAAAATAAGGAGTTTGCGGAAAGAAGCTGGTTTTTTTTGACCACCAGCGGGATCGCTGAGGCTTCTGAAGGGTTATAGAATTGCACTGCAGTGTTGATTAAAAATGCCAAAACTAAAATTGCAGGGTAAAATGATTTTAATGGTATTAGACTCAAAAAACACAGCGCTAGAAAAAAATTTACTAGGATAATCACTTTTTTGCGGTCTGTGATATCAACCAACACTCCGCTGAATAATCCGAACAACACTGCAGGCAGATAGATTGACAAAAGAAGAGCGGAAACCGCAGTATTGGAATCTGTCAGTTTAAATATCCAGATTATCAGGGCAAAATTTAAAGAGTTGTAAGCAAGCTGGACCAGTATCTGATTTATCCAAAGGTTTAAAAAACCCCTATTCCTGATCACAGCGCTAAAAGAAGCGTGCTGGTTCATAAAAGGACTGTAAAGTATTGTACTACACTTATATTTGTATGAAAAAAGCCGGGGGCGGTTAAGCACCCCGGCTTTTGAAGGCTAGTGGACGTACAGATCGCACCAGTAGCAACCACGAACCCGAGAGGGTTCGTGGTATGCGCAACCCTGATACCTGTCGGCATCCTCCTCACGGAGGATGCCTAACACCATCTCCTCAACCTCGGAGATCAATATCTCCAACTGAGCTAGAACCTCTAGCTCACGGGCAACATCATCCACCCTAAACCTCCAAGCTGAATCACCATTTTCTTCTACCGGACAATCCGGCAGAAGGGTTTCTTGCAGCAACCAAATCACTTAACTGAAAATGGTCTGGTCGCCGCAAGCTACCTGAAGATATTTAAAAGAACTGGATAATTATATTATAACTATGGGATTAAGTCAACTACAGGCTAAAGGATGCATCAAAAGGACAATGAGTAGCTATAGCTATTGATTGTCCCACAATTGCTTGTCCCACACATGAAGCAAATAAGGTTAACTATGAAGGAGAGATTATCTTAATATCTTTCATTGGAAAATCAGCTTTGTTGTTCGTAACAAGAGTAAGATTATTTAATTTAGCCTGAGCTGCTAAAAAATAATCCAAAAGCTGAACTCTCCTGATTTTCAGGAACTTTTTTCTATATCCAGCGGCTAATCTAGATACTTGCAAATCAATTTCAATTATTGGGAAGGTAGCTAAAAGTTTTTCTAATTCTGCATCTTCATCGTCAGAGGACCTAGCTAAAAATTCTGCTATAGCAATAACAGAAAGGTAAAGCTGCCCTTTTAAAATAATTTTTTGAAGGAAGCTATGAGCAGGCTCTTTATTATCTATAGCCAATATTAAAACATTGGTATCTACCAGATACATTAAAAAATTTTACGGTCCTTCCTGATGCGTCTCTGCCAGGCAACCACTTCTTTCACACCCATACCCTCCCAACCGCTTTTTTTGACACCCCGACCTAATTCTTCTGCCAATTTTTTAAGATCAACTTTGCTTTTTCTCCGCCTAACAATACGTTCTGCAGCAGCTTTTCTTAAATATTCAGCCCTGCTTTCCCCACTTTGGGCACGGTCACGGTCTATCTCTCTTCTTAAATCTTCTGGCAAATAAATCTGTGTCCT
>CAZFVS010000014.1:0-7573 GCA_964522265.1 uncultured Gammaproteobacteria bacterium | reverse complement strand
TATACATCATCTTTGGCATTTAGGGCAAAAATATGTTCCTCTACCGCCTAACTTAATCTTTTCTATTTTAGTGCCGCAAATTTTGCATCTCTCCCCTTCTCTCCAATAGACATAAGCGTAATCCAAAAAGTATCCTTTTTTGCCTGCTGAGTTGACAAAATGAACTTTTGTTGAACCTCCATATTTAATTCCATCTTTAAGGCATTTAATTATCCCCTTGTGCAGCCTTTTGAATTGACTATCCTCCATGCTGCCAACTTTCATCCGCGGGTCAATTTTGGCATCAAAACAGGCCTCATTGGCATATATATTCCCCACACCCGAAACAACAGTCTGATCCATAATAGCTACTTTAACAACCATGCTTTTATGCCTCATAAGGTTATTTTTCAAAACCTCCCAGGTAAAATTTTTTTCCAGTGGTTCAGGTCCAAGTACGGATATCAGATTTCCGAAATCAGATATCTGACTTCCGAGCTTGATCCAGCCAAATTTCCTCTGGTCATTAAAGTAAAGTTTTGATCCATCTGAAAATTCAAATATCACACGCGTTGATTTATTTGGCAATTCCCCCACCATATCTTCCGTCGGGTGCCCTCCAACAAAGTCCGGATTTCGGATTTCAGAATTCGGATGTCGGATAAAAACAATCTGGCCTGACATTTTGAGATGAAAAAGAAGGGTCAACCCATACTTTCGGAATGACTCGGAACGACTCGGAGAACCGGAAATCCGGTTTGTCTGATCATCTGATTTACTGACTCTCTGATTTTTTCTGAATTGTTCTGAATCCAAATCCATACCTAAAATCTTTGCTCTTCTCCATATTTTGAGTATTTTTTGTCCCCGCACTTTTTGAGGGTCGCCAATAAAACTCTTGGTGTTTAAAACTGTAATTTCCGCAATGTTTAACCCGACAATTTTTCTCTGCAGACCAAGCCGGATTGTTTCAACTTCAGGAAGTTCAGGCATACCGAATATTTTAACACTAACAATTGATAAATGTTTACTGATAATTGATAATTGGTGATATGGATTTGCTGAAAAACACCCAGTTTTTAAAGCTTTGGGGCAATCAAATACTTTTACAGATTGCGTTTAACTTAAGCGGTTTTACAGCACTTCTTGTAATTGACCATATCACAGCGTCCCGATTTGCTTTAGCACAATTTTATGCTGTAATAACTCTCCCGGCCTTTCTTGTCGGCATTTATGCAGGCAGTATTGTCGACCTGTCTAACCGAAAAAAACTAATGCTCATCACAGATGCCCTCTTAACTTTGCTTTTTATCTTTTATATTTTCTCAACCCAAAGTTATTGGGCATTACTTCTGGTAGCATTTATTGCCTCATCGGTAGCCCAATTTTTTACCCCTGCTGAGGCTGCCACCATCCCTGTCATAGTAGACGGAAGACACCTTGGACGTGCCAATTCATTATTCTTATTCACTGCCCTAGGATCTGTAATGTTTGGTTATGCCCTGGCCGGTCCGGTCATCCAGCTATTCGGCGGACTTGGCGGTGCGGGTGCAAAATCAGCGTTTGCAATCGCATCTTCCCTCCCTGCCATCGGTTTTTTTCTGCTTCTAAGTTTGCGCAAAGTAGAGACTGAAAAACCAAAGGTTGCAACCAACATAATAAAAACCACATGGCATCTCACCAAGGAGGTATTTATAAAGATAAAAAACAACAAAAAAATTTTGCTCTCAATTATGTTATTAACTTTGATTGAATTCAATGTCGGTATGCTTTCAATTATCTTTATAGACTTCATAAAACACTACTTAAAACTTCCTTCCACCTCTATCAGCTACTTTTTAATCCTTCCGCTGATAGCCGGGCTGGGAGTAGGTGTTTCGATAATGGGCAAGCTGCAGAAATATATAGGCAGAGGCAACTCGATACTGATCGGGATTATTCTGTTCGGCTTGGTAATTTTTGGGTTGGGTTTGAGCACTAAATTTATGCAGACATTAATTTTGAGGTATATAACGACTATTTCAGCCTTTTTGGTCGGAATATGCGCGGTTTTCGTAACCGTTCATTCAAGGACGATTTTGCAGGAAAATACCCCTCCTCAAATGATGGGCAGGGTTTTTGCATTTGTTACAGTAACAATTTCCGCCACCATCCCAATCCCCATTCTGCTTTTCACATTAATCGGAGAAAAATTTGATGTAAGTACGATTTTTATAACTTTCGGGATAGGACTTTTGGCAACGGCATTACTGCTTAACCGAGCTTTAAAATCTCTTCTATAAATTTCTCTTTTGAAAAATTTTTTGCCTGTTGGACACAATCTGCAGCTTTGTAATGATCCGGGTTAAAACTATCCAAGACTTTCACTAAACTGCCCACCGAGACTTCTCCCGGTCCACCATAAAGCACTCCGGTCTTTCCGTCTAAAACAGTTTCCAAAAAACCACCCGAAGCAGGTGCTATAACCGGAGTTCCTAAGGCTTGGGCTTCAACCGGCGTAATCCCAAAATCCTCATCCTCTGAGGCTACAATCAAGGCTTTTGCACCCTCCATGAGCCTAACCCTGTCTTCATCGGACACCCAACCCAAAAATTCCACGCTCTCCCCGGCCAATTTCTTTAAATTCTCCAGTTGGGGACCTGCGCCTGCAACTTTCAATGGCAGATTGAGCTTCGTGGCAGCTTCCACAATCACCTCTGCCCCCTTCCCCCTGACCAGCCTTCCCAGCGAAAGAAAATAATCTTTTTTCTTGATTCTTGATTCTTGATTCTTGATTCTTTTGAGTTCTATAGGCGGATAAATAACCACTGAATCTCTTCTGTAAAATTTTTTAATTCTTGCTGCAATATTTTTTGAATTGGCCACTAAAATATCCGGCCTCTGACTAGTTTCAAAATCATAAATTCTTAAAATATGGTTTATTAACTCCCCGGCAATTTTTGTCCACCAGTGCTTTTTATAATTAAATGAGGTTGTATACCCATATAAATACCTTGGCGGAGTATGAATATAACTAATATGTAAGCTCTCCGGCTTAGTTATAACTGCTTTGGCAAAATAAATATTAGAAGAGGAAATTATTAAATCAAATTCCTTTAAATCAAAGCTTTCAAAAATCATTGGAGCAAAAAGCCTGAAAGGTGATAAGAGCTTATCCGCAAAAGGAAGATGCTGAAACCAGGAAGTCCTTATATCCCAATCCTTAAACCTTTTGCCATTTTCCCCTAAGGCATCAGGGTTATAGTATGCCGTGTAGAGAGGCGCTTCAGGAAAGATCTCATGCAAAACTTCCAGCACTCTTTCTGCCCCGCCGTATTCGCACAAATAGTCATGGACAAGAGCTACTTTCATTCCAATTCATAGTACTGCTTTGCAAGTTCCAAACGTCTTTGCCGGGCTTTTTTTAAATCTTTTTCAAATCTTTCCCTGATTGTTGTGCTTTCGCTCTTTTCTTTTTCATTAAACCCCACATGTTCCGGCCTGCACTCTTTCTCCATTTTTTCAAGAAAAGTGATTAAATTATCCATAGCTTCCAACTTATAATGCAGGATCTGCCTATCATCCATGGCCCTCAACCCCGGGAAATTGCTTCTGTCAATGCGCTTTTCATCACCATCCCTGATCGCCCGGTCCAAAGAAGAGTTGAAATCTGAAGAAATAACCAGTGCTGCCCTGCGCCGGATAAGCTCTAAATCTGGCTCGCCTGGCATATCACCTAAATCCTGATTTAATCTCTCCTCACTTTCCCGATAAAGACTGGTTGTTAAAATATCCAGTTTTGTTTGTACTTCGGGATTTACAACCATATGCCTGATGATTTGCACATTATTTGCATAGTTATCGGCGGTGGAAAACCGGGCCAGGGCTACTTCGAATTTGTCAAGGTGGGGAAATTTTGCGGGTTCAATTTCCCTATATTGCGCTTCCCTCTGCCAATAATCCAAAAATGCCAGCTCGTTTTGTACCGCAACCTGACGTTCTGCCTCAGGGTCAATTTGTTGTCTCTGCCTTTCAGCCATTAAGGCAATAATATGCCAACGCAAAGAAAACTTCCAGTATCAGACTACAGTCTCATCACCTACAGCAAGCACCCGCACTTCTATACCTTCAGCCTGAGCCATTTTGGCAAATTCTTCAGGGTCGTTTTTGAAAAAGTCATAGTGGATCGGGATAATCACTTTTGCCTTTAAATCTTTAGCAAATTTGAGGGCTCCTTCCATCGTGATTGACGGCCCGGCGATAGGCAGGGCTGCATTCGGGGAAACCACCCCACCTGGAGCCTGATCACCATCTCCAGGATGAAATAAAACACCGCTAATCAAAAATCCCGTATTAGGAGGGCCATCTGAACCATCCTGCATTTTGCAATGGGGCAAATCCACAGCCTCTATCTCAAATTCCCCTACCCTAAATTTTTCCCTATCAGCAACTACTATCCCCGATATCCCCAATCCCCCTAATTTCCCCACCACATCTGCATTCCCATAAACTGGTCTGTTCTTTGCAACCTCTTTGATTGTTTTCGATCCCAAATGGTCTTCGTGCTGGTGGGTAATCAGGTAACCGTCAGCGCCCTGAAACTGCTCAACTTTAAAACCTTTGCTAAAAGTGATATTCCCAGGATCAATTATCAAACTTTGGGAACCATTTGTGATTAACAGATGCGACTGGGGATATTTCCTAACCTTCATAATTTTTTTGGTGTTTTTGCCAATATCTGTCTACTGCCAGAGCCAGAGCTAATCCGGCCAAAAATGAGATACCCAGTAAACTCAAAATTTCCCGGTCATAAGTAGATTTTAGAGGGTCAAAATTTTTTAAATGGTCACCCGGGTAATGAAACCCTCGTTCAGCCTGATCTTTGATATACTCACCGGGTAGATGGGGAGGCGGATCACCACACCATTCTTCCCATTCGCGCTCAGCCACTTTTGGTTACTGATTTTGGCATAACACAACTAGATGTTTTTTGCAATACCCATCAATTCTTTTATCGAAAGATGTGATAATTTTGCATCCGGGGCAGAACTGGTACCGCAAAGGACCATTTTTTTGCTTTGATGCAGATACCAATCAGCTTCCGGTTCAACTATTTTTAATTTGTTATAGATTGGGCTCAGGTCTACTTTAGATAAACCCGGAGCTGTGATGCCTATAAAACCGGTCTTCGGGCTTTTTTGGATAACCACCTGAAAACCATTCTTATAAGCCAGGGTTTTATGAAACGCTTCTGATTCCAGCGCTACACCCCTACCCCAAATAGTTTTGAATTCGATCCTTTTATCCCAATCTGCTAAAGCATTCTGTTTTCTGATCAGATTCGGTAAAATCCTATTTAAAATTTCACAACCCAGCTCCACAGTTTTCAGGCTGTCCTCAAGGGAATTTTTGGCGGAACGGATAAAACTTTCAACCGAAAATTCATCAAATTCTCCAAGAGGCATTTGGGCTGTATCATAAAGGGTGTTCCATCTGACCATCTCATCTAAAGCTTTCATTTCAAACCCGTCTTCCGGAACCAAATTATTCTTTTTGATCTCTTTCCAAACCAGAGACATGGCTGACTCGCCTATATCACCCTTATGTTCGTCATATCTTCCTCCACCTGTACCAAAAAACACTCTTTCTTTTGTCTCTTTGCCTAATTCACCAGTCCTGCTTTGTGAGACAAACTCAATCTCCGCATCCTCAAATTCAGGGTGGAACTTTTTAAAAAGCCATATCGCTGCTATATCATCAAGATGCGGGTTGATATGTGTTATCAATGTTTTCATCAGTTGCTACTTTCCAATTCTTAAGTATACAATAAATTATGGCATATATTAAAAAACTTACATTTGCACCTGTTTTTTTGATCCTTTTTGCATTAACCAACTATCTTCTGGCTCCCCTGCTGAAATCACCTTTAACGCTGCTTCCAACTGATTTACAAGGCTTGATAGGTTTATCAATACAGCTTTTTATACTGATTGCAGTTTTACTCCTGGGTAACCTTTTTTTTGTGGTATTTGTCAGCCTGGCACAAAACCTGAGTCTGATAGTCCCGGTTGCCCTGCTAGGCTCGCTCTACCCCCTGTTTTTTATCCCAACCCCCTTAAGTTATGTCTTAACAGGAGGTTTTCTGACAGGAGTATTTATTACCTATCCTATGCTTTCTGGAAAATTAAAAAATTACCTGACCTTCCAACCAGCTATTATCCTTATACCATCCATAAAAAATTTAACTATTTTTATGATTCTGGTAATCTCTTTCGCATCTTACCTGGCGCTAAATGTCGAGGTCCAAAAAAATGGCTTTAAAATTCCTGACTCTTTGATAGATTCTGTACTGAAAATAATCCCTTCATCTGGTGTTGGGGGTGGTGAGAATATAGCTCAACTTCCTCAGTTAACCCAGGAGCAAATAGATCTCTTGAAACAACAGCCTGAACTCTTAAAACAATACGGCATCGACCCTAAAATTTTAGACCAAACCAGTCAAACAGCAGCAAACCCTGCGGCTTCACTTATCAAAGACCAGATACAAAAGCTGATTACGCCTTTCATACCCGGGATTCCGGCAATCATTGCTATAACCCTGTTTTTAATACTTTTCTTCAATGAATGGACCTTGTCACTCTTTCTCCCGCCTATCATTTGGCTGATATTTTGGATTCTGGAAAAATCAGGGTTTATCACATTCCAAAAAGAGATGAGGGAAGTAAAAAAGATGGTGGTTTAAAGTTTTTCAAATTCTTCTTTAGCAATCTTTGATTCTCTAAGATTTGTAATAACCTGTTTAGGGGTATAGGTTTTAGGCATGCATCAAGGGGAACTCCAAGTCAATTGATCCCACAAAAGATTTTGTATCCTGGGGAATAGATTCCTGGTGAGCTTTGAGGCTTTCAATATATAATTTTATGGCATCCTTGGCCATTTTTTCTGCCTCTCTTAAATTTTTTCCATAAGTTATGCAGCCAGTTAAAGCAGGCACAGTCACAGTAAACCCTCCTTCAGGCTCTTCAGTATAAATAATGGTATATTTTAAAAGCTTCTTAAGCATGAAGTAAGTATACCATAGTCAAAACACAGCCAAACCCACCTCCGAGGTATCCCCGATTGCCAGGCTCACCCCGGATTCCTTAACTCTTCAGCCATCTGTTCTGCTAAAAAGTTGCTTAGTTAAATTTCCTCACTAAACCTCTTTTAAATACAGCTTCAAAATCATGATCAAAGGTTGCAAAAAACCTAACTTTATTCTCAAGCGCTATAAAAAGATGGTATGCATCCCTGGGTCTTAAATTATATTCAACCATCAGGTTCACTACTTTCATATGAGTCCTCGGGCGTAACGGCGGATTTACCAGCTTAATTCCGGGTATTTTAAGTATTGCCGCTAAACTTAATTTCAGGTCTGCTAATTTGCCTTCTTTAGGTTTGGTGGATAATCTCAAAACCGCATGGAAGTATTCATCTAAACACAGTGCTGTAATAACTAACTGATATCCCTTATCCACCAGTTTCTTAATCAGAGTCCGCGCTTGCTGATTGAAAGGTGAGTTCAAGTCTTCCAGATAAACCAACAGGTTCGCATCCAGATAGCAATTATTCATAG
>CAZFVS010000013.1:11409-15908 GCA_964522265.1 uncultured Gammaproteobacteria bacterium | reverse complement strand
CCAAAAATACCCTGGATACAAAATCAGGTATATATTTATCATCAACAACTGATTCCATCCTGCCGTCAGGGTGAGTGTATGAGGCCCAAAGACAAAGAAATGGATTGCCTGTGATGGTTTTAATCTTATTTTTGTTGCCGTCAAGGGCCTGGGCTGCAAAATAAAACCCGTTGTCGTTTAAAATAAATTTTTTATTAAATTCTTCCTTAATTTTTGAAGCTTGGGAAATAAGCCTTTGGGCAAATGTAAGTGAGTTTTCCGCGTAAAAATCCCCCCAAAGTTTTAAAGCCAGCCAGGCAAAGCCTTGGGGTTCAACAGATGCTATTGGGTATTTAGGGAATGTGTTGTTTTTTCTCCTCAGCGATTTATCAGAGTCCATCCATGTTTGTGCCATTAGACCACCATACTCACGGTTTTTATGAAACCCATATTCAATCAAGCCGTCTTTATCTAAGTCGCCGTATGTGATGATCCAATTTAGCCCTTTTTCAACAGCCGGCAAAACATCAAATAAAAATTTAGAATCCTGACTTTTCTGCCAATGCTTATAAATTGCTATAAGCGTAAGAGGTGTTGAATCGATAGAGTCATAGTTTCTCATGGTGTTGTCAGGATAGAGGCACCATGGTCTTAGCCAGGGTTTTTTATTGTTTTTTGGCTTTTTAGTTAAATGCTCAAACCTTTCTGTCCTGTATTCATGTAAAAATTTTCCAGGCTCCTCTCCTGACTGAATATTGACTTTCTCACCTTGCAGGGAAATAAGTTTCATGAGGGTTTTGGCTGAAATATCCATGATTTTTGAACATGGCAAACCTGGGAACGGGACTCTTTTTGTACAAAGATTGAGTAATTTTAAGTCCGTTTCAGCAGCATCCCTGCCAAACAGGCATCCATAAACTTCTTTTTTGGAAGAAGCCAAAATAATACCTTCGGGAGTTAAATCCAGAATTGACTGACAGGTAAGTTCCAACAAACCCTCAGGGTTCATTAAAGGCCGACCTTGTTTCATTATACTCTAAAGTTTAATCTCTGCCAGGGTATTGTGGGAATGGAGACTGTGTTCTGGGATTGACTCAAATAATTTGATCGAGGAAACAGTGATTGGGTTAAACTGGATTGACATAATTTTTTCAAATTCTTTTTCAAGTTCCGGTGTGAGATTGAAATTATCCAGTTTGCCGATGGCGATGTGTGGCACATAACGCCTGTTGTCCACCCCAAGGTTTAGATTTTCCAGGCCGTCTTTTATTCGGTGCCTTAATCTATAAAGCTTATCTATGTCACCTTTGATGCCAATCCAGAGGATATGGGCACTGTGGAGATGAGGAAAACCGTCAAGATATGCAGGGATGATACTAAACGGGTTTATGCCAACTGCAGCATTCTTCATGGCTGTAATGAGCGCGTCTTTTATAGAAGGATTCTGTTCACCGATAAAAGCAATAGTCAGGTGCAGTTTTTCCGGGTCAGTCAACTTTATCTGAGGAATTAAGGTTTTCAGTTGAGTTTGTACCTGCTTGATTTGTTTTTTATCTTCCTCAGGTATTTCTAAAGCAATAAAAAAACGCATAATGATTGTTATTTTAATATATATTACTCTTTTGTCCCTACCAGGAAAACTGCCTGCCAGGGGCGGTAATTTGATCTGTAGGTTTCACTGATGATAGTTTCTCCATTTCTTGTAACAACTCTGGTGAAAACTACATTAGCCCCGGCTGCAGCCCAATCAACCTGTTTAACCTCACCCTTTGGTAAATTGGGATCATCCTGTCTGAGTTCCGGCGGCGGCGGCGTTTTATTTGTTACAACCGGGGTAGAGATGGTAGACAGCCTGCCGTCAGATGTTCCGTACAGGTCCACGTAAAGTGTTTTTCCGGCAGTATAAGCCTGGATTAAAATATGGGTGGGGGTGTCATTTTTAAATTTAAAATCAACGGATGGGGAAAATACAGTTGCATCAAGCCCCGGAGGGAAACCCTGTTCATAGTAACCGACCCTGTAAGCGTGTGCAGTTCTTTCTACAACAGGCAGCCCGGCATACAAAACCGCTCTAAAAAGGGTAGTAGAATCCTGGCAAACCCCTCCGCCGTCATCCAAAACAGTACGTCCTGATTTAATAACATACGCCTGTTTATAGCCTGTAGCGGCAGAGATGTCACCAACTGTTTGATTGAAAGAAAATGTTTCACCAGGCGGGATTAGCACCCCGTTTAGTTTTGAAGCAGTGAGGGAAATGTTAAAAATTCTGTTTGGAATTGACCCGACAAAATTAGATACACCTCTGCCCAGCAGTTCTTTGATGCCAAGGTCGTTAACCAGTTTATTTTTGGGTTTGATTATATCCACAGGCAGGTTAATAACCTTTTTGTCTCCACCGGTGTCGGTTAATACCCCCTCTAAGTAAAGGGAAGCCTTGTCTATATTTAGTTGGTATCCATCCAAGGGAGGTTGAAACTCAGTTACCCTGCCTTGTTCAAAAGCAAAAAGCGGTTCCCTGACATCCCGATCGATCTGGTCAGCGATGTCTTGAAAATATGATTTCAACTGTTGGTGATTTAAAGACAATTTGCTATCGGTAAATTCTTCATTGCCGAGAGTTACTGATATTAAATTAATTTTTTGTCCAAAAAATTGTCCTTCTGCAAGCGACCCTTCTGAGTTTTCTAAATCTACCAGAGAAAGGGTGGTAGGCAAATCTAAAGTGAATGTTTGGTTTTTAAACTTGAGTTGGATTGGGGTTTGCCTGATTTTTTCCAACCTGTTTTTAATCCTCAAAGCATTCTCATATGACAACTTTGGTCCGATTTTTTTAATAGGAAGTCCAAAATCAGTAAGTTCTGATCCGTTAAGATATAAACCTAAACTTTTTTTTAATTTATCGCGGTCCAGGACAAAGCCATCCTGAGAAGAGGTAACAACAATGGTATTGTCGTCAACCGTAAGTACTGCGCTGATAGGTGGTTGGTCAACAGCTTTTGCTATCAGATCTATATCTGAGTCCAGGGAACCTCCGAGCTTTATCTGCAGGTCCAATTTTTTCGGCGGGATAAAAAATTTTTTATGGCCAAAGTTTTGCGCTTCCAACACAACATCCTGGGTATTTGTGCTGATGTCTTTTTTTGATAGGTCGATATCAAACCGCTCAATACCTGATGGGCCATAAGTAAAGCTCAAAATTTTATCAGCACGCCTGGAGATTACTGTGTTAATTTTTTGTACAGCCTGCTTATTGGTCAAACCAGTTATATTAATGCTGGCTACATAAATCCCAGGGTAAATCCTATCTGCAAAAAAAACTATATTAACCATCATAACTAACCACAGGATTAGAAGTATAGCCAGAAAACCAACAGTCAACTTTTTAGAAGACAAAACCTTTTTTAGGTTCTTCGGAAGTTGTATAGTTTTGATTATTTTTTTGAACACCGCCATATTATACCCAGTTACTTACTGTTAGTCACGAGATTAGGTATAATGGTTTTAATATTCAAAAGCCTTTATGAGGAAAATAATAATTATAGTTTTGGCTTTGGCTATTGTACTTGGTTTTTTGTTTTGGAGATTCGGGCCTAATTTTTTCAAAAAAGACGACAAGGATAAACCGATTACCTTGACAATCTACGGATTATGGGAAGATGAAAACTTAATCAAGCCTGCCCTGGAAGCCTATAAAAAACTTAAACCCAATATAACAATAAAATATACGTTTCAGTCTTCTGTAAACTATCAAAAAAGAGTACAAACCCAAATTTTAAACAATGAAGGCCCGGATATATTTATGCTCCACCAAACCTGGGTGCCGGTATTTCTTAAATCAAATTCAATCTCGGCGATGCCGGAGAGTGTAATGACCATAGATGAATATTCAAAGGCGTTTAACCCGGTTGTCAGAGAGACTTTATCAAATTACCCGCTTATTCTTATGAAGGTTAAGGGTGATGCTAGTATAAATGATAAGACAACTGCAGCAGATAAAGAATTTACAAGTAGCGGTAAAATATATGCTATCCCCAGGGGGATTGACGGGTTGGCGCTTTATTATAATGAGGATATCATTAAGACGGTTGGTGTGAGTATTCCCAAAACCTGGGAGGAGTTTCGTAACGCCGCCATCAGAACTACCACCAAAGACCAATCGGGTAATATTATAACGGCAGGGGCAGCCATGGGTGCTACAGGAAATGTCGACCATTGGTCCGATATAATAGGCCTGCTTTTTTTTCAACAGCCGGGGGCTGATTTAGAGAAACCCAATACACCTTCATCAACAGACCCCAATAGGTTTTTGGGGGCAGACGTACTCAAATTTTATACAGACTTTATTACCGACCCCAAACAGAAAGTTTGGGATGTGACTTTAAAAAACTCAACACAGCTTTTTGAGGAAGGAAAATTGGCTTTTTATTTTGGCCCCTCCTGGAGAGCGGATGAAATTCATAGCGCTAATAAGGATTTACATTTTAAAACTGCCCCTGTACCCGGACTTCCTGACAGTAAAA
>CAZFVS010000013.1:8650-11399 GCA_964522265.1 uncultured Gammaproteobacteria bacterium | reverse complement strand
AGTAAAAATATATCCTGGTCAACTTTTTGGGCTTATGCAGTCTCAAGTAAATCTCAAAACCAGGTCCAAGCCTGGGAGTTCTTAAAATTTTTTACATCCTCAGAAACCCAGAAACTACTTTACCAGGAGGCTTCAAAACTAAGATTGTTTGGTCTGCCTTATTCACAGGTGAAATTACAGTCAGAGCTTTTGAGTGATCCTATTGTTGGGGCGTTTGTATCCCAAGCACCAAGTTACAAAAGCTGGTATTTGGCATCGGAGACCCATGACCAGGGAATTGATGATCAGATGATTAAATATTTTGAAGATGCAGTCAATGCGACTCTGCAGGGTATCAATCCCAAAACTGCTTTGGATACAGCCGCCAAAGGGGTGGAGCAGGTTCTTAATACCTTTGTTAATCCAGCTACTCCTGCACCAAGCAAAAGATAACTTGGTGGTAAATACCTTATGTGTTAAAATAGTGATATGGAAAAGCAGATTTTAAATTATAGAATTATTATTGAGCCAGAAAAGATGGGTAAAAAAATCGTCTATAATGCTTATTGTCCAACTTTAGGTGTGGCTGATTATGGTAATTCTGCGGAAGAAGCGATCAAAAATATTAAATCTTTGATTAAATTTCATATAAAATGTCTTTTAGGAGAAGGACAAGAAGTTCCCAGAGAGAATTTAGACGAAGAAATACTTATTTCTACGAAGGTATCAATTCAAGGATCAGGAGCAGATGCCCAGGTTTTCATGGGATGAGCAGACTATTCCAAGTAAGATCAAAAGATCTGCTTAGATCATTGATAAAACATGGTTTCATGAAAGATCGTCAAACAGGAAGCCATGTTTACCTAAAACATCCTGATGGGAGATTTACTTCAATCTCTATCCATCCGGGTACAATTCCAGGAGGCACACTTAGAGCGATTTTAAAACAGGTTAGGATTAAACCAGAGGAATTAAAAAAATTTTTAAGATGAAATTGAAGGCAGATTAATTAATTGAACCTCGGGTTCTAAATTTATTCCAAACTTTTCTTTAACCGCTATTTGGTATTTTTTTGCCAGTCTGTAAAAATCTTTTGCAGTTCCTCCGCCCAAGTTGATAAATGTATTGCCATGATTTTGAGCAATTTGGATTCGGCCTATCCGATCACCTTTTCCGCCAACCAGCTCAATCAACCCGCCTGCAGGAATTTTTCCATAAACTATTTTTTCTTTAGGGATTTTTTGAACAATTTTTACTGGTAAATCTGCAGCTATAATATTTTTAAAAAAACTACCCGGACAAAGTATCCCAGATGGGTATTTTTTCTTTCTTTTTTCCAAAATATCTTTTGATTCTTGTTTTAAAATTGTTTTATCTGCAGAAGGGAGTGAAAACTCAACCTCCAAGATGATATGCTTGTTTCTTTTGAGTATGCTGTCTCTATAAGCAAACCCACACTCTTGTTTTGATAAATAAAATAGACCAAGACAAGTAACTGCTTTGACACAGTCGCTGATGGTTTGTCCAAAAGCACCAGCGTTACCATAAATCGCGCCGCCAACAGTTCCCGGAATTCCGGTCAGCAGATTCATTCCTCCAAGTCCGTGTTTTATGGTAAAATCAATCAATTTTTGCAGTGGTGTGCCGCTTTGCACCTTTAAAAATGGACCTTCAGCAACAATTCCTGACAGCTCGTTTTTAATCACTAATCCGTCAAAGCCTTTATCTGAAACCAGTAAATTGCTCCCGCTTCCAACAACAAGATACTTTAAATGTTTATCTTTTGCCCAAGCTACAGCTTTAAGCAAGCTTTTTTGGGTTTTTGCAACATAAAAATATTTTGCAGGACCGCCGATTCCCAGTGTTGTAAGTTTTGACATGGGATAACCATTTTTAAATATAAGCATATTTTGAATTTTAACAGACAATTGCCACTTTGATACATTGCAAAATTTAAAATTCATTGTAAATTGAAAAATGAAAATTCAATGGAAAAAGCAATTCTTAAAACCTTAGCCTATGCAGATATCTTTGATTATCCGCTTAAAGCCTGGGAGATACATAAATGGCAGATCCGTAAAAGCTCAAGTTTGAAACAGGTGGAAAAGATACTTCAGAGTTTAAGTAAAAAGGAAAAAGTAAAAAGTAAAAATGGTTATTATTTTTTAAAAGGCAGAGAAGAAATTGTTAAAGATAGATTAAAAAGAAAGGAGCATTCCCAAAAAAATTTAAGGCAGATAAAACTTGTGGGAATGATTTTTAAACTTATCCCATGGATAAAAATGGTTGGAATATCCGGCAGTCTGGCGATGGAGAATGCAGGAAAAACAGATGATATAGATTTGTTTGTCATAACAGCAGGCAAAAGGCTTTGGTTATCCAGATTTTTTTTATTGATAGTGACGGATATTTTAGGAAAAAGGCGTGAAAAGGGAAAAAATAAACAAAAGGCAGCAGGTAAAATATGTATAAATATTTTACTCGAAGAAGATCAATTAGCCCAAAAAGACAAGAATATATATCTCGCACATGAAGTACTCCAGATGAAGGTTTTATGGCAAAGGGATGGGGTGTATCAAAAGTTTTTGGAGGAGAATTCCTGGGCCTTTAAATTCTTACCAAACTGGGGTACATCAGAAAGATTCAAGATTCAAGAATCAAGAATCAAGAATAAAAATCATAAATCTTCAATCATAAATCGTAAATCACTTATAGATTCTCTTGAAGATCTGGCTAAATGGCTGCAATTGAAATATATGGGAAAACCAAA
>CAZFVS010000013.1:1372-8640 GCA_964522265.1 uncultured Gammaproteobacteria bacterium | reverse complement strand
GAGGATATCAGAGAGTGCTTTATATTTTCATCCTGAAGATTTGAGGGAGAAGATATTGAAAGAATATGAAAAAAGATTAAAAAGATTCACTTTTTAAAAGCCGTAGTATATAATAATTAAAGAAAGATTATACCTGCCCATGGCATCTTTATTTGAAACGATCTTTAAAAACAGCAAAAGTGGAGCTGCAACTGTAGTTGAACCTCAGCCGACTCAAAACCAGCCTCAGACGGCATCTGCATCCCCATCTATTAATCCGATCATACAGCAGGATATCGCAGTCCTTTCACACTTGGATCCCCGCTAAACCCAGGTCACAACAATCGCTTTGAGTGAAACCAAAAGTCTTAAACTGGCCCTAATTGAGTCGGAGCAGATACTTCTGGCACTGCTTACTGATCGGGAAATTTTTAAATTAATACAGGATTTTTCCATAGATATCGCCAAATTAACCCGAGAGCTTCAGAGTAAAAACCAGGCTCTGGGAACTTTCACAGGAGAACCAACCCTTTCTGAAGCCAGCAAGCAGGTTTTGGAAGCGGGTTTCAGCCAGGCAAAAACCAGAGGTGTAGAATTTATAACTCCGGAGGATATTCTTCTGGCGATACTCTCCTCAACCACCCCGGTAGCAGAGTCACTCAAAACCCAAGGTGTTGATAAAGAGAAAATCCAGAGTAAATTGTCCAAATCAACTGAGTTTCAGACAGGGAAAAAGAGCGCTCTTAAAGAGTTCGGGACAGATCTTACCGAATCGGCAAGGGCAGGAAAGCTTGACCCTGTAGCTGGCCGTGATACTGAGATCAGGAGAATGATCCATATACTGATACGAAGGACAAAAAACAACCCGCTGATTATCGGCGAAGCAGGGACAGGCAAGACTGCTATTGTTGAGGGTTTGGCAGAGTTAATAGCCCAAAAACAGGTTCCCGCTGAGCTTGCAGACAGGCAGATTATACAGCTTGAGGTATCTTCTTTGGTGGCAGGGGCATCACACAGAGGGGAATTCGAAGAAAGGCTGCAGAGGGTGATCAAAGAAACCCAAGCTTCAAACGGCAAAGTGATCCTATTTATTGATGAGATACACACCATTATAGGGGCGGGGGAAACAGGCGGAGCTTTGGATGCATCAAATATTTTAAAACCATACCTGGCTAGAGGTCAGATACAGGTGATAGGGGCAACTACGACTGCCGAGTACAGGAGGTACTTTGAAAAAGACCGCGCTTTTGAAAGGCGTTTCCAGACAGTGGTAGCTGAAGAGCCATCGGAGGAGCTAGCACTGCAGATGCTTAAAGTGCTGCAGCCAAAGTATGAAACTTTTCATAAGGTGACTTTCGCACCTGAAGCATTACAGGCTGCAGTAAAGCTGTCAAAACGGTACATAGGAGAAAGGTATCTGCCGGATAAAGCGATAGACCTTCTGGATGAGTCTGCTTCAGAGATCAGGCTTGAACAATCCCAAGGAAAAAGAAACGATACTATTGTCAAAGAAACAGACATTCTCAATATTGTTTCTGCTATGACAGGGATACCGATGGCCAAACTTACAGAAAAAGAAAGCGAAAAACTGTTGCACCTTGAGGATTTAATTCATAAAAAATACATCGACCACGACAGAGCTGTAAAAGCAGTAGCCGAAGCAGTCAGGCGCGGGCGGATTGGATTGGCTAACTTAAACAGGCCGTTTGCCTCTTTTATATTCCTTGGTCCAACCGGTACCGGTAAAACCGAAATTGCCAAGGTTTTGGCGGAGATCATGTTTGGCAAGATGGATGCCATGATCAGACTTGACATGAGTGAGTATATGGAGAAGCACGAAGTGGCTAAGCTGATTGGCGCCCCTCCTGGCTACGTGGGATATGAAGAGGGCGGGCAGCTGACTGAAGCTGTCAGAAAAAAACCTTTTTCGATAGTACTTTTAGATGAGATTGAAAAAGCCCATCCGGATGTATTTAATATTATGTTACAGATTTTGGAAGATGGGCGTTTAACCGATAACAAAGGGAATACTATTTCATTTAAAAATACTATTATTATCGCTACCTCAAATGTAGGTTCTGACCTGATCCGTGATTTTATCCAAAAAGCACAAACCGCCACAATACCTAATGTCCAGCAAAAACCGCCAGGGCAAAACCCGCCTGGTTTAACCCAGTATTATCAGGGAATAGCTGCCCAAGTACCCATACAGCAAGTACAAAAAACAACAGGCCACCAGGGATCTTTAACAAACCAGGATAACAATAACCAACAGTTCAGAAAACTTTCAAAACTGGTGATAGATGAGCTCAACAAACACTTTAAGCCGGAGTTTTTGAACCGTTTTGACGAAATAGTCATTTTTGAACCGCTGACACAAGCAAACATGATTGAGATAGCCAAGCTGGGAATAGAAAACACCCGCAAAATGCTCAAGGAGCAAAATGTCGGCCTGCAGATTTCACAGACTGCTTTAAACCAGCTGGCCAAAGATGGATATGACCCGGTTTATGGGGCAAGGCCGCTACGGAGGCTGATTCAGCGTGCAATTGAAAATCCGATCGCTATCTATCTGATACAAAAAAATTTAACTCCCGGAGATACAATAATTATTGATTTTGACCCCACGAGAGACAAATTTGTATTTAACAGAAGCCATCCCCAAACAGCTAATGTACAACCGCCCCCTCCCCAGGCACCTGCTGAACCGAGTATCCAACCAGTTCAACCTGCACCAACCACTCAACCTGTAACAGTGGGGGTAGTCCAACCATTACCACAAGAGCCTGCGGTTCAACCGGTAAACAACCAAACAAGCCAGTAAAAATATGAAGACCATAGCCCAATTTACAATGCCGGGAAACCAACCCGTAGTACCCCCCAGCGGGATACCGGAAGCACTGACTGGTAATCCGGAAGACATACTTAAAAATATTTTTGGGACCGGATTTGACCTGCTGTTTTTGGCAGCGCTTTTTTTAGCAGTGATTTTTATAATTTTTTCCGGGGTGGGATTGATTCTTTCGGGAGGGGATATCGAGAAGCTTGCTTCTGCAAGAAAAAGATTACTTTTTTCCGTGATTGGACTGGTAGTGGTAATGGGGGCTTTTTTTATAACCCGGGTAGTAATTACGGTTTTTGGCGGCAGCCAGGATTTTTTCTTTAAATTCAATTAAAAGCTCACTGCGAGCATGTAAAAGGATGTAGAGGGTCTGATTTAAACATCCCGCCCCATTCTACAACCCGGAAACCAGGTTGAGAGTTATAAGTTGAGGGTTGTATGTTGGGGAGGGAGGGATCCATTTTTTTGTCTAAAGCCTGGAAATATAATCTGACTCTACTTACTAAATCAGGTTTTGGAGTGATTTCTAAAGGTTCAATAGCATTGATGTCTTCCTGGTTCATAATACCTACAAAATAATACGGAGAATAGGGTAATGTTTTTAACCAATAGTCTTTAAAGTCTTTGGTTTGAACTTCATTTAACCCTAAATTGGGTAAAAGAGTATCATAAAGGGAATCTAGCTTGAAAAATTCTACAACCAAACCCTGACTGGGGATTTTTACTAATTCATCCGGAATTTTAGATTCATAATACAAATAAGGATATTTTTGTTCATCAACAAAAATATCACCATTTGCAGTAGCCAGTGTATTCCAGCCGCCTGGAGGATATACAGGATCTGTAAAAGTAAAACTGCCTTTAGTGTTAACTTTAACATTAACCCGGATAGGTGTTTGGGGATACAGGTAGATTGCCGGTTTGCAGCCTAAGGCGAAAAGCGTCCCCTGAGAAGGCGTGGTGATTCTGGTTATCTTTCTTTTTAAATAAAAAGTTTCCAGCTGCAGCTCTTTTTGGTCAGGACTTTTTTTGCTAGGGTCTTCGGGTATGAACTGGATGGAGGAGCTATCCTGAGTATTGGTGCCGGTTCCTGTATTATTGATCCCAATCTGCTTGCCATGTTCGTCAAACCGGCAGTCCAACATCCAGTCCGCTAATGTCTTGGGGCTGTCAACAGCCTGGTAGATATCTGCAGCTACTAATACATCCCAATCAGTATTTTTCTTGCCTGTAAAAGGTCCGCCAGCAGTAACAGGCTTGCCGTCACTGCCTAACTTTACTAGAAGTAAAATATCGTATTCGGCATAAAAAATCTGACACTCAGGCTTTTCGCTAACTTTGGAATTGCAGTAATTAGAATTACTGGTGCCCCCAGATTTATCAGGATTTTTCCTGTCGCCGGCGAGCGCGTAGATCTTATATTCAACACCTGTACCAGGATCTTTGTATTTTTCACCCGCGGAAAGCAAATCTCTTTCATTGTTAGTGTCATATACATGATGGCCTTCGTAAAATTCTAGTGCTTTTACCAGGATATTGGAAAGAACTTTTTTATATTGTCTGTTGCTACTCCAAGACGGAGCTATTTTGCCGTCTTTATCAGAGAAATGGAATGATGGAGCATCAATTATAACTGAACCGTCTCCCTTCTGGCAAACGGAGCCTATTGCCGGGTTTGTTTGGTCTTCAGTGATAGTGGAGATTGGGATTTGGGTACCTGTTTTTAGGTTTTTAAAAGTATAAGCCCAAAAAAGGAGTAATCCGAATATTAAAATAATAACCTTGATATAACCGAAATCGGTTTTTTTTACAAACATCCTGATTGTCACATAATACAGAGCAGCTGACTGCACGGTAATTTATTCCATTATAATTATAATATGAAACATTCAAAATTTGTTTTAAATAAAGCGATTAATCTCCTGATCAAGGTTCTTTTTAAAATCCCTGATTAGTGCCCAATGGGCTTTTGGCAAAAACTCCTTTAGTTCTTGTTCAAAATTAATATCTGTAGTTTTTAAAACTTTCAAAGCTTGTTTTAAAACTTGCCTCTTTTCTATAGAAACTAAATTTGCCCTTAACATAAAATAGAGATCATAAAAATCCCTTGGTTTTTTGCGTTCTAACAACGCTTGTAATTTTTCTCCGACTAATTGATCTTGATTTAGAGATACAACTGTGTAAGCTGGTACAAAATCACCGGTAACTGTCATAACCTGGCCTGTTATGTTCCGTTGCCGAAGAGAAATTTGCAGAAGTATTAAAATACTACTCTCAAATTCAATTGTGCCTAAATAACCCCCGCTTGTAAGCTTAGATTCTTGGAATACTGTTTTAGTATTCTCTCTTTGTATTTGAACTAGTGTATCTAATATCGCTTGTTCTATGTCTTTAATATTTGAAAAAGTACTGCTGAAATCCAGGTCTTCAGAAAAACGCGGACTATTATAAAGTACTTTCAAAGCAGTGCCACCCTTAAAATAAACCTGGGATGATTGTGGTTGCTGATAAAAATATGACAAAAACAGGTGTTGATAGTACTCACGATTGATATTTAATTCTGTTGTCTGTTGTCTTTGGGCCAATATCTTAATTTGTTCCTCACTAATCATAAAATCTCCTTTACTAATTTAAACAGGTTCGCCCTTTTATAAAGAGCAGCATATTTTAAACCTTTATTTTTGTTTAATTTTGAAACATCCAGACGCTCATGGGGAAACTGGCGCCCAAGTGAAATAAAGTATAGATAATCAACTAAAGCTTTTTCCGCTTCCGCGATCAGAAATGTTTTATTGCCTTTTTTCTCAATGACATAACCGGTATAAGCTTCCGTCTTAATGGTGTAGTAATTAAAAACCTGATTGTTTAGGGTAAAAAGGCGGGTTGGTTTTGTAGTTGCACAAGTAATTGAGTATGGCATCTCAGGTAGGATATTATAGTAGGCCAGCGCATAGGCAAATGAAATGTATGATGGTTTGTAAAGAGCGTTGGCTATTTCTTTCTCATCCGGCAGGTCAGTTCTTAAAGTGTATAGTCCTTTTTTAAGACGCAGCAACAGCCCTTTCTTAACCTGTTCTTCCAGAAAATACTTAGCTTTATTGGGGGATATTTGAAAAATACGCTCGAAATCTTGAACTGTAAAGATATGGATATTCTTTTTTAATAACTCCTCCCGAGCTAATAATGGTTTCAGTAAAGTATACATTTTTGCCCTTTTCTGAAATAAATATATACCAGGAAGCTATAAATGTCAAATTATTCTTCAAAATGTGTCAAGAAGTCTGAATTGTTACATTATCGGTTTGGGGTTGACAAAGTTTGTAAATTATGGTCATATTAATTTAATGCCTGGTATTATGAAAAAAATAACTGCCTTTTTGGGTTTGGTGTTTGGTTTTTTTACAGCTGTATCTTCGGTATTGGCGGTAACTCAATTTACACCTCCTCCGGGTTTTGTTAACCCGGATACCCAGTTTGAAGATGTACCACAACTGGTAATAAAAATGGTTTTTGGTTTAGCCATCTTTTTGGCAGTTGTCTATTTAATGTATGGGGGCATCCGCTGGATTACGTCGCGGGGGGATAAAATGGCTATAGAGTCAGCCAGGAAACATATTGTTTCAGCAATTATTGGTATTGTAGTTGTAGCCGGTACGTTCCTGATTCTGCAGGTTCTTTTTACAGTTTTAGGTGTGGATAATCCGTTGAAATGCGGTTTCCAGCTGCCTATTTTGGGCGGAAACCCTAACTGCAAGTAGTTTTCCGGCACGGTTGTTTAATTTCTTGCTTTTGCTACCCTCAGTTGATAATCTAATGGTATGGCCTTAAGTTCGATAGTTATCACAGCAGCTGATTGTTTGGACCAGAATACACCAACTCCTTTAAGCTGTATCCCGTTCTTTTTTGGTAATATTATCAATTTTATGCTGGGGTTTGCAGGGGTTGTGGCCTCTTTTTTTATAATAATTTCCGGTATCAGATTTTTAACTGCCGGAGGTGATATATCTAAAGTAGAACAGGCCAAAAAAAGCCTGACCTGGTCTGTTGTGGGATTAGTAATAATATTACTAAGCTTTGCTATTATCAAGGCTATTTCAGTGATCAGCGGTTCGGATTGCATCCTGGGGTTTGGTATTGGGTGTGATTAATATGAGAAAAAAAACATCTTTTGCAGTAGCATTGCTTGTTGGTTTTTTACTTGGCTTAACCGAAAAAAGTAAGGTGCTGGCCATAGATTGCAGCAGCAATGAAGTAAAGACAGATTTAGGATGTATCCCGACGGATCCGGTTGGTTTTTCCTCAAGGCTTTATGGGATCGGTTTAGGGCTTATTGGCGGGGTAGCTCTTTTGGCAATTATCTATGGAGGTTACCTGATTCTGTCATCCCAGGGTGAACCCGGGCAGCTGCAAAAAGGTAAAAGTTATATTTATTAGATCGGAAGAGCAC
>CAZFVS010000013.1:0-1362 GCA_964522265.1 uncultured Gammaproteobacteria bacterium | reverse complement strand
CCAGGTAAATGAAAGTGCCTGTTTTTGAGTGATTATGAACAAATATCTGCCCATACTGCTGGTTGCGCTTTTTTCCTTCCTGGTTTTCCCGGTTAAAACCTCTATGGCGGCATCCCCCAGCCCTTCTTCCGGCACAGGTACCTCGATCGGTATAGGGCAACTGGGGGATCCGGAGGAATGGGAGGTTGATAAAGATGTCACTTTTGCCGGTAAACTGGCTGCCAGGTCCAAAGATGTTTTAAATTGGGTAATTGCAAACTACCAGTGGTCGCAGTTTGAAACAGACCCGACAAAACCGCAGTATAATATTAACCCATTTGATGCAATCTGGGTGGTATTTAAAAATATTGTTTATGGGTTTTTAAGTTTATTTATCATTACCGCAGCTTTTCTGTTGATTGTTTCCAGAGGCCAGAGCATCACTGTTAAAAAATTTGTTCCGAGGTTTATCCTGGTTTTGATACTGGTAACCTTTTCTTTTTCGCTGATCCAATTCCTGTATATAATCACAGATATAACGCAGGGATTTTTCTTCAAAGTTAGTGATACCACAGCTCCTGACGGAAGAAGATTTATAAATTCAACAGACCTTCTAAATATATCCTTTGATTATAAGGAATTTATCGGTTTTAAAAGGGTGGGAGAGAAAGATAGTGACGATATTCCAAAACTGCCTGAGGAATTCGAAGAATCAGCTTTTATCCACCTGCTTCTGACTAAATTGACAGCCGTCACTTATTTCACTATGTTTTTAATCTTAATCATCAGAAAAATCATTCTCTGGTTTTTCATCGTAGTTTCACCTGTTTTTCCGCTTCTGCTGATTTTTTACCCGTTAAGGAATACAGCCAAGATTTGGATTGGTGAATTTTTCCGGTGGGTTTTATATGCACCGCTTTTTGCGATTTTTTTGGCAGGGGTGGTAGCGCTTTGGCGGCTTTATATACCGGTAAACCTGAATTTAGCCTGCGACAAGGGTGAGATAGATCAGATCCAGTACCCGACAGCGATCAATATCCTGCTTGGAGGTCCCTGCCAAAATGTTACCCCGGCAAATAACTTGAATGACCCGTCAAGCTTTATTCAATACGTTATTGCTCTGGTGATGCTTTGGATGGTGATTATTGTGCCTTTTATACTGCTGCGGATTTTTTTAAGCTACTTTAATAACTACCAGTTTTCTGAAAGCGGTTTGGTTAAATTTTTATTAAACACCAAAAAACCAGCTTCTCCTCCTCCCTCATCTATACATAAAACCCCGGCTGCGGGGCTAACAAAGTTTCCACCTCCCCCTCCACCGCCGATTAAACCTACAGGGTTTAGTTTTACCGGTTTGGCAAGAGAGATACCGCAAGCTATAGA
>CAZFVS010000012.1:3500-17118 GCA_964522265.1 uncultured Gammaproteobacteria bacterium | reverse complement strand
GGTGAAAAACTTTTTGGGCTTGGAGCAACAGACATGAAAGGCTCTTTGGCAGCCCTAATTTGTGCTTTAGAAAAAGCTGAAAAAACCAAAGGCTTAATGCTGCTTTTGTATGTTGATGAAGAATATGATTTTTTGGGGATGAAAAAATTTATTGATGAGTACAAGTGTAAAATTAACCCAAAACTGATTATTTCTGCAGATGGGTACAACCTTAGTATCGGCAATGGTTGCAGGGGCTTAATTGAAATAAATTTTCAAGTCAAAGGGAAGACAGCACATGCTTCAAAACCCCAAAATGGTAAAAATGCCATCCTGGGCAGTATAAATGCCATAAATGAACTAAAAAATATTATGGAAAAGTACCAGGATAATATGCTTGGGAAAACCAGCTGTAATTTAGCTTATATTCAAGGCGGTTTGGATTTAGGCAAAGAGATTGGCAGGGAAGGAAATAATGTTGCAGACATAGCTGAATTTGTTTTGGATATTAGGCCTGCTGACCCAAAATTAAATGCAAAAAGGGTGGTTGAAATATTTAAAAGTTTGATCAAAAAAGAGGGTTTAAAAATAATAAATTATAAAGTTAGACATGATTTTGGATTATGGATAACACCAAAAAATAGGCTAAAAAAGATTGAAAAAATTACAGGCAAAAATTACTTAGGCCTCGGGTCTTTTGGGTTTATAGATACCCAAATGCTTTGGCAGGTCTTCAATAAAATACCCTGTATAACATTCGGCGCCGGTAATCTGGAGATGGCCCACAAAGAAAATGAGTATATTTTTATACCAAATCTTTTGAAAGCTGAAGGCAAATATTCTGCCTTAATCCACAGCTTTGGAGGGGGTGAGGAGGAACATGGAAAAGATTAATATGTATGAATTCAGACCGGAAGTAGATACAACCGAACTGGTTTTGACATACCAAGAAGTTTTTGCCGACCCGCCCTGGAATGAAAAAACAATTTGCAGCGGATGTGGAAAGTATTATGGACTGAAAACTTCCAAGGAGCAAATTTGTATAAATTGTGGAGACATCTTGCAGGAAGCATATCCTTATAAAGAAACCCGCAGCTATCTACTAAGTGACAGCGGGAGGGAAGGTGCATTAATCCTGGTGCTGAGGGATCCTAAAGAAAAATTTAGGAATTTACCGGATTACCCCGGCGGATTTGTGGGCTTTGGTTTGGGTTATCCAGAGAATTCAACTGCCCTGATTGCTGAAAAATATAAAACTTCAGATATGCAGAAAAAATTGACAAGCATATTAAGCCTGAATGGGGTTTTAGATAGGCTGTTTTATATTTCAGAAGTTGGGATAAAAAAACCATACCGGAATAGGGGTTTAAGCAACCAACTTGTAAAAGGCTTGTTTGAACAGGCAGGAAAATTGGAACTACCTGTGGTAATGCGTACTAATGCAAAGTCACCAATGGTTGCTGTTGCCCAAAGGTTTGGTATGCAACAGGTTTTAGGCCCAAAGGTCGAGGTTTGTAGGGGTTGTCAAAGGTTTAATATTTCAAATCAAGCCATAAACGGCTTGGATTTTGAAAATAGGAACCGGGTATTATTTGTTAAAAACTAATACCCAATGAAAGCATCAAGCCCGGGGTCGACACCGGGCAAAGATGCATATATACTAAAGGAGAAGAAATGAACAAAGTAAAACTGCAAACACCAAAAGGGTTTAGGGATTTTTTGCCGCCTGATGCAATCAAGCGGGAGGTTGTTTTGGGCAAAATCACCTCAGTTTTCCAAAAATTTGGCTTTGACCCGTTGGAGACGCCAACCCTGGAGTATGCTGACATGTTAAAGGGTAAATATGGTGAGGAGGAAAAATTGATCTATGAATTTAAAACAAAGGGCGGTGACGAGGTGGCTTTAAGGTATGACCAGACTGTACCTCTGGCAAGAGTTGTGGCACAATATGGACCAACTTGGGCACAGAAACTGCCCATCCCATTTAAGCGCTACCAGCTCCAGTCTAACTTCCGCGGTGAAAATCCCCAAAAAGGCAGGTACAGGGAATTTACTCAAGCTGATGCGGATATAGTGGGTGTCTCCACTTCCCTGGCTGATGCGGAAATTTTATGTTTGGTCTATGAGATTTACCAAGCGCTTAATTTAGAAATTTTCATAAAGGTGAACGATCGTACACTTTTTGAAAACATTGAGCCAAAATATTTGGCAGCGATTGATAAACTCTCCAAGATTGGTGAAGAAAAGGTTTTGCTGGAACTTGAGCAAAAAGGGTTATCAAAAAGTGATGCAGCCACTACATTAAATACAATTAAATCTCTTAAGCCCTCCAAAAATTTGACTCAAATCATAAAAACTTATGAAAAGATGGGCTATCCAAAAAAATCCCTGATAGTTGACTCAACAATGGTGCGTGGTTTGGATTATTACACAGGACTGATTTTTGAAGTAGTTTTAAAAGATTATCCGGATGGATCTGTTCTTGGCGCAGGGGGCAGATATGACAAGATGGTGGGAATGTTTAGTAGTGTTGACTTACCTGCAGTCGGGTTTGCAATCGGGCTGGACAGGACCATAGAAGCATTGGAAGAGGCGGGTAAATTGGAAAACAAACCAACAGAGACAAAAGTTTTGGTAACAGTTTTTAGTCTTGAGTTATTGGAGAAATCGCTTGAGGTAACATCTCGCTTGCGCTCAAAGAACATACCAACAGAAATCTGGCTTGATCCTGATAGCAAACTTGATAAACAGTTAAAATATGCTGACCTTAAGGGCATTCCATATGCTGTAATCATCGGGCCTGATGAGATATCCAGCGGAAAGGTGACAGTCAAAAACCTTTCCCAAAAAACACAAAAAAGATTTCCGCTTGACAATCTGATAGAAGAACTGGTAAATCCTTAAGCGCTCGACTTCTTGAAAACAATATCTTACAATTTAGTTACTATGCAACCCCAAATTTTAAAAACACCTCTTTCCCGCCTTCCACAGGCATGGAAAATAATCCTGGCTTATTTTGCATTGCTGGCAGCACACATTATTTGGGGGGCAAATTTTGTGGTGGCCAAAATTACACTCCAGGAATTTCCTGTTATGAGCTTGTCTTTTTTCAGGTTTTTTTTGGCACTGATACTGATTGCCCCTTTTTTGTTAGAGGTAGGGCGCAAACAGTTAAAGATTGAAATTAAAGACCTGCCAAAACTTATTGGCACAGGTTTATTTTTAATCACCATTAATATCTCCCTTTTTTATGAAGGGCTGAAAAGGACCTCTGCAATTGATTCATCAGTCCTAACGCTCGTCATACCCATCCTTTCTGTTTTAGGAGGGTGGTGGTTTTTAAAGGAAAAGATATATTGGATAAATCTGGTGGGGATTTTTTTGGGTCTGTTGGGGGCCTTGTTTGTAATCGGCCTGCCACTTATTTTTTTCGGGAATTTTTCCACACAGGGTTTGGTTGGCAACCTGCTTATAATATCTTCATCTGTCTCTTTTGTAATTGGTGCTATTTTATCCAAAGAGATTTTAAAAACTTACCATCCGCTCGTTTTAATAGCGGTTATGTTCGCTGTTGGGGTAGCAACATTCTTTATTCCGGCAATGCTTGATTTTGTCAACAAACCTAATTGGGTCTCTCATGTCAGTATTATAGGTTTGATAGGTTTTTTGTATATCACCATACTTTCTTCTATTTCAGCAATGTTTTTGATGGAATGGGGATTTACAAAAATAGATATCACCAAAGCTAACCTATTTACCTATATCGAACCTGCAATAGCGGCAGCACTTGCTGTCCCCTTTTTGGGAGAGCGTATCTCATTTTCTTTTATTATTGGAACCTGCCTGGTGGTTCTGGGGGTTTATTGGGGGACTCTGGGAAGAGAGCACCATCATCATTCCATACACAAACACCACCGCATTTAGGGGTTCTTGACAGTTACCAAACCATTTACTACGATAACAATAGGATAAATTAAAGAAGGGGGTGATTGAAAATGGCACTTACAATCGAAAGGGCGGGTTTGGCATTAACTTTGATATTTAGCGGTTATGCAGCTTTCCAAACATACCGCAATACAGAAACTGTACAGAACCTAGATGCAAACAGTATTATACAGCAGGTCACCAAGACGAACGAAGGGCTGGATTTAGTCGTTGCAAAACAGGCGGAAACAGATCAAACGATAAGTCAGCTTCGGGCAGACACAGATCTGGTTACCTACAGAGATTGCATTGTTGAAAATGTCGTAAGAAGCGTAATAGGCGATGCTTCTGTATCTCTCAAAGCTTGCAAAGAGGAAGGGAAAACGTGGATGGAGGAAAAAGCATTACTTGATGATTCTGAAGAAGTGCAGTAAGATGGTTTTCACTTGATCCTAACTCGAAGTATTGGTATACTACAAACACCATGAAACAAGGGATACATCCTATTTGGAATAAAATGGTTAATATCAGTTGCGCTTGCGGCAACACATTTATAGCAGGCTCAACTTCAAATAACGTGCGTGTGGAGATATGTTCAAAATGCCATCCTTTTTTTACAGGAACCCAAAAATTTGTTGATACACTGGGCCAGGTTCAAAGATATTCGAAAAAGGTTGAGCATTACCAGGCAAAGGCACTGGAAAAACAGCGGGAAAAGGAGTTGCGTACTAAAAAGGTTACTGATGTTAAATCCGAAAAACCGACATTAAAAGATCTTTTAATGCAGGCCCGCAAAGACCTCCATAGCTAGCTTACCGCTATGGACGATTATATAAAACAACAACTGGAAGAGATAGACAACAGAATTGCTGAGGTAACCCCTCTCTTGGAAGATCCTGAGCTTTATCAGCTTGCCCAAACTGAGATTGAAGAGCTGGAAAAACAGAAGGAAGAGCTGCAGACTTCAGCCGCCACACCAACTGATTCCCAGATAGAAACTAACAATCCAAATGTTGCAATCCTGGAAATCCGTTCGGCTGCCGGAGGAGACGAAGCAGGACTTTTTGCGTCAGATTTACTGCGGATGTATTTAAGGTTTGCAGAAAAAAGAGGCTGGAGTGTTGAAGAACTGGACAGATCTGAAGGAGGAATCGGGCAGATTAAACAGGTTGTTTTGCAAATCAAAGGCAAGAATGCTTATACTGATCTAAGATTCGAAGCAGGGGTGCATCGGGTCCAAAGAGTACCAAAAACAGAATCTTCAGGAAGGATTCATACCTCAACTGCAACCGTTGCAGTACTGCCGGATGTACCAGAAACTGAAGTTTACATCAATCCTGCTGATATAGAATTTGAAGCATTCAGATCCGGAGGCGCCGGCGGGCAAAATGTCAACAAAGTATCAACTGCTGTCAGGGTTAAACACAAACCATCAGGGATTGTGGTAACAGCCCAAACTGAAAGAAGCCAGCTGCAAAATAGAGAAAACGCTATGGCACTTTTGAGGGCTAAACTTTGGGAGATGGAACAGTCACAAAAAATGCAAAAAATCTCAGGAGCCAGATCAGTTATGGTGGGTACAGGGGAAAGAAATGAAAAGATCAGAACCTACAATTTCCCCCAAAACAGAGTCACAGATCACAGAGTTGGCAAATCCTGGCATAATTTGGAGGATATTTTAGAAGGTAAACTAGAACCTATAATTCAAGCTCTCCAAACAACATTATAACCATTCTTGATGAAAAAAGGTGCTACTTTAAAATCAGAGATCCAAAGAATCCAGAAGAAATCTGATCCTCCTAAACAATACCAGCGAGGTTGGACAGAGTTTTACAAACTTAGATTTTACCTGACTCCGGATGTATTAATCCCCCGTCCTGAAACAGAACTTTTGGTAGATGAGGTATTGAGGGCAGAAAAAGAGATTGCTTCGTCGTCAAAGACTCCTCGCAATGACACTTCGACTACGCTCAGTGCAGGCGCCATTGCGAGCGCAGCGAAGCAATCCCTAACCATCCTTGACCTTGGCACAGGCTCTGGCTGTATTGCCATAGCAATTACCAAGAATCTGCCAAACGCTAAAATCATCGCTACTGATGTTTCCCAAAAAGCTCTGGAAATTGCTCAAAAAAATGCCAAATTCCACCATGTCGAAAAGCAGATCATTTTTTTAGAGTCAGATCTACTGCCAAATTTTAAAAAAGCCCCTGATGTAATTGTCGCCAATCTCCCTTACATCCCAACAACCAGTCTTATGCATATTGATCCGATGGTAACTGAATGGGAACCAAAAATTGCCCTGGATGGCGGTGAAGACGGATTTGCGCTTTACAGAAAATTATTCTCACAACTGAGCTGGCACCTCCGATGTGGAGGTATAAAATATCTTATTTGTGAAATAGACGAGAATCAAGGTGATTTAGCAACAGCAGAAGCAGAAAGATATTTTCCCAATTCAGAAATCGAAATTAAAAAAGATTTAAGCCGGAAGAACCGGATTTTAATAGTTAAATTTTAAATTATTGGTTTGAAGATTCTGCCAAAGTTGCTGTAACTGTCCTGGTTTTACCGTCTGTCCAAACCTCCAAAGAAACAGTTTGTCCGACTTTTTTGTTTTGGATGATACTCGAGATTTTGCTTTCTTCATTCACTGCCTGACCATCAATTTTAGTGACAATATCACCAGCATTGATCCCGGCTTTTTCTGCGGGTGATCCCTGAATGACCTCCTGAATATATGCCCCCTGTGGAACTTCATTGAGGAGAGCGATATCCCGCGTGATTAAACGGTATCTGATACCCAAAAAAGCCCTGGAGATACTACCGTTTTTATTAAACTCATCTACCAGCTCTTTGACCGGATTGATCAGAATCGCAAAACCAATATTCTGGGCCCCTTCTGTTGTTGCTACATTCACCCCAATCACCTGCCCGGCAGAATTTAAAAGCGGCCCCCCGGAGTTACCGGGGTTAATTGCAGCATCAGTTTGGATCAAATTATCCAACCTCTCAGTATCACCCCCAAAAGGATCGCCTGCTGAAACAGAACGGCCTAAACCCGAAACAACTCCGGTAGTAACTGTATTATCAAATCTGCCCAAAGCATTACCGATAGCTATGACAGTCTGACCCACCCTCAGTTTAGATGAATCACCCAATTCCAGTGCCTTCAATCCATCCACGCTACTAACCTGCACTAAAGCTAGATCAAGATTTGGATCCCGGTAAATTTTATTAATCTCAAGTTTTTTGCCTTCTTTTGTGACCACCGAATATTTAACACTTGTGTCCGAAACAACATGACGGTTGGTAACAATAATCCCTTTTTCTGAAACCACAAATCCAGTCCCAATAGTTGACTGCTGGTTTTTGGGGATGGAGAAAGGGTCAAAGGGGTTAACAATCCTCTGGGTAACACCAATCGCTACCACCGAAGGGGAAGTTTTCTCCACAGTTGAAATCACTGCATTCTCTTCTTGTACAACGGTGCGTGTTTGGGTATTTTGTATCTGAGTTTGTATTCCTTGAGGCAGGTTAATCTTAAAGGGCAGCTTACCTAAAACAGCCAGCCTAAAGGCGGCTACCCCTGCTATAATTCCTATCAGGACAGCGATTAAAAAAAACTTTAATTTCTCATTCATCAAAGTATTATTTTACCATATCTTTGCAGGGAGTCAGCGATCCAACAGTTCCAAAGCCTGATCAAGCTGGGGGTCTTTTTGGGTCTGATCTGAAATAACCGGCTCTTCAACTTTCACATCAGGTGTCAGCCCAATGTTGTGAATCCATCTTCCGTTTGGCGTCAACCATTTGGCTGTTGTAATATGAATCCCTGTCTCTCCCGCTAAATCCTTAGCTGACTGTATCGTACCTTTACCAAACGACTCTTCACCTACCAGTTTCCCTCTTTTATAATCCTGTATTGCCCCAGCCACAATTTCTGCTGCAGAAGCAGAACCTTTGTTAATAAGCACCACCAAAGGCTGTTTTAAAAACTTACCAGTCCGCTTAACGGGTAAGGCTTTTCTCCCGCCTTGCCCATCTTCCTGTATTACTATATCCCCTGAAGGGATGAATTCTGATGAGATAAAAACCGCTTCTTCTAAAAACCCGCCGGGGTTATTACGAAGATCTAATACAATTCCTGAAGGATTATTAGCAGCAGCTTCGCTGATGACCTTATTCCATTCTTCCTGGGTTCTTTCCCCAAAACTTGACAATTTAATATAAGCGACTTTTTTACCCCCCTTGGTCAGCTTAGACTCAAACTCAACACTTTTGACTATGATTGTATCTCTTGTTAGGGAAATGGTGGTGGATTTTGAATCCCCTTCGTGATAGACTTCAAGACCAACTTTAGTACCTTTAGGCCCTCTGATTAATGTTACAGCTTCCTGAAGGGTTATATTTACAGTATCTTTTCCCTCAATCTTTAGAATTAAATCCCCAGCTTTTATCCCGTTTTTTGCTGCAGGTGTATCCTTGAGCGGAGCTATTACAACCAGCCTTTTCTCCTTATTAAACCCCAGCTGAATACCCACACCTTCAAAACTGCCGCTCAATGCTTCTTTGGTGGATTTTTGAATTTCCGGAGGAAGAAAAAAGGTGTATGGATCACCAAGCGATGCAACCATCCCCGATATCGCCCCGTAATACATTTTCTGAATGTCGATGGCTTTTTTATCTACATATTCCCGGGAAACCAGATCCCAAGTATCCCAAAATAGTTTAAAATCTAATGTCTGTTTATCCTGAGGAGGTTTAAGGTTTTTAACTTTAAATCTAGACAGGTCAAGATGTCCAAGCTGCCAGCCCAAACTAAAAATCAGCAGATATACTATAATCGATGTCAGGTTAATCTTTTGTAGGTATTTCATCTGGCTACTTTATAATTTCTATATTGGTATATGGTATTTTGAGTTTTTGTTTTGTTGTTTCTAAGGTCAGTAAAATCGTTGATATCCCTGATTCTAAAACCGTTGGTGTCTGATCAATCGATATAACCTTCCCCTGTGCACCCATAAATGGAGGCCAGATAATCCGCACCTTTAGCCCTATTTTGATCTCCCCTAATTCAACTTCAGGAACCATATCATGGACTTTCTCCAGAGGCAAACTGCTTTTGCGCAGTGTCAGTATACTATCAGCAGTTGCTGTTGGCAATAATACCTGATTAATATTCCCATTCAGAAATACAAATTTACCGCCAAACGGCCTCATCAGATTAAAGATATCACTGCCTACCGGAATCAAGCCAAAACCTTCTGTAACCACTATGGAAATCCCTACATCAGTTCCTACCCTCTTTGCGGGGTTTATGCTGCCCATAATAGATCTATAATCAACAACATTAAGCCCTCCGCAAACAATACCACTCAGACCAAACCCGGCAGCTTTTCTGAGAATAGAACTGTCAACCAAACCTCCTGTAAGTATTATCTGTTGATGCATCTGGGTTTGAATTTGGGTTGGATGCACTAAATCGCCCGGAGCTCCCAGGATATTTAAAACTCCACTCCGTTCTCTCCCCGAACCTAATATACCAAAAATTTCAGTAACCATAGTTTTTATGATTACCTCATTCGTCACGTAGTTGACATTATCTACTATCCCAATAATACCTGCAGTCAGGGGGATCTCTTTTGATAAAAATCGTAACCGTAATTCACCGGTTTTGGCATCATAAGTTTCAATCAAACCATCGGTAGGTGCTACTACTACTTTTTTCCCGAAGATTTCTTTTTTAAGCGCCAAAAGCTCCCCCTTGTAAATTACTTTACCGGTAGGCCTTTGTATATACTTTCCACCCTCTGAGGGCCTTACATTCAACATTTTGGCTATATTAACAGCAGAAAATCCTGCACTAAGCAGCGACTGACCTAAAATATCCTGTGGTTGTACTTCCTCACCAACCCTCACAGTTAATTTTCCTTCTCCGATAAGCGATCTTTTAACATGAGTCACCCTGTTGACCTGTATTCTTGTACGAACATTGGCAACAAGCTGCGAAGTTATGTTTGCTCCAAATATCACGTTTGCTTTTCCTCCAATCTAAGATCCAAAACCAACCCTAATTCTCCACCGGCAACAAATATCTCCTCTGAATTACTAATCTTAACCTTAATGTGATGCTCCTTGAGGGGTAAAATAATGATCTCATTTAAACGGGCTTTAGTTGCAATATCACCCACCATCAGATCTATTAATACTTGGTCTTTTATTAATTTACTAAATATGGGTAGCTTCCTGATGTTGATGATGCTGCCTACCAAAATTATACTGATGTTTTTTTTTATATAAACCATAGTTACTCCGGGAAGAACCAGTACCTGGACAACCACAGTTATCAATTTTGAAACAGGAGGAAATCTTGATATAAAATCAGAAGGCAAAATAATCTTTTTGCTGATACTGTTGAAAAAGAGCCCGGGGTCTCTTCTTATACTCTCCTTCAAGATTGCAAAATCAATCTCCATATCCTCAAAACTGGCTGATATGGTCTGGGGGTATAAAACTCTATTACCAATAAAATTTTCCAAGGATTCTGACTGCCCCTTATTTTTCACCCGGGGGTTGACAACAATAGCTGGTATCTGATCCAAATCTTTCAATTTGTTAAAAACTCCTGTTAAGTTAGGCATCGATTTTTCGGTACTTATTAATAGTACAAAATTTTTTATTTTTTTGCTTATCCAGTTTTCCGAGTATAAAATCCCAGCTAATTTTTGCTACATCATCTGGCTTACCTTCAGACGGAAACATGTGCATATCAATATACGGCAGGCTATTAGTTTCTAAAACCACACTCGTTTGGCTGAGGTAGTTTCTTCTTATATCCTGACAAATAAAGTCGATACCCAGGATATCTGTATTAAACAGTCCGGCAATTTTTAAGAAAAGTTTTTTATTTGCCGGATTTATCACCCCGGTACAACCCACCACATCACAACCTGTTGACAAGATATATTTATCCTGCAGATAGATTTTCTTATCCTTAGGAGGGATGGACCCCAGAGTTAATCCTTGAGATTTAAGATTTTTAAGGAGTACATTATCCTGCGGAATCTTGTGCAAGGTAGTATTCAGTTGCCTCGTTTCACCGCGGTTTATATCTCCATTTTTGGTTTGGATAAGCTGGTCTATATTGGCGTAGCCATTCCCCAAAATATTAGCCCGGTCTTTTTTACAGACAAAAACATATTTTTTACCTATAACACTGATCCTGTATAAATTTCCTGCTGTATATTTCTCAACAATAAAATCCGGTCTATAACTTTTCACAATCTTAAATGCCTTAGAAAGAGCCGGAAAAGAGTCTACAGGACAAATAACATGATGGCTTAAAGATCCTGTATTTGGTTTAATTACTACCGGGAGTCCAATCTTTTTTGCAAATTCTAAAGCTTTTTTGCAGTCGGTAAACAGTTCACCTGAAGCTACCGGTATACCTTTTTTTTGTAAAAATTTTTTAACTTTGATTTTGTTATCCAAGAATTTTGGGCTGGGAAAAATATTTAAAGGTGTGCCTTCAAAATAATACTTCCTCCCCTCATAATCCAACCGAAACTCCTGAATTGTTCTTCCTAAAAATTTCAGGGCAGCCAGTTTAAGATTCCTCTTTTTTGCCTCATGCCAAAATATCAGGCTGCGGTTGTGAAATAAAGTTTCATCTATTGTCTCAGAGAAATTTAAGATTTTCAGGAAAGAGAGTACATTCAAAACCAAATTATCAAAAACCTGCAACCCAAGATTAATCCTGGGAATTTTCTCCAGGTAATATTCAACATGCAAGCTCAGGTGATTTTTTCGTCTTGATGGGTAACAGTATTGACACAGTCTCTTTTTCACTCAGACGCTAGGTACAAACGGCAAAAGGGCTAGATGACGGGCATATTTGATCTGGCGGGTGAGATAACGCTGGTGTTTACTACAAACTCCAGTTCTTAACTTCGGTACAATCCTTGAGCGGTCTGAGATAAACCTCCTTAGAGTAACAGAGTCCTCAAATGTCGGTTCTTTTTTATTCTGGCAAAAAAAACAGCCTTTCTTTGTTCTCACGGGTACAGACACGGTTTTCTCTGCTGCTTGCTCCCCATCGTGCACCACTACAGGCTTACTACTAGCGGGTTCTATTTTTTTAGTTATCTTAAGTTTTACCGGCATGATATAATATTGTACCTTGCAGGGAAGGAATTAGCAACAACTTGCTTGTTTTTTATAAATATTGGAATTTAGAAAGGCAGGTCATCCAGATCTCCTGGATCTTCTTTTTTAGGAGTTTGGGTATCTTCTGCCGGTATTGCTTCTTCTGCCGCAGGTACATCCGGTACCTTTTCAGCAGGCTCGGTTTTAGACTCTTCCTGTTTGACCCCAATGGCATTTTCAGCTGGTTGGGCTTTGGCAGCAGACCGGGACTGGGTATAATCTGATTCCATTGAACCGTTCTTGGAGGTAAGCAGTATCATGTCTTCGATTACAATTTCGGTAATGTTGCGGGGTTGACCATCCTGCCCTTCCCAGGAGCGGTTTTGCAGCCTTCCTGAAACAAATACCCTGTTTCCTTTTTTCAAGAGCTGGCTGCAGAGTTCAGCCAGTTTATTCCAGGCAATAACCCGATGGAAATCAGCCTCCTCTTTCCGCTCTCCTTCTGAAACATATGTCCTGTTGGTAGCAATAGTAAAGGACACCACTGCAGCCCCCGAAGGAGTGTAACGGAGTTCGGGATCTCTTGTTAAATTACCAATCAGTTCTACTTTATTCCAACTTCTGCTTGCCACTATTAATCCTTTCTCAACAACAGATAACGGATAATATCTTCGTTTAGTTTAATATTTTTGTCAAGCGATAAAATACTGCCGGGATCATTTTCAAATTCCAACAGTACAAAGTAAGCTCTGTTTTGATGTTTGATCGGATAAACCAAGTTTCTGCTTCCCCAAAGATCCTCTTTTATGAGTTTACCGTCATGTCCAATTTGCTCTTTGACGGCATCCAGGACTGCCCTGCGTTTATCTTCATCAAGGTCATTTTTAAGCAATATTGTTAATGCATAAGTTGGCATATTTGGTAATTATACTAATTTTTCAAGGTCTAATCAACCCTGTTCTGTTATAAACCGGTACAGACGGCTTGTCAAGTAATAATTTGGGGGTATAATTTCATTATATGGTTAGTAATGAATATGACAGACCAGGATCAGAGGCACAAAAAACTCCTTTGCTAAACAGGTTTAAAAATGGTTCGCTTAAATTTTACGAAAAATGGGCACCTACGATTCTTGCCTCAACCGGAATGATCACAACATCTCTGGGTACCTTCGGTATAGGCAGAAGTTTTGAATCAGCCAACTACCTTGACACAGCAGCATTTGGGATTACAGCACTGCTTTGGGGATCATTAACTATCAGACAGCTGATCAAACACAACAGGCAATACAATGCCTATCAAGAACACGCAGTAATATTACAAAACGAGCTTGATAAAATCCACCACTTAAAAAGGCTTCCTAGGGGAAAAATCCATCCGCATTATCCTGTTTAAGTGCTGACCAGAAACTCAACCACATCCCCATCTTTGATCTCATAATCTTTCCCTTCAATTCTAATCCAACCTTTTTGTTTGGCACTGGCATAGGATCCGGCTTCTATTAATTTTTCATATCCAATAACCTGAGCCCTGATAAAGCCTTTTTCAAAATCAGTGTGGATTACACCTG
>CAZFVS010000012.1:0-3490 GCA_964522265.1 uncultured Gammaproteobacteria bacterium | reverse complement strand
AGGGTCCAAGCCCTGACCTCTTTTTTACCTGCTGTTAAAAATGAGATTAAACCTAAAAGATGATAGGCTTTTTTAATCAGTCTCTCCAGCCCAGTTTCAGAAATTCCCATCTCTTTTAGATAATCTTTTCTTTCTTCTTCAGATAGATCAGCTAGTTCTTCTTCAAGCTTGGCACAAATTGCTAAGTCACTCGATATCACTCCGTCATTGCGAGGGCTCAAAGAGCCCGTGGCAATCTCACCCGAAGAGGATCTTTGTTCATTGGATTGCTTCGCCACTTCGTGGTCTCGCAATGACGTTGCATATCTATCCTCACCTACATTAAAAACATATAAAATAGGTTTAATGGTTAAAAGAGGCAGGGTGGAAAACCATTTTCTTAAAGATTCATCCCCTATTTCATAGTTACCGATTATTTTCCCCTGCTCCAAATTTTGTTTAATTGATTCTAAAATTTGTACCATTTTTTCACCATTGTGAAAATTTGGTATAGATTTAGCTTCTTTTTTAATATTATCAATTAATTTATCTATTATCTGTAAATCGGAAAGAGCAAGTTCTGTTTCTACGATTTCCCTGTCAGATTTCGGGTCAGTACTACCCTCTCTGATAATTGGCACTTGTCCTGAGCTTGTCGAAGGGTCCTCAAAATCACGCAGCACATGGATTATGGCATCCACTTCCCTGATATGGGATAAAAACTGGTTGCCTAAACCCGCCCCTGTTGAAGCTCCCTTAACAAGCCCTGCAATATCCACAAATTCCACAACAGCAGGAACAACTGGAGGTAAATATTTTCGTGCCTCTACCTCCGAGGTGTTATCCTGAACTTGATTCAGGATCTCTTGCGGAATCATCCCTGCCTCTTTTGCAACTAACCTGGCTAATTTTTCAAGTCTTACATCAGGCACTGCCACAACTCCGGTATTGGGCTCAATGGTGGCAAAAGGGTAATTGGCAGAAAGCGCCACTCGCTTTTTTAACAGGGCATTAAAAAGCGTAGATTTCCCAACATTAGGCATTCCAATAATCCCTACCTTCAGAACGGAACTTGACATTTTGATCCTCCTTTACTCGAAGAGAAGCTTCGCTTATTGGTAAATAGCCACGAACTCTCATAATCTTCTGATCAGAGATAACCGTGTCTACTACCTTACGAATTATCCTCTGTTTTGGGATAAAACTCAAGTCAAAAAGTAAGAGTTTAGCCTGCTCGCTAAATCGTTCTATTTGATCTTTGCTGGGCACTAGTACATCATCCGTTGACTGCTTATTACTTTCTAAAATGCCTACTTGTCTCTCTAATATTGCTCTTCTGGTTTTAAGATCAGCCATAGCTTCTTGCAGTTGGTCCAGACTAATAATCTCGGCACCGTGAGCTTTGATGTATCTTTGCTCTTCTTTTTTTATTTTTTCTATCTCTTCCTTCAACTGCTCAGCTGAATCTCCTGAAGCTACAGATTTAACTTGTTTCTTCCCTATCCACCGTTGAATCTGCAGGTTAAGTAGCTTTGGCGAAGACATTAAATCAGAAACGCCTTGCCATACCAACTTGTCAGCTATTCGAGCGTTCACGCCTTTTAATTGACATTTTGGAGGCAACGGATGGCTGTAAACTCTATCTGAACAACGATAATAGAGATGCTTACCATTTTGGGGACCTTCTCCAGTTCTTCTCCGACCACAAACGCAATAAATCACCCCAGCCAGTAGATAATCATTCTTCTTATTCCTAGACAAGAGTTCATAGTTAGCTTTTAATTGCGCTCCCGCTCTTTCAAATAAATCCTTATCTATAATTGCTGGCACAGGAATAGGTATCCATTCTTCTTTCGGTTTAAATCTCCGGCTGGTCTTTTTATATTTTTTGTATTTCTCATGCTTTAAAGGGTTAATCGGCACAATTGCTTCATTTTTATTAAAATACGAGATTCCTATGTATGACTGATTATGATACATATTAGATATACTGCTGGTATTCCAATATGGTTTTTTGCTTCTTTTTGGTGGGATACCCATTTCATATAATCTTCTAACTACCCCTCTTATGGTCAAACCTTCATTGGCAATCCACTCAAAAATCATTTTGACCGTTTCTGCTTCTTGTTTAATAACTTTGTAGTAGCCATCATTATTACCTTGCCTGGGGATATATTGATAACCGTAGGGCGCACCCCCAGAAACTAATTTACCGTCACGAGCTTTTCTAATCCGACCAAGTCTAAAACGCTCAGTTATTTTGGCACGCTCGTACTCAGCAAACAACCCCTTTACGCCGTACAACAATTTATCACTATCATCCGCAGGCGGTGGTGTGGTAACAAATAAAACCTGTATACCTAAATCTTGCAGTTCATCCAAAACGAGCTCCTGGTAGGAATACTTCCTGGCTAACCTATCAGGGTCATAAATTACAACCGTATCCCAAATTTTCTTTTTAGCATCAATTCTCAACTCATCTAAAGCTGGTCTAACTAAAATTGTTCCACTCCAGCCTTCATCAAGATACTGTTTAACAATCACTAAATCTTTTCCCTTTAGAAAATCTTTAATGGCCATGAGCTGATTTTCAATAGTCTCGTCATTTTCCTGCCTCATGGTTGAAACTCGTCCGTATACCGCAGCTAACATTATTTTTGACTCCTCTTATTGGTTTTTCTATCTTCAAGGAATTTATCTAAGTCAGTCTTAGTGATGCGGTATTCTTTACCAATCTTAATAGCCGTTATCCAGCCTCTCATAATCCAGCGTCTAACAGTAATGGGGTTCTTTATGCCTAATATCTTGGAGATTTGTTCAGTGGTGTAATATTCTTCCATACTTTAAACATATATTACTTTTTGCTACTTTGCAATACTGCATTTCTCCTATAGCTACTACCACTTTCCTTATTGGCATATCCAATCAAGTCGTTAATAGATTCCTCAACCCATTTCTCGTCAATCTCAATATCCGGATTTAACTTATATTTTTCTTCATCCTTCCATTTAACATCTTTAAAGAATGCCAACAGGCTGAAATCCTTGACTATAAAATCCAGTGTCTCTTGTTGATCTGCTACTACTTCTTGAATCAACCCTTCCCCCTCTTTTATTAAATCATCTGATATATCAACCACATCATCAAAGATTTGATCTTTTACTCTCTTAATTACCTCCATATGTTCCTTGACTCGTTTTATAGTCCCCTGAGCCTCTTCAATCCTAGAAATAAAAGCTGACTTAAGATCTTCACTGGTAATATCTAAATAGCCATCATCGTCTTGTTTAACTGACTGATATTTATCAATTTCTTCAATTACCCTTAATCTAGTTCTTTCAGCTGAGCAGTTAGTCTCCCCTTCCTTGACATATCCAGCCATACCACCGTTTGCTACTAAAAACTCACCCTCACAAAATTCTACCAACTCATTCTTATCGTCAATATATTTATTAAAGTTTTTATCGGAACACTCCGCGGACTAAAGTCCGCGGGTTCTTAACCCTGGTTC
>CAZFVS010000011.1:0-18159 GCA_964522265.1 uncultured Gammaproteobacteria bacterium | reverse complement strand
ACCCCGGCGCATGTAGCCAAAGGAGCGGATGATAAATATTATATTGACGGAAAGGATAATAAAGTTGACCCAAAGCCCTATCTGGATTCTGGAAGATTAGGCAAACCGACTGCCAACTACAGCGGGGGAGATTGTTCAGAGAGTTCAAGTTGTTCCTCGGGGCAGATCTCTACCAGATTTGGACAAGTTTATTATATTTTTAATAGTGGTGGTACTAGCCATCGTGGTTTAGATATTGTGGAATATGCGGGGACATCAATTTATGCTGCAGACAAAGGAGTATCTTATTCTTTTGCTGACAGCCAGGCCTGCTATTTAACAGGGACCGTTGGCAAAGGAGTGGTGGTAGACCATCAAAACGGTACAGTCACACTGTATTGGCATATTCCGTAGGGATAATAATATATAAAAGAAAATATCCGATTACAAGAACAGGTCAAAGATGAGAATGTTCGGGATCTTCCAGAAAATCCAAGGCTCTGTTTATTTGACCCATCACACGATTTGCTCCTATTTTATCAGGGTGGTATTTGATGCTAAATCTTCTTCGAAGCGTTCTCAGTAATAGTGTGATACCCTGGTCAGGATAATTTTCCAGTGGATGACTCCTTGCTTCTTTAAGTTGTTGCAACTGTTGTTCCAGTAACTCTGCCTGAAGATCGGCAACTTTTCTTTCCGCAGTTTCTGCCCTTTGAATTTGGGTTATAAGTTGTGCCTGAAGGTGTTCGATGATGCGAATTTGATCTTGTGAGATGGGAATTTGTGGGTATCCCCGGTCAATTTTTCCCATGGCGTATTCATAAAAATCATCCAATTTTCCCTCAAGTTCCCTAAATCTTGCGAACGGATCTTTTTCAGCCATATTTATTTTTTAAATAACTTATTAATTTTTTTGCAAATTTGGTCCTATTAAGTAAAGCGAGTTTTGTCACAAATTTGTGTTTATTATATCTATCCCAAAGAATCTCCAAGTCGTTTGATGTTAGCTTTGCTCTATCACCATAGTAATTATTATTAACTAAGATACCTAGAGAGCTATATGTTGTCGAATTAGTATGGTACCATCCACAGTCATTAATTTTGACTAATATTAGAAATTTAGCATTGCTAAAGAAGCTAAAGAAACCTAGATGGAATAGACGTATATCAACAGGCCGTCTCTCCAGAAACTCCTTTAACCAGGTTCCTTCTGACACCCAACCATCTAAAGTTTCTAAGTTGTATATTGCTTTTTCCAGGATACTTAAAGAATTAAAACGAGTTTGTAACTCAACGTCGTTTCCTTCCTGTGTAATATATGTTGATAGTTCTGCTTTAGCATATTGTCCAACTTGTTCTATGGGCAGTTTTCTTAAGACAACTGCTGTCTGCCGGGCTTTATCGGCAACCTGTTCGAATTTTTCTAAAGTTTTACTGGCGGTTTCCTGGGAAATCATCCCTCTTTGTGCTAAGTAGTGTACAAGGTCACCCCCTATTTGAGCCTGTTGTAGGTTAACGCCCTGCAGTTCATTTAACAGATTAGGGTCAGTTAAAGCAGCCAAAACTTCCCCGGCAGTCGATACATCATAATCATTACTTTTCAAAAGTCCATTCACAGCGCTTACAGCCAAAGCCAGTTCAGCTGAGCCGAATTTTCTTTCCATGTGGCGAATTTTAATATAAACAGAGAAGAAAAGCAACTATAAGCTTAGAGTTCTGATCTCTGCTTCTATAAATTCATCTAAATTTCCATCTAAAACCCCCTCGGCATCTGATGTCTCTTCCCCTGTCCTTAAATCCTTGACCATTTTATAGGGGTGAAGTACGTACGAGCGGATTTGGGTTCCCCATGAAGCCTGGGTTGTTGTACCCCTCATCTCCTTTTCTGCCTGCTTTTGCTCCAGCTGTTGTTTGTCCCAAAGCTTTGCCGTTAAAATTTTCATGGCATTCTCCCTGTTTTGCAGCTGCGATCTTTCTGTTTGGGCTGTGACAACAATACCTGTCGGGATATGTTTCAACCTGACAGCAGTATTTACTTTATTGACATTTTGCCCGCCTGCTCCTCCTGAACGGAAAGCTTCAAATTCTATGTCAGCTTCATTAATCTGTACTTCTTCTTGGTTTTCAATGACCGGTAAGACTTCCACTAAAGCAAAAGATGTCTGGCGTAAATGGTCAGCATTAAAAGGGGATTGTCTGACCAAGCGGTGTGTACCTTTTTCATTTTTTAAAAGACCGTAAGAGTAGGGCTCATGTACAATCATGGACATCTGTTTGATCCCGGCTTCTTCCCCCAAACTTTCATCTGTAATCTCATATTCCCAACCCTTTTTATCAAAAAACCTTTGGTACATTCTCGAAAGCATAGCTGCCCAATCCATTGCTTCGGTTCCACCTGTGCCGGAATGAACCGATATAATTGCTTCGGAGTTATCATGAGGACCTGATAAAAAAAGTTTTAATTCAACTTCTGATAATTGTTTTTCAATCTCAACAATTTCTTTTTTAAGATCATCTTCCAGGGCTTTTTCTTGACATACTTCTAAAGCATTGTTTATTCGGTGCTCAGTATTAATTAAGGTTTCAAGAAGTTTTTGATCATCACTAAGCTTTCTTCCAACGGATTGAGCTTTTTGTGGGTCACTCCAAAATCCTTCCTTCATAGTTAGGTCTTTTTGTTTTTCGATTCTTCTTTTCAGGGCACCCTCATCAATTTGTTGTAGAATCTTCACAAGCCGTGCTTCTTGATCCTGCAAATGATTTTTAATCTCATCCATGTGAGAATTATATCAATTTTGGGATCAAATAACATAACATAGCTATAGCACTCATTGTACCCAGAGTAAAAAAAATAGTACGCTACTCATATTTTAGCGCCTGGATGGGGTCAAGGCGGGCGGCGCGGATTGCAGGGGTAACACCAAAAAATATTCCCACCAGTATTGAAAACCCGAATGATAGCGCAACTGACCAAAGTGGAATTGTGGTAGTAATAAATTTCCCTATAATAACTGAAAGTAAAATCCCCAGGAAAATTCCTATAAACCCGCCCAAACCGGATAAAGTCAGGGCTTCTATTAAAAACTGGTTTCTTATATCAATGTTTCTGGCGCCCAAAGCCTTTCTCAAACCTATTTCCCTGGTTCGTTCCGTGACCGAGACCAACATGATATTCATAATCCCGATACCGCCTACAATAAGGGAGATTGCTGCAATACCTCCTAAGGCCAGGGTGAGTACCCCTGTGATTTGGGAAATAGTTGAAAGGGTTTGTTCCTGCGTTTGGATTGTAAATTCATCTTCGGAAAGCCGCCTTTTTAAGATAGTTGCAGCCTTTTGCTGGACTGTCTTAACACTGTCCGATTTAGCAGCGCTAATATATATAGTGTTTAATTTGTCTATGCCAAATTGCTTTTGGGCGCCGGATAATGGGATAAAGACCGAATTATCCTGGTCAATTCCAAAAATTGAGCCTCTTTTGTCAAACAGTCCGACAACTTCATATTTGCTTCCTGCAATATCAATTTTTTTCCCCATAATACCCTGGCCCGGGAATAAAGTATTTTGCACGGATATTCCAATTACCGCTACTTTCCTTCCTGCGCTGTCTTCTGAAATGCTGAAAAAGCGTCCTTCCAGTATTTTAATTGATATTAATTTTGGGTAATTAGCCTGTACCCCGAAAACCGCAGTGCCTTTGTCTGTTTTGTTGGCATATTTTAATGTGGAGTTTCTTTGTACTACAGCAGAGACTTCAGCTTCTCCGGCAAGCTTATTTTTTAGGTTAGTTGCATCCTGGAGCGTCAAGCGGTTGGCTTGAATTCCTCCCGGGGATCTGGCTCCGCCGATTCTGCCCGGGATTACGAATATTAAATTTGACCCTAAACCCTGAATTTGGGTAGTAATATAGCTTTTTAAACCGGATACCAGCGAAATTAGCAGAATAACGGATGTTACGCCGATGACTATACCAAGGATGGTTAAAAAAGAACGCAGTCTGTTTGCCAATATTGCTGTAAAAGATAATTTGATAGTTTCGAATATGTTCATAAATTTTTAATTTTTAGTTTTCAATTTTCAATAAATGATTAAATTTGTAATTTTTTTAAACATTTTTAATTGAAAATTCAATGAAAATTTTAAATTGTAAATTATAAATTACTTTATGATTTCTCCATCTCTAATATGTATTATTTTTTTTGCCTGTTTTGCAATATTGTCTTCATGGGTGATTATTATAATCGTTTTACCGTCTTGGTTTAATTTTTTAAAAAGCTCAATTATTTCCGCCCCGCTTTTTGAATCCAGATTTCCGGTTGGTTCATCAGCTAAAATTATTTCAGGGTTGGTAACCAAGGCTCTGGCTATTGCTACCCTCTGTTGCTGCCCGCCGGAAAGCTGGCTAGGATGGGATTTTAATTTTTCCGAAAGGCCGACAGCATCCAGCATCTTTTCTGCCCTTTTTTGGCGTTCACCTTCCGGGACGCCGCTATAAATAAGCGGCAAAATTACATTTGCCAGGGCGCTGGTTCTTGCAAGCAGATTAAATTGTTGAAAAACAAATCCGATCTCCTTATTTCTGAGCCGGGCCAGCGTGTCCGGGCGCAGATGGGTAGTATCCATTCCGTCCAGGCAGTAAGATCCTGATGTGGCTCTGTCTAAAAGGCCGATTATATTCATCAGGGTTGATTTGCCTGAGCCGGAGGGACCGATTACAGCTAAAAATTCGCCTTTTCGGACTGATAAATTTATATTTTTTAGGGCCTGAAAACTAACAGTTTGATCTGTTTGGTAAATCTTATTAATATTTGTAAGTTGAACCAGGTTCATCCACGTCTTGGGTTAAATACACCTCTGAATATCCTAAATAGTGGGTTTGATCCCTGAAAGTTATTTTTTACCTGTGAGGGATTTTCAACAACTTCCTCATTCTCGTGTAAACCTGACTTTATCTCAACATCGTTATCGGATTTTAGTCCTGTGGTGATTTTAACAGGCCTGATACCATTTGATGTCTTGACCAAAACAGTATTTTCATCCCGCAGTGTATCCTGGGGTATGACTAAAACCTCTTTTTGCTCAGCAGTAATAATCGAAGCCTGACCATTTAATCCGGAAATAAATTTTATATCGCTGTCGCCCAATTTTATCCTGGCAGTCACAGTTGTTGCATTTGAGGAGGAGGTTTTAGTTTGCGGGACTATCTCATCAACAATACCGTTAAAAACTTTATCGCCATAAGCATTTAATGTGACTTGAGCAGTTTGATTTTGGGAAACTTTGTTGATATCCGCTTCATCAACATCGGCGTCAAAGAAAATTTCTGAATCGTCAGATACTTCAACAATAATATCTGACTGGGAAACAATTTGGCCCGGTACAAAACTGGTTTGGATTACCAAACCGGCAGTAGGAGAAAATATCTGTGCATCCTGGACAGCCTGCTCAGCAGCTTTCAGGTTATCATAAGCATTATCTCTGGCTGTTTGTGCTGCTGTCCGGGTGTCTTTTTGGGCAAAAGTTTCATCACTGTCATGGTTTTTAACCTGGTCCTCAATATTTTTGGCTGTTGCATCTTTAGCGGTATAAGTATTTTGGGCTTGTCGTAAAGCTATGGAGAGATCCTGGGTGTCAAGGCCTGCAATAAGTTGTCCGGTGTTTATCCTATCCCCCTGTTTAACATTAATATAGGCAAGTTTGCCTGAAGACTTAAATTTTAAACGGGTACTGTGTTTACCGGTTAAGATTCCAGAAGCAGAGACTTGGGATTTAATATCAGCGGTTTTCACCTTTGCAAATTGCATCTGCACCTGTTTTGGTTTCTGTGCTGATGCATACCAGAAGATGATTATAAGAAAAACAGCAGAGGCGATTAAAACTTTTTTAGGGATATGTTTGAAAATTGATATAATTTTCATATAATTACCAGCAGCCGCTAATTATAATACTATAAGTGTATGAAAGCAACTTTGATGATAAACACAACAAAACAGGGGGAGGTTGAAGTTTCGCTAAAAGAGACAAAATTAGTACTTGTCAGCAAACAGCAACTCGGTTCTCAAGCCTTACTTCCTCTTATTCAAAATGCGTTGAAAAAAGCAGGGATATCTTTACAGGATTTGACCGGAGTTAATGTAGCAACAGGTCCCGGTTCTTTTACCGGTATCAGGGTTGGGGTTTCTGTTGCCAATGCCTTAGGGTTTGCATTAGGAATTCCTGTTAACGGTAAAAAAATGGAGACGGAGTTATTATATGGTTAGATGATATACTTTAGTTGTGAACTGGAAACATCTTTTTTTGCCTCATCCCCAAACTCATAAAAAAGCCCATCTTATTTCAGCCCCGGCTTTGGCTGTTTACATAGCTATTTTTATTGTGTTGCAGATGGGTTTGCATCTTGTCTCAACAATAAAGCCGGGGATTTTGGGGATTGCTTCAAATATAAACCAGCAGGAGCTGATAAAGCTGACAAATGCTAAACGGGAAGCTTTGGGCTTGCCATCTGTAACTGAAGATCCAAGGCTTGATGAAGCTGCAAAAGCAAAGGCTGAAAATATGTTTGCTGAAAATTATTGGGCACACTATTCCCCATCGGGTAAAGACCCCTGGGGTTTTATACAAAAAGCCGGTTATAAATTTACCAATGCAGGGGAAAATCTGGCAAGGAATTTCTACACCTCCAGCGAGGTGGTTGAAGCATGGATGGCATCTACTACCCATCGGGATAACATAATCAACCCAAAATATAAAAATATCGGTATGGCTGTGGTGGAAGGAACTTTAAACGGCCAGCCTACTATTTTAGTAGTTCAGGAGTTTGGTACACCTGTCGAAGAGTTAGCCCAGATTCCACAATCTCCTCAGCAGACATTGGAATCAACTCAAAAGATACCAGGCAGCCAGGTTATAACCGTACCTGAATCTAACAGGGCAGGAGTACAAAAAGAGATATTATCCAACAATGTTTTACTGGACCCATACTTGGTGACCAAGAATTTTGGTTTTAGCCTGATATTTTTAGTTGCATTACTGATCACAGTGGACCTTTATGTTTTAAAAAAAAGAGCTGTTTTCCGGCTTACATCAAGACATTTATCTCATCTGGCATTACTTACAGTGGCAGCTAGCGCATTAGCAAACTCAAATATTGGAGCCATACTATGATTAAAAAGATTAAAATTAACGCCTTTTTCTTGCTAATACCTCTTAGTTTGGGTATTATCATCCTCAGCTTTATTTTCCGTAGTAAAACTACAATACAGTTAGAACTGATCTTTTCGGTAACGGTAATTTATATGAGTTTAGCACTAATCTACCATTATTTTGACAAAAGTTTGACTTTAGAGACTATTATTGAATATATTTTAATAGCTGTTTTAGTGATTGTGATTTTTATAGGGACAATAATATGAAAGGCGTTATACTGGCAGGGGGATTGGGTACAAGATTATACCCATTAACCTACGTTACCAATAAACATCTTCTTCCGGTTTATAATAAACCGATGATTTTTTATCCCATTAACACTCTTATCAAAGCCGGCATTGCAGAGATAATGGTTGTTGTCGGCGGACCTCATGCAGGACATTTTATTCAAATTTTAAGAAACGGACGTGATTTGGGCATAAAACATCTGGAATTTGCATACCAGGAGAAAGAAGGAGGGATTGCAGATGCACTGTCTTTGGCGGAGGATTTTCTTGACGGTGAAAGTGTAACTGTGATTTTAGGGGATAACACCACAGATGCGGATATATCAAAAGATGTGCAGGAATTTAACAGTGGAGGGGTGATTTTTTTAAAGGAAGTACCAGATCCGCAGCGTTTTGGTGTACCAACCTTTGACTCCGAAGATGGATCGAAGATTATAAGAATAACAGAAAAACCCGCAAAACCAGATACAAATTTTGCCGTAACAGGGCTATATATTTATGACCATCAAGCCTTTAATTTTATAAAAAAAATTAAACCATCAACAAGAGGGGAATTGGAGATTACGGATGTCAATAATTTTTATATTGAAAAGAGACAGCTCAAATGGAGTATGTTGAAGGGTTATTGGAGGGATGCAGGTACTTTTGATACCTTGCTTGAGGCAGGAAATTTCTGGTCCAAGAAATAGGAATTATATTTAATAATGAAATTACTTGTAACAGGTGGAGCGGGTTTTATTGGGTCAAATTTTATCAGGTACTGGTTTAAAAACCACCCAAAAGATTGGATTGTCAATTTAGATAAACTGACTTATGCAGGACATGTTGAAAGCTTAAAAGATTTTCAGGATAATCCAAACTATCAATTTATCAAGGGTGATATCTGTGATGCAAAAATAGTTGAAAAATCAATGGAAGGAGTGGATATTGTAGTCCATTTTGCTGCTGAAACCCATGTCGACAGGTCAATAATAGATCCTACTATTTTTGTCAAAACTAATGTGTTGGGAACAAATGTTTTACTGGACAGCGCTTTAAAAAATAAAGTTAAGAGGTTTCACCATATTTCAACAGATGAGGTATACGGCAGTTTGGGTTTGGATGACCCCCCTTTTACCGAAGAAACTAATTTTGCCCCCAGGTCTCCATATGCTGCTTCAAAGAGTGGAGCAGAACAATTAGTTATTGCATATTTTATCACCTACGGACTGCCGATAACTGTCACAAATTGTGCAGACAATTTCGGGCCGTTTCATGATCCTGAAAAATTAATACCCAGATTTGTCACAAATTTACTGATGGGTAAAAAAGTGCCGCTTATGGGTAAGGGTGAAAATATCAGGGAGTGGTTATATGTGGAAGATCATTGCCGGGCGATTGATTTTGTTCTAAATAAAGGTACAGTTGGTGAAAAGTATTTAATTTCAGGAACAGAACTCACAAATATGGAGATTACTAAAAAGATCCTTGATCTCTTAGGTAAGGATGAGGCATGGATTGAGTTTGTAGAACACAGACTGGGGCATGATTTTAGGTACGCGATAGACGATGCTAAATTAAGAAAACTGGGCTTTGTGCCGCAGATGGATTTTGATAGGGGATTTAAACTAACAATCGAGTGGTATAAAAAAAATATGTGGTGGTGGAAACCTTTAAAAAAATCCAGGCCTGTGGTTGATAGGAAAGCACAGAAAGGTTATTGATATGAAGAAAAAGATCCTGGTTTTGGGTGAAAGCGGTTTAGTGGGATCCAGATTTACCGAAATTAATAAAGGTCTTTTTGAATTTCTAGCGCCTGATCTTTATGAACTGGATATTTTGGATCTGCCTAAATTGGAATCCTACATTGAAAAAAATAATCCTGAAACAGTTATAAACCTTGCAGCTTATACTGATGTTGATGGTGCAGAAAAAGAAAATGGGGATAAGGATGGGTTTATTTATAAACTAAACTCTCTGGCTCCAAAAAACCTGGCGCAAATTTGCCGAAAAAATAAAAAATTCCTGATTCATTTTTCGACATCATATGTTTTTGACGGTCGGAAAAAAGACCGTCCGTACCTTGAGGATGATACAAAAAACCCGTTAGGTTGGTATGCTAAAACCAAGCATTTTGCCGATGAGTTTATTGAGGGTAGTGGATGTGATTTTTCAATTCTCAGAATTGAAATGCCTTACAGAAGCCATTACCCCCAGAAAAAAGACTTAGGCAGATTTTTTTTAGAACAATTGCGCATGGGAAAAGAAGTTGTGGCAGTTAAGAATCAGAAAATAACTCCGGGATTTATAGATGATATTTCGCATGCTTTGGCCAAGATCATCACTGGTAAAACAGAGGGCATATTTCATCTCGGCTCAACAGATTTTACCACCCCGTATGATTTTGCCCAACAAATAGCGGAGGAGTTTAATTTAGATAAAAAGTTGATCAGAGAAATCTCTTTTGCACAGTACCATAAAACCAGAATTGCACCAAGGTCGCAATATAGTTTTTTGGATGTAACCAAATTCATCAGCAAATTTGGGGATGGGATCTTGCATACAAACGCAGAGAATATCAAGACTTTTAAAAAACAGATTGACACGTTTTCTTAACTAGCTTAATATAACTACTTAATGGTTAAACAACGAGATGTTTCCAACAAAAACCAACCTGCTCAAACTGTTCAAAAAAAGAAGGCATTCATTACCGGAATAACAGGACAAGACGGTTCATACTTGGCGGAGTTCTTGCTTGAAAAAGGTTATGAAGTCGGAGGATTTATCCGCAGCAGCAGTACAGGGCATTTAGGCAATGTTGATCATTTGCGCTCTGAAATCCAATTTTTCAGAGGAAGTTTAGATGATGAGAGATCTATTGAAGCTGCTGTTTCAGAATTCAAACCGGATGAAATCTACAATTTGGGTGCGGAGGCATCACCGGCAGACTCTTTCAAAAGAAGGGTTTATACCTCTGATATAAACGCACTTGGCCCTTTGAGGATTTATGAATCTGCCTTAAGATTGAAGCGGTCAGGGCGTAGTGTGAGGGTATATCAGGCTTCAACCTCTGAATTATATGGAGCCCCTCCTGTTGCACCGCAAGATGAAAATACTTTAATGAAACCTAATAACCCTTATGGGGCTGCAAAACTGCTGGCACACCACAACGCCAGGATATTGCGGGAAGGTAGTGAGAAATTATTTGTGGTTTGCGGAATTTTATTCAACCATGAAAGCCCAAGAAGGGGGATGCAATATGTAACCAGGAAAGTAACAGTCGGGGTGGCCTGCATTGTAAATAAAGTAAAAACCCCCCCCTTAAATGAAGCTGGTAAACCAATTATCACAAAAGATTGGAAACTGGAAATGGGGGCTCTGGATACCAAAAGGGATTGGGGCTATGCGAAGGAATATGTCCAGGCCATGTGGCTGATGATGCAGCAAGATGAGCCTGATGAGTTTGTTATAGCTACCAATGAGACGCATAGTATTAAAGAGCTTTTGGAAGTTGCTTTCGAACATGTTGGTTTGGACTGGAGAGACCATGTAATACGAAACCCTGATTTTTTAAGGCCTCTGGAAACCGGCCCAAGCCATGCTCCGCTTTGGGGAAATCCTGCTAAGGCTAAAAGAATTTTAGGATGGGAAGCGAAGATTAAATTTAGGGAACTGATAGGTATTATGGTAGATAGCGATCTTGCTAAGTTCTCCTAAATTCGTATACAATCAAAACTCATGTCAAAAAAAATAGTAGTTGTTTTGCCTACATATAATGAGAAAAATAGCCTCAAGAAATTTGTTGACGAAGTTTTGGAACAAGAGGAAAACCTGCCCGGTTATAGTATTGAGATTTTGATTGCTGACAGTAATTCCCCTGACGGGACAGGAGAACTGGCTGAAGGATTATCAAGAAAAGACCCAAGGATTCATGTTATTAAAGTAGGAAGAGGATTGGGAGTAGGCCTTATAGAAGGTCACAACTATTCTCTGAAGAGTTTAAAACCGGATATTATGGTTCAGCTTGATGCAGACGGACAGGTACAGGCAGATGTTTTGCCAAGGTTGATTGGTGCGCTGGAAGAAGGATATAATTTTGTATTTGGTTCCAGGTTTGTTGAAGGTGGTCAGAATAGATTATCTTTTCAAAGGAGACTTTTTAGCGCAGGAGCCTCCCTTATCTGCAGACTTATAATGGGCCCCTTTAGTATCAAGGAATTTACCAATTCAGCAAGAGCATTTACGCCAGCCCTTTTTAAAAGGATTAATCTGAAAAGACTACCCTGGAAGGAGCAGACATTTATTATACAACCGGCTTTTTTAAATGAAGCAATTTTAGCTGGAGCAAAATATAAAGAGGTACCCTTGGTTTTTCGAAATAGGCATGAAGGTTATTCTAAAAATAAAGTTATTAATTATACTTATGACGTAATAACTTATGCTATTGATGCCAGACTCCACAAATGGGGGATTGATTTTCCACTCTTTTATTATTCGAGAAGGGCAAAAACAATTATTAAGTTTGGGGTGGTTGGTTTTATAGGGACTGCGGTAGATTTTATTTTCTATAATTTTTTTATCTCTTTTTTGGGGTTTAGACCGGCAACAGCCAAAGGATTTTCTACAGAGGTAGCGATTCTAAATAATTTTAGTTTAAATAATATTTGGACGTTCAGACACAGAAAAACAAAAAGCACTTTCTGGCAAAAATTGGGGATTTTTAATTTAGTAAGTCTTGGAGGACTGGCGATCAGCGTTTTAATCGTTAAATTTCTGCATATGGTCTATGGTGACGGGTTTGCTTTATTTTTGGGGATTAAAATCGCATTTTATAACCTCTACTTTTTTGCAACCATACCGCCAGTCTTAATATGGAATTTTACAATAAACCACTTTGTAACCTGGAAGCATGAGCAAAATTAGTATATAATTAATTATTTTGCTGAGTTGCTGAGATTTTGTAGATAATAAACGGAATTATTGCAAAAATATTAATAATGCTTGCTAAAAGAAATAATGGTTTAAAGCCGTATTGGTTGGCAATAAAACCTCCCAGTAGTGTAGAAAGTGCCATCAGGGTAAGATTGATGGAATCTGTTGCACCCCATTCCACTGTTTCCTTGCTTTTGTCTAAATGTGTTGAAAATAGTGAAAGTTTTGGAGGAGTTGCTATGCCAAAACCCCAGCCACAAATGATCCAGAAGATATAAAGCGGAAATACGGTGGTTGTAAAAGCAAACCCGATATAGGAAATACTAACCAAAGAGATTCCTAAAACAACCAATGAAATTTTTTCACGGATGCCCAGTTTTGATGAGATTTTACTTGTTAAAATCTCGGATATTATTCTTGCCACAAAATATATACTGAATGTTGATGCTGCAACTTGGATATTACCTCCTGAAATTTTGCTGGTTACAAAAATTGCAAAAATCGGCGTAAAAAGTGACCATGATGTCCAAAAAAAACTTTCAGAAATTATAAAACTTTTAACAAAAGGGTTGATGCTATCTGCAAAACGGAAATGTCCGTTAAGGATATCTTTAATCATAATCAGTTAAATGCTCCTAAATTTGGCACAGGGGCCACATTTTCTATAATAAAATTTTGGGTATATAGATAAACACCTAAAGCTATTATTACGAAAACAATTTTAAATTCCTTGGAGGTTAAAATTTTTTCAAAAGCGATCAGCAGAAACGGAAAAATAGGCAAAGTGTATCTGGCGATATCACGGTGCACGACCATGCTTGAGGCGACCATATAAATGAGTACAAAAAATGCTAATGGGTACAATTTTTGTTTGAGTAAATAAATTCCTCCAAAAAAACCCAGGATAAAAATATAGATGATATCCTCAAGCCAGATATCTCCTACCCAAAATTGATGTTTATCAAAAACCTGAAATGGAGGAAAAGTTAAGTGGATATTGTCGCCTGAGTGAAAATAAGCCCAAAAATCATGATATGAAATCCCAAACCAGTAAAAAACTGCAAAAAGGCCTAATGGGATAAGCAGCAGGGGATGGTATGAAAGCACTTTTTTGATATTAGATTGCCACGTCGCATTTAGTGAATGAACGTGGCTCGCAATGACGGACCATAATATGTAAATACCTAATGCAACAAAAAGCAAAATACCCGGTGGTCTGGTGAGTTGGGCAAAAAGGCCTGACAATCCGGTAAGGTAAATCCATAGCCATTTCCGGGACTGCTCAAATTTCATAAAACAATAAAGAGCGGTGATTATGAAAAATATAAACATAGGTTCTGAAGATCCGACACTATGGACAATCAGCCACCTCGCAGGCAAAACTAAAAATAAGAGAGTGAGCCAAAACGGATGGTTGGATAGTTTAAAGTCTCTGATCAGTAAATAAAATGCTTTAGCAGAAAATATAGTAAAAACAAAAGGGACAAACAACATGGATTTCAGAAAACCTAAAAATGGTGCAAGCAGTAAAATGAAAATTGAATAAAGAGGAAAATGGGAGGCATAATAAGTGGCAGGAAGAGATTGGGGTAAATTAGCAATCAAGTTTGGGTTGTAAAAACTTTTGGTTATCACGACATACTCCAATCCGTCGAAATTCCTGTAGATTGTATTGAATCCGCTGCTAAAATCAAGGTTGAAAAAGCTTTTGATTGTAAGTAAATGAGGCAACCATATGAGTAATGTAATAATAATTGCCGCTAAATCTATCATTAAAAAAACCTTAAATACTTCTTTGTTCATATTCGAAGGGTCATCAAGATGACAGGGCTACATTTTGATGTTAGCATATTAGAATGATTGTAAAAAGTCTTTCCGTATTTTTTCCGGCATATAATGAGGGAGAAAATATTAAAAAAACTATTTTAGATGTTAAAAAAGTCTTGGATGGGTTAGAACTTAAAGATTATGAGATTATAGTTGTGAACGATGGCTCAAAAGATAATACAGCGGCTACTGTTGCAGAGCTGGAACAAACAGATAAAAGAATTAGGTTGATTAATCATAGGGTAAATAAAGGGTATGGTGATGCTTTAAAGACCGGATTTGTTTCTTCCAGATATCCATGGGTGGCATTTATGGATTCGGATGGGCAGTTTGATTTTTCAGAAATTACCAAATTTTTAGAAAAAGCTGACCAGGCGGATTTAATTTTAGGGTATAGGTTAACCCGGGCTGATCCGTTTTTAAGAAAAGTTTTTACATGGGGTTGGAAGACCCTGGCTGAAATTTTTTTAGGCCTGCATGTCAAAGATTACTCATGCGGGTTCAAGATGATCAAAAGAGAGGTTTTTGATAGCATCCAGCCTTTGATAGCGAAAGAAAAAGTAACACAGATAGAAATGTTGGTAAAGGCAAAACGTAAAGGATATAGATTTGCTGAAGTCGGGGTACACCATTATCCCAGGAAATTCGGCATAGCAACGGGTGCAAATCTTTATGTTGTCCTAAGAAGTTTTAGGGATTTTATGAAATTTTGGTTGGAATTAAATTTTAAATAAAAAAAATGAAAAAAATTATTCAATGGATCAGAAATAACAAAAAAGAGACCTGCGTATTATTAATAATCATTTTGATCAGCGGAGCATTAAGGTTTTATAAGATTGACCAATATATGTTTTTTCTGGGTGATGAAGGAAGAGACGCTTTAATAATCAAAGAGATGTTAGTGGAGCACCACATCCCGCTTATTGGGCCGCCTACCTCTATCGGAGATATGTATAACGGGCCACTGTACTATTACATGATGTCCGTACCAATGGCTATTTTTTGGCTGAACCCAGTTGCAGCAGCAGGTATGGTGGTTTTGGTGGGGACGCTTACCGTTGGATTAATTTATTATCTGGCGCGTGAATGGTTTGGAAAATCTGCAGCTGTAATTTCATCAGTTCTATATAGTTTATCGCCTGTAAATATTATCTATTCACATTCCTCATGGAACCCTAACCCGGCACCCTTTTTTGCGCTGCTTGCAATAATTGGTTTTTACCACATAAGAAAATATAAAGATTTCAGGTGGCTGCTTCTTTCAGGTTTAGCAGTTGCATTTGCTATCCAAATGCATTATTTATCCTTAATACTGTTGCCCATTGCCGGAGTTTTATGGATTTATGAGTTAGTCAAAACCAAAATAAGTAAAAAAGATTTGAAGAAATTCATTGTCTTTACAATTCTTGCCGGAATACTGTTTGCAATACTCATGTCCCCCCCGGTTATATTTGATTTCCGGCATGGTTTTATGAATTTTCATGCTTTTTCAAAGTTCTTTTTTGGTGACAGGGAAACAACAGTCAACTTAAATATTTTGAATGCCTTAGGAAGGATTTATCCTATTTATACGCATAATCTTATTGAAAGATATATCACGGGAGAAAATAGATGGTTGGTTCAACTTATATCAGCCTTGGTTTTAATACCTTTACTGATTACTCTTTACAAATGGGTAAAAGAAAGAGCTTTAAGCTGGCCAATGTTGGTTTTGGGGGTTTGGATGGTAGGGGGAATTTTAGGGTTATCATTATACAAACAGACAATTTATGATCACTATTTGGGATTTTTAAACCCTGTACCGTTTTTGCTGTTAGGTGGTTTAACGCAAACAATTCGCTCCGCATGGCGTATAGAAAAATATTTAAAAGCGGGGATGATTATTTTGGTTTTAATTCTAATGATAGTAAGTATTGCCCGAAGCCCATTATTTAGTACCCCAAACAATCAGCTTAAAAGAACACAGGAAATTTCTAAAAGTATTATTGCTGCATCCGGAAACAAGCCGTTTAATTTTGCCCTAATTGCCGAGCACAACTATGATGCTGCATACCAATATTACTTAGATTTATATGGATATGAACCCAAAAAAGTACCTTTTGAAATTACAGACCAGTTATTTGTAGTTTGTGAAGATAAAGTATGCAAACCCGTTGGTCATCCTAAGTATGAGATAGCTGCTTTTGGTTGGAGTAAAATAGATTGGGAAAAAAGTACTAATGGAGTTAGGCTTTTTAAATTAAGCCATTTCCAGCTATGACAACAAAAGTATCTGTAATTGTACCTTCCTATAATGAAGCAGCTAATTTAAAAAGACAGACGATTGGTGAAATTGATAGTTATCTGAAAACACAGAGATACCCGTATGAAGTTCTTATAATAGATGACGGGTCAACCAATAATACGATTGGCGTGGTTGAAAAGGAGATAAAAAGTAAAAAGAACTTCAAACTGATTAAGAATTTACATGGGGGGAAGGCTATTACAGTGATGACAGGCATGTTGAAATCCAAAGGTGATATTGCACTATTTACTGATATGGATCAAGCGACCCCGATTACAGAAATTGACAAATTGTTACCGAAATTTAAAAGCGGGTATGATATTGTGATTGGATCCCGTTCAGGCAGAAAAGGAGCGCCTGTTTTACGAAAATTAGCAGCATGGGTGTTTACTTTGGTCAGAAATATTTTTTTGGGTCTGCCTTTTGCCGATACCCAGTGCGGCTTTAAAGGGTTTAACAGGAAGGCGATTATTACAGTTTTTAAACCTATGTTTAAGGATTGGAAGAGATCAAAGGCTTCCGGTGCAGCTGTGAATGCAGGTTTTGACGTTGAGGCTTTGTTTATTGCAAAGAAAAAAAATTTGAAAATAGCTGGTGTTTTTGTAGATTGGCATCATGTTGGGACTGAACAGGTGCAAATTGTCAAAGATTCCCTGGAGGCGGTTAGAGATATTTTACGGATTAAATTTAACGATCTTCAGGGCAAGTATGACTGATTTTTGGAAAAAATTTAAATTAGATATTATTGCCGTTGCCCTTTTATCGCTTACCCTCCCCCTTTTTTTCTATAAACTGGGACAGTCTTCACTGGTGTCGTGGGATGAGGCATGGTATGCCGAGATTGCCAGGAATATCTTAAAAACTGGTGATTTTTTGCGCCTAACTTTTAATGGAAACTCTTATACAGACCACCCGCCTTTTGGTTTTTGGCTGATTGCCCTTTCCTTTAAATTTTTTGGAATCAATGAGTTTTGGGTAAGGTTTGCCCCTGCAATAATTGGTTTTTTGGGGGTTATTAGTCTTTATTTTTTAGGTCGGGAACTTTTTAACAAAAGTGTGGGTTTTTTATCAGCTTTAGCATTAACTTCGTCTCCCTGGTTCTTGTATAGATCAAGATCAGGAAACCTGGATTCTATATTAACAACACTTTTTATTTTAACCGTTTTATTTGCTTTGAAAGCCAGTAAAAATAAGCATTTTTTAATGCCATTTTCCCTGAGCTTAGTTGCATTACTTCTGACAAAAACACTGGTGCCCTTAACCATTGTTCCTGCGCTCATCATTATTTTTTGGAAAAACAAACTAAAATTAAGAGATTTTAGAAATGCACTGTTACTTATTTCCTCATTAATACTTGGATGGTTTTTCAGCCAATATTTTTATAAATCAGATTTTTTCAGTAGGTATTTTATGATAGGCTTTCCGGGAGCAGAGGTGAGAACATCATATTTTGAAAACTTTAAACTTTTAAAAGAATATCTCCATAGTGGGATTGGCAAATGGTTTTGGCCAGGGGTGGTATCTATTTTCTTAGGATTGATTTTAAGACAGAGAAGATTTTATATATTTTCTATTTTTTTTATAGTATTCGCTCTCCCTTTTTTATTTTCCAATAAAGGGCATATCTGGCATCTTATTCCGCTTCACCCTTTTTTAATCCTATCTTTTTTTGGATCAGCATATGTCATCCTGAACTTGATTCAGGATCTTCTTTCAAAAGTAAAA
>CAZFVS010000010.1:6750-18908 GCA_964522265.1 uncultured Gammaproteobacteria bacterium | reverse complement strand
TAAGATCCAGTTTGGTAAATATACTCTTGGGGTTTACATTGCGCATGTAGCCGCCTGAAAGATCGTCCACTCCATAAACCTGATGTCCCATCTTGATGAGATAATCAACCAAATGTGAACCCATAAAACCTGCAGAGCCGGTGACTAATATACGCATAATTTATTTCTTAGAGCATAACATAAAAATCCGCCATAAAACCCACACTGTAAATTTATAACTTAAAAATGCCAAAGTTAAAATAGGGTGCTGGATCAAAGTGCGCCAGTTTTTCAGCCAGAGGAATACTCTGTATGAAATATTACTTTGATAAAAAAAGGCTTTTGGGTGTTTTTTCTGGTAGTGCTTTATGTCTTTAATATAATAGAGCTCTTTCTGCAGCAGTTTTGAAAGAGAATCTTTGGATTCATGATGGGTGATGAGGGAGATGAGGGAGATTTGGGTAGAGTAACCTGCTTTGGCAAATCGTAAGGTTAAATCCCAATCCTCTGCTGCAATAAGTTTTGGGTCATAACCGCCAATTTTCAAAAAATCCTTCTTTGGGAAAAACCTGGCACCCAAAAGCCAGGTTGCATCATGATAGCAGTTACGCTCGAGTGCTAAAGCCTTACTCCAGAAAGTATGGCCTACAGAGTGTTCTTTGAGAGCAAGGATTGGTGGTTGGTGGTTGTCTTGCCTGACGGCAGTCAGGACAGGCAGGGTGATTGGTGGTTGGTAGAAAGAAAGACAACTTGAGATAGTATTGGGTTTAATCTCCATGTCTGCGTCAATAAATAACAGATATTTGCCTTTAGCTTTTTGAGCACCAAAATTACGCTGAGTTGAGCGTTCAGGGCCTTTTAGAAAGACTTTCATAGTATATTTTTTTGCAAGTTTAACTGTTTGGTCTGCTGAAAAATTATCAATAACGATAATCTCAATCCTGCCCGGATATTTTTGCTTTTTGACAGATTTTAGACATCGGACAATATTTTTTTCTTCATTTTTGGTGGGGATAATAACAGAGACAAAAGGATAATGCATTAGTTTGGATTATACAAATTAAGCGGCATTTTTTTCAATTAACTTCAAGCTCATTTTTTTTGACCTTTCCCATGTGAATTTTTTACTCCATGCTAAAGCCCCTTTTTGAAGCCTGCTGTATTTTTTTCGGTCATTTAGTAAATTGAGAACATTATTTGCAAGTTCAAGAGGTGTATTTTGTTGACAAAGTATTCCGCTTATCCCATCTTTGACAGAATCGACCAGTCCAGGAGATCTGTATGCTACAATAGGCGTCCTGACGCTGTTAGCTTCAATATTGACCAGCCCCCAGCCTTCCCTGGCAGATGGGTTAATAAGCAGGTGTGCCCGCGAAAGAAGCTGGAATTTTTTCCGGTCAGAAACATAACCGAAAAATCTTGTTTTTTTCAAAATCCCTAATTTTCCAGCCATTTTTCGCACAGCCCATCCGTAAGCTTTTGTCTGGGACTTTCCAATTATCCAGAAACGGTAGCTGCCAAGCAGTGTTAAAAAATAGAAACACCTGAGTGCATCTTCAATGCCCTTGTCTTTAGATAATGTCCCAAGATAGACAAGAGTATGAGTAGGAGTTTTCTTAAGGGAATTTTTGGATTTTGCTGTGATGATGCCCGCGGGGACAATTTTGATAAAATTTGCAGATATACCCATTTTTTCGATCTCCAGTTTGGTTGATGCAGATACCACCACAAAGAAAATATTCTTATAAAATAAAAAAATAATCGGTTCCAATAAATAGCCTAAGCCGCCAATGATAATATTCAGAGGCCAGTGTAAATGGTTTAAAAACCAGACTTTATTGGCCGTTTCATAAATACCGGCGATCTTGGTTTTTTGGACGTAAAGAGGGGTAAAAAACGGCAGGCCATGAAATTGATCAAACACCAGATCAAATTTAGACTGATTTCTTAAATAGTAAAAACAGGCAGCTATCTGTACTCCCAGATACTCGTGCCCGCTTCTTAAAATATTGACCCCGTCGAGCATTTCCTCTTTTGCAGCGCCTTTGAATCTGGAGGCAAAAAGGTATACTTTATGGCCTGCAGTTACCCAGCCTTTGGCGTGTTCATGGGTAACCTGTTCTGCACCTCCTGCTAAAGGGTGTTTAGGGTCGCGCCAGGAAAGGATTAATATGTTCATAATTACAGAAGCTTTACTTTGCCCTTGTCAAATTGCTTCGCAATTTGCAAGCGATCTCCCTCGCTCGAAATGATTGAATATTAATCTTAATCATTTCTCGCTCAGTCCGATTACCCTATATTTACCCTAAAGTTAAGCTCCGGGTCAAACACCCAGCGCCGGTGATTTTTATCAGAATAATAATGCATGAGCTTCAACCTGTAAAAAACCGCTAAAGTATCCCAGAGTATCCTGAAGATTGTTATATAAAAGTTTTTGCCGGTAACCGCTGAGGTATTGCCAAACTCCAGTTTGATCTCCACCGGAGCCTCAAAAATCCTTTTAAAACCGATATAATTTGCAACAGCCAGTATTTCAATATCAAAAGCGTAGGTTTTTACAAGTAAGCGGGGCAGTACTTTTTCCAAAACCTCCTTCCTGAAAAACTTCATACCTACTTGGGTATCCCGGATTTTTAATCCGAATAAGACGGCGACTAAAATTTGATATCCCACGGAAAGTATCTTTCTTTGCCAGGGATAAGTCACTTTTGAAGCAGGATGTCTTTTTGACCCCGCAATGATATCAGCCCCGTACCATTCAAAATGCTCCAGGAGCATTGACAAACCATTAGGGTTTAAATCCATTCCGGAATCGATGAAAGCTATGATGTTACCTTTGGCTTTAGCCATGCCGAAACGTACCGCATAGCCCTTGCCCCTGTTTGTTTCATAGCCGATCACTTTAATGTTTTTGTTTTTTTTGGCAAATTCAGCCGATTTTGCTAATGTTTTATCCGCAAACCCGTCGACGACACAGATTAGTTCTGTTTTATATCTGAGTTTATCCAAGACACTTTTGATTCTGCGGAGGTTTCGAGCAATAGTTTTCTCTTGTTTGTAAGCCGGTACGATGATAGAGATTAAAGTTTTTTCCATTGGCACTTTTATAACCTTTTTCACCTTTTAGATCAAGTACGATTATAAGTTATCCACACCCCTTTGTTTCTGTGCAAAAGTTTAAAGTAGGATCACAATTAGGTTGTCCAATCAAGCTAAAACTAGTACGATATCCCCGAAAATAAACTCTAGGATGCCCATAATTCCGAATACTTTTTGCTATGGGATTTATAAATCTTGACAAATAGTTTTCAATATGCTATCTTCTTCTAGAATGATTAATTTTAGATTAAACACCAGATTTAAATTGGGTACAGTGGTGAAAAAAAGAGTATATACAGATAATCAAGATCCAATGGGGAGTCATGTGAGAAAAATTTTGTCAGATACTGACCAAAGGCTAATTTTAATGGTCAGGAATTAACAACAATTGCCCTAAGAGTTCTTTAAAAGCACAAAAAAAGAGCATTACTACCGCAGACGGACTCGAATAGCAATGCTCTTTCGTTAATTACGAAAATAACCTCAAGAGCAGTTAGAAGTTATTCTCTAAATAATAGAATATTCATAAAACTGCTTTTTTGTCAAGTCCTCAGTTTTGAGGACAAGACCCTGAACTTGCTGAAGGGTCAAGTCCTCAGTTTTGAGGGATTATGGATCAGTATCGGGGGTTTGTCTAGGGCAGGGACAAGTCCCCGATATTGGTCCCTAACAGCGGGAGGAGATTTGACATTACACCCTCCGGCTGCGCCGGAGCAGGGCAGGGTCAAGTCTCCAATCTGAATTAGTACATGAGTTGTCATCTTGACATAGTATTGAATTTGTGTTCTAATATAATAGTTAGATACTCAAATTTGTCTTTTCCAAATATATTATTAAATAAATAGACCTCTATCCCTAATGAAATTTAATCTTTCACTTTATGGCGAATACACGTTCATTTAAGCCTAAAATTGTTACAGATACCTCAGATGATAAGACTAAGAAGTTGTCAGTTGAGGATGTAGTGGGCTTCGGAGGTCAGAACAACTCAGCAAGCCAGAGTAGCAGTGAGTCAGATAATCAGACAACCAAAAGTGTTGAATCTTCTGACTTTCCGAGTACTTCTGAGTCATTCCGAAATAACTCATACAGAAATGGGTACCGCTCAAACGGTTTTGAGCGTGAATATTCTCCCCGTGATGTTCCCACAGAACAGGTTGCAGGATATCTGGATATTATGCCGGAAGGGCATGGGTTCTTAAGACCGAAATATACACCAAGCGATAGGGATGTTTATATCTCTGCAAGCCAAATTAGGCGTTTCAATTTACGTCCGGGGGATTTTGTGGAAGGCGGGGCAAGGCAGCCGAAGGAAAACGAACGTTATTTTGGGCTCTTACAGGTGGATAAAGTTAACGGTAAAGACGCCGAAAAAATGGTCTCCGAGGCAGGTACACGCATCAAAAGGGTGAAGTTCGAAGATTTAATAGCGATCTATCCTAACAGACACATTAAGCTTGAAACAGGCAAGCAACCCTCATCCCAGCGCGTAATAGACTTGATTGCTCCGATCGGTTTTGGTCAGCGCGGTTTAATTGTTTCTCCCCCAAAAGCCGGCAAAACAACTATCTTAAAGGATATAGCAGCCGGGATTGCTAAGAATCATCCGGAGGCGGTTTTAATGGCAGTTTTGGTTGGAGAGCGGCCTGAAGAGGTGACGGATATCTCCCGCTCCATTAAAGGTGATGTGATCGCCTCCAATTTTGATGAGCCGGCAGAAAACCAGACCAGGGCTGCAGAGATCGCTTTGGAGCGAGCTAAGCGGTTGGTTGAGGAAGGCAAGGATGTGATAATCTTGCTTGATTCTGTTACCAGGCTGGGCAGGGCTTACAATTTAGTTGTACCCCCTTCAGGCAGAACTCTATCCGGTGGTTTTGATCCTGTGGCGCTTTACCCTCCCAAGCATTTCTTCGGTGCAGCCAGAAATTGTGAGGAGGGAGGGTCACTTACGATAATCGGCACTGCCCTGGTTGATACAGGGTCGAGGATGGATGACCTGATTTATGAAGAATTCAAAGGTACCGGAGATATGGAGCTTCATCTTGACCGCCGTTTGGCAGAGAGAAGGATATACCCCGCAATTGATATTGAAGCCTCGTCGACCAGGCAAGAGCAGCTGCTTTTTAAAGAGGATACATATAAAAAGATAATTGTGATGAGAAGGATGCTGGGAATCCTAAATGGGGAAGAAAGGACAGCGGTATTTTTGGAAAGGCTTGAGAAAACTGCGGATAACGAAGAATTCCTAAATTCTTTAAAAGACGTTAAATAACTTCCTTTACCACCTCTTGTCAAGTTGACATCCCATTGACCTTCTCTGTTACAATGGCTTTTGACCCTAATGAACTCTGCTAAAGATGATTTAGCTTCACTATTGAAGTTTTTGGTAGTCTACCAATCCAGAAAAACCCGTTCATTTGGTATACATTTTGAACGGTTCAAAAATCTTTCAGTTGAGTTATTAATGCATAGGAGAGGGAAGTTTCAAAAACACGTTTGGCATACCTCGATGGTAGGACTCGCTTCGGTTGGAGTTTTAACCTCAGGGGTATTAGGCGGTAATTCCTTGGTAGCTTCCTCTTTGCCGGGAGTTGGTGGTCCAGACCCTAGGATTATTGAAACCTTTGATCCAAATGCCTCAGGGGTAAGTCTGGATTCTTTCGTTGATTTTCATACTGATGTTTCCTCTAAACCCCGTTCGGAGATCATAGAATATGAAGTTAAAAACGGTGAAACGCTTTCTCAATTGGCAGAAAAATTTAAGATATCTTTAGATACTATCAAATGGGCTAACAATTTGGATTCCATCCATAGTATAAAACCAGGCCAGGTTTTAAAGATATTGCCTGTATCAGGAGTGGCTCTGACAGTTAAAGACGGAGATACCTTGGAATCTGTTGCTAAAAAATATTCTGCAGCCTCACAGGCCATTTTGGACTATCCATTTAATGATATACCTGATGATTTTAAATTAAAAACTGGTCAGGTTCTTATTATTCCTGATGGTAGTCCTCCCGAAATAAAAGTTGCACCCAAACCAAAACCCCAACCCCAGGGTCCTTCTGCCCAATTCAGTGCACCGGGAGGCGGTAACTTTATTTGGCCGGCTGTTTCTCAAGGTATCTCCCAATATTTTTCATGGTATCATCCCGGAATAGATCTGCCCAACCGATCAGCTCCTCCTATCCTGGCTGCAGACGGGGGGACTGTCGTGGTTGCCGGGTGGCCTGATAATTATGGTTATGGCAATAGGGTGGTTATAGATCATGAGAATGGCTATAAGACCCTTTATGCCCACCTTTCTAATATTTATGTTTCTGTCGGCCAACAGGTATCCAGAGGCCAGACTATTGGGCAGATGGGTTCAACCGGCCGTTCCACCGGGACACATCTTCACTTTGAGATCCATTTTAAGGGAGTTGCTGTTAACCCATTAGCAATATTGAAATAGCAACTCCCTTGCGAGATCTTCACCTCTATTGAAATCGTTGTTTCAATAGAGTTACGATCTTTTAAAGGAGTTGCTGTTAACCCGTTGGCTATTTTAAAATAGCAAAGAAGGGGACGCCAAAAGTAAATTAGCTACTGTTGTATTGATTTTCCTTGTTCTGCTTATTATTTTCAGCCGCTTTGTCATAGCAGGGAATAAAAAACCTTTAATAAAGCCTGGTGATTTTTCCCAAAAGTGGAGTTTCAGCTTTACCCAAAGTAGGCTCAAACCTATAATTGAGGCTGATTTAGAAGATAAAGAGGGAGAATATGCGGTTTTTGTTAAAAGTATAAATAATAATGCGGAAGAATATGCTGTAAATGAAGAAAACATCTTTCCTGCAGGATCTTTATACAAGTTGTTTCTACTCGCTGCAGCTTTCCAGGCAATTGAAAATGGTGAAATTACAGAGGATGATAAGGTAACTGCAGATTCAGCCCATCTGGAGAAAGTTTTAGGGTTTATAGACTTTGGTTATGAGATGCTGAAAGATGATTCAATAACCTACACTGTTTCAGAACTTCTGGAAAGGATTGCGACAATTTCGGACAACTATGCCGCTATTATGCTGGCGGAAAAAATCAGTTGGGATAAAGTACGGGAACAGGCTAATAAAATTGGAGCGGATAAGACTGTAATCAAAGACCCCATTTCTACAACAGCAAAAGATATAGCTTTATTTTTTGAAAAACTTTATCTAGGGAAGGTAGTTTCTCCCCAGACATCCCAAAAGATTATAGATCTGCTCAGTAGATCCAGGATAAACGACCGTATTCCTGCAAAACTGCCAAAGGCATTAAAAATTGCCCATAAAACAGGTGAGTTACCCAGAATAAGACATGATGCCGGAATTGTTTTTTTACCTGGAAAGATAGAGAATGAGATAGATCCATATATTATTGTACTGATGAGTAGTAATTTGAAATATGAAGATGATGGGGTTGAAACTTTAGCAAAACTTTCAGAAGATATTTATAACTATCTCAAAGAAAATTAAAGAGTAGTATAATTTAAGTAAAAGGGCCCGTAGCGTAACGGTTATCGCGCTTCCATGGCATGGAAGAGGTTAGGGGTTCGATTCCCCTCGGGTCCACCGAACGCAGTGAGGGGGAAAAGGGGAAGAGGCGAGTCATCGAAGACTCATTCCCCTCGGGTCCACCGAACGCAAAGTATATTGGGCTGGTAGCTCAGTGGTAGAGCATTCCGTTCGCAACGGAAAGGTCAGGAGTCCAAATCTCCTCCAGTCCACAAAGGTGTATACCCCGTCAAGTAATCAAAACAATACACAGCAGTACAATTTATTTCCCGCACGAGCATAAAAATATTTTCACGAAACTTAAATGCATGAAAATATCTATGTGAATACAACTGAAATATAACAAATTGATCTTTTTTAAAGAAGATTACTTTTGTGAAAAGGTTGGTAGGTTAGATGAGCTTTAACAAATTGCAAGATCTATTAATTCTTCCTTGCAGGACAATATTAGTGGTGTTATGATTAAAGTATGAAAAGATATATTCCAGGGAGCATAGAGGCTAAATGGCAAAAAAGATGGGCAAAGGATGGCTTGTATGAAACTAATTTAGAGCATTACAAAAACAAATTCTATACCCTGGTTGAGCTACCTTATTGTTCCGGTGATCTGCATATGGGGCATTGGTTTACTTTCAGCTACGGGGATATCCTTTCCAGATTTAAACGAATGCAGGGTTTTAATGTTGTTTTTCCTATTGGTTTCGATGCTTTTGGTCTTCCGGCTGAAAACGCAGCTATAAAAAGAGGAATTCATCCTAATGATTGGGCATATTCAAACATCAAATCGATGATTAAACAGTTTAAAACTATGGGGAATATGTTCGATTGGCGATATAGTACTATAGCTTGTGACCCTGATTATTACAAGTGGAATCAATGGATTTTTCTTAAAATGCTAGAAAAGGGTATTGCCTACAAAGGAAAAGCTTTATCCAGTTGGTGTTCGACCGATCAGACAGTTTTGGCTGAGGAAAATATTGAAAATGGTAAATGTTGGAGATGCGGCTCAGAAGTTGTTAAAAAAGAGGTAGATCAGTGGTTTTTAAAAATTACCGCTTATGCAGACAGATTGATCTGGCCCGAAACACCAAGTGTAGATTGGCCAAAATCCTTACGGGATGCCCAAAATTCCTGGATAGGCAGGAGTGAAGGGGTTGTTGTTGGGTTTGATGACATCGAAGTATTTACCACCCGTCCTGACACTATTTTTGGGGCTACTTTTATGGTTTTAAGTCCGGAATACCCGGAATTGAAAAAATTTGTAACACCAGACAGAAAAAAACAGGTAGAAGAGTACATAGCTAAAGCCAAGAAAAAATCAGAACAGGAAAGAAAAGAAAATAAGGATAAAATTGGAGTATTTACAGGTGGATTTGTTAAAAATCCATTCACTGATAATAAAATCCAAGTTTGGGTAGCAGACTATGTTTTGCCTGGTTACGGAACAGGTGCAATTATGGCAGTGCCTGCTCATGATGAGAGGGATTTTGAATTTGCCAAAAAAAATAACCTGGAGATTAAAAGAGTAATAACCGGTAAAGAAGATATGCCTTATACAGGGGAAGGAATATTGGTCAGCAGCGGAGAATATTCAGGTTTAAGATCGGAAGAAGCTCGAGAAAAAATATCAAAATCAATAGTAAAGCATCACTTGGGGAAAATTAAAGTTAATTACCATCTGCGTGACTGGTCAATTTCCAGGCAAAGGTATTGGGGTACTCCGATACCTGTAATTTATTGTGCCAGTTGCGGAGTAGTGCCGGTGCCTTTTGAAGATTTGCCGGTTAAACTTCCCTACAAGGTTGATTTTTTGCCCAAAGGTAAGGCTCCGCTAGCCACAGCACAAGAGTGGGTGGATGTCAAATGCCCAAAGTGTGGTGGAAGGGCTGAAAGGGAGACAGAGACTTTAGACGGTTTTATGGATAATTCTTGGTATTTTCTCAGGTATTTGGATCCGCACAATAGCCTTAAAATCTTTGATAAAGAGATTATAAATAACTGGTTTCCGTTGGAAATTTACATTGGCGGGGCTGAACATACTTTTGGTCATGCACTTTACTCCAGGTTTTTTACTAAATTCTTTTTCGATCTTGGGATTGTCAACTTTGATGAATATGCCAAAAAAAGGATCCATCACGGAGTGATTTTAGGCCAGGATGGCCAAAGGATGAGTAAGTCCAAGGGGAATGTAATAAATCCTGATGAAGAAGTGAATAAATTCGGTGCAGATGCAGTCAGGCTCTACCTTTCATTCTTGGGACCGATAGAAATTGTTACTCCCTGGAATCCCGATGGAATCAGTGGAGTCTATCATTTTCTGCAGCGGGTTTGGGGGTTGCTGGATAAAGTTGGGAAAGTGGTTCCGGACGACAATGATTTGAGGATGATGCATAAGACAATAAAAAAAGTTGAAACAGATCTAGGAGGAATGAAAAATAATACAGCAATTGCGTCAATAATGCAGTGGTTAAACTATCTAAGCAGGAAAGCAGCTGTTTCAAAGCAGGAGTATCATACGCTGTTACTGCTTTTAGCACCACTGGCACCCCACATTACTGAAGAACTTTGGCAGATTATGGGGGAAAAATATTCAATCCATCTTCAGCCATGGCCAAAATCTGAGGAGAGATATATAAAAGAAGAAAAATTGACAGTAGCTGTACAAGTTAACGGTAAGGTTAGGGAGATACTGCTGATAGATAAAGAGATAGTAGAGGATAGTTTGAAAGTAGAACAATTAGCTCTGGCAAGTACAAAAGTTCAAAAGCATATGCAAGGATTAACCCCTAAAAAAATAATATATATTAGGGGAAGGGTGTTAAATTTGGTGGTCTAAGATTTTTCACAAGATTTTACACACGAGAATATTTTTTTAATAGCCTTTTTCAAATACTATCTCAAAAGTGGCACTATCAATGAGATAACTGCTAAAGCTAAAAGATCGTTATTTTAGACTTTTCTGGCAACTTTATTATTAAATTTTTAGTATTTCTTAATTTTGAAAATTTTAATAATTTTTCTGAAGATTTTAAATTTTTTATAGTTTTTCATTTCTAAATGTTTAGCACGAGGGTTTGCATTCTCGCTTGACATTTTAATGGCTACTCTGTAATGCTAAATAATTGAGAAGTTATCAATAAGGAGAATCAGTGAAATCCAGAAAAAAAAGTTTTGGGAGGAATGATGTCTGGCTGCTTGCCAGGCTTAATGAACTTTGGTCAAACTATTTTTTTGACGTTAAACAAACCAACCCTGTTTTTATAAAATTTGGCAGATACTCAAAATTCAGATTAGGTTCTATTAGATTTGACCATACAACAAAACATTCTTATATTACTATAACGAGTATGTTTAAAGATGAGAATATACCCCAGGAGATTATAGACCACACCATTGCCCACGAGCTTTGCCACTATACCCATGGTTTTTCTTCTCCGAATCCAAAGCTCCATAGATATCCTCATTATGGGGGTGTGATTAAGAAAGAATTAGAAGATAGGAGTTTACACCATTTAGTTAAAGTTTATGCTATATGGCTCAAGAAATACAGGAAAAGATTAGCACCGTCTTAAATATTGACTTTTAAAGATATTAAATTGTATTTGAATCTTAAACTTATATATGGTATATCTTACTGATTGGAATACCTCAATCAATTTATAGACCAGTATAAACTACCCCTCTCTCTAAGCATTATAGGTTTAGTTCTTATTATTGGCGGTATCGCCAGCTCCAAATTTTTAGACAAACCCAGGATTTATCCCAAAGCCAGTCTGGTAAACCAGAACAGTTTTCAGCAATCAAGCCAAATAAAGGTTGATATCTCAGGGGCTGTTAAAAATCCCGGTATTCATAATCTCGGTATGGATGCCAGGGTAGAGGATGCCATTAAAGCAGCCGGAGGTTTTAGTGAAAATGCCAACAGTGAATTTATTGCAAAAAATTTAAACTTATCCCAAAAACTATCAGACGGTACGAAGATATATATTCCCTTTGAAGGAGATTCAGCTATCTTTAGCAAAGGTGCAGGGGGTGTAAGCGGAGGGAGCATAGGCATGGACAGAATCGGATTAAATACCGCTTCACAGAGCGAGCTGGAGTCGTTACCCTCAGTTGGTAGTGTAACAGCTGGCAAGATAATATCAGCCAGACCATATGCTGATACTGGTGAGCTGAAGACAAAAAGAATTGTTTCTGCAGCAGTTTTTAATAAAATTAAAGATCTAATTGACCTCCATTGAATAAACTTTTTTTAGGGGCTTCATTTTTATTCCTGGCACTTTTTTTACTCAGAGTAGTGTGGATTGGAGGTTTGCATAGATTTAGCACAAATCCTGAATTGGAGAATCTGGCTTCTGAATTTATTCCTGTCAGAGAATTTTTGGCAGGTAAGATTGATGAAATCTTGCCCCAACCCCAGGCAGCTCTTCTTTCCGGGATTTTACTGGGTGTCAAATCTGAACTTCCAGATGATTTTAACAGTGCCTTGCGGAAAACTTCTACAATCCATATTGTGGTTGTTTCGGGTCAGAACCTTTCAATACTTATAGGTTT